>DAOTZZ010000339.1:0-26940 GCA_034433965.1 Anaerolineae bacterium
GCCATAGAGCAAGATGCCGTTCATTTGATGTTGCAGGTCACAGCCGCGCACCGCGCCGCCGCGCACATCGTGGAGCAGGATGGCCGCGCTGTAGACTTCCTCGAGGGGATGCCACAGGTACAGGAAAGTATCTATGCCCTCGATCTCAGCCGTATCGCGGACGCGCACACGCTCAATGGTTACTTCGTGACAATGGTCGAAGCGCAGACCGTGATAGTAGCCGGAAATGCTCAGTCCGCGCACTGTCACGCCGCGCCGTCCTTCGGCACGCACTGCCACGCCTTCGTGCTGCGGGCTGACCAGCCAGGCACCTGTCCCGTCCAGCGTGATGTTGTCGGCGGCGAGGGTCAGACCATGGGGCAACACGTAGACGCCGGGAGCCAGGCGCGTGTCTGCGGTGATGATCATGCCGTCGGTGGGGGTAACCAGGGAGTTGCTCATGATGTCTTTGTCCTCAATCCGTTGATGAGAAGGAAACAACCGGTTCTGGCGCATAGTCGAGCGTGAGGGCACGCCCGGCGGTGACGGTCGCGCGCCCTTCAGGGTAGACGATCGGCACAGTGCCACCCTCTACGGTGAAGGTGACTGCCTGCCGCGTGACTTCGACGCCGATGCAGTGCCCGTGCCACCACAGGGTCAGGCGCACGGCCCGCCAGCCATTGGGCAGACGCGGCCAACCCAGCAGATGCACTCCGTCCTCACGCAGGTCGAGCTGACAGAAACCATGCACCACGCTGAGCCATGCGCCGCCCATGGCCGCGGTGTGCACGCCCAGGTTCCAGTGAGGACCGGTGCCCAGCAGATCGAGCATGGCGGTGCGCAGGAAGTAGCGATAGGCCCAGTCCACCATGCCCACGTTGGCGGCGACCAGCGCATAGGCCAGCGGGCTGAGACTGGAATCGTGGGCCGTGCGCGGCTCGTAGTAGAGCCAGTTGGCGCGCTGCACGTCCAGCGAGTAGCGATCGCGCAGCAGGTAGAGCAACAGCACCACGTCGGCCTGCTTGATAGCCTGTGTGCTCTGGAATGGCCCCAGCAGACCGCCGGGGTACTGATCGGGATGAGCCAGGCGCGCGCGCACCGCGTCGGGCGGCGCATCCTCCAGGGCAAAGTAGCCGTCGAACTGCGGGATCAGCCCGGTGTGCGGGTCGGGCGCGGGCACGTAGAAGCGTTCGGCGGCCTCGCGCCACTGCGCGATCTCTGCGTCATCCAGACGCAGGCGGGCGCGTAGCTCCGCCAGCGCTTCAGGTGCGCGACGTCCTGCCCGTTCCAGCAGGGCCAGGGCGGCGCGCAGACTGAACTGTGCCATAGCATTGGTGTAGGCGTTGTTGTCCACGCGCTCGTGATATTCATCCGGCCCCAGCACGGTGCGCAGTTCGTAACGATCGCTTGCGGGGTTGTACGTCGCCCGCGAGACGAAGAAGCGCGCCACTTCGCAGGCAATTTCCAGCGCGCCGTCGGTCAGGATGGTATCGTCGCCGCTCGCTCCCAGGTATTGCCACAGCGCATAAACGACATCCGCCGAAATGTGAATCTGCTCATCGGCGAAGTAGCTGCGAATCTTCTGGCCGGTGCGCGGGTCATCGAAGACGTAGAGCGCGCAGGTCTCGTCGCCGGTTTCCTGGCTCTGCCAGGCGTAGTAAGCGCCCGCAAAGCCCAGTCCGCGCGCCTTGCGCCGCGCGCCATCCAGCGTGTGGTAGCGATAGCGCAGCAGGCGACGGGCCAGGGCGGGTTGGGTGGCGGTGAAGAAGGGCGCAACGTAGATGTCGCAGTCCCAGAAGATCGATCCCCAGTAGTCCTGGCCTTGCAGGCCGCGGGCGGAGATGCTAACACGGTCGGAGTGCGGGCTGTTGGCCAGCAGGTGAAACAGGCAGAAGCGCAACGCGGTCTGAGCCTGTGCATCGCCCTCGATGATCACGTCGGAGGAGTCCCACAGCTCGGCCCAGCGGGCGGTGTGACCGGCGCGCAGCACGTCGTAGCCCAGCGCCTCCGCGACGTAGAGATCGGCGCGGCAATGGCTGAGCAGGTCGCCCGCTGTGAATCGGCTATCGTAGACGGCGACGAACTTGACCAGCGTGACCATCTGCGCGGCGGGCAGATCGAAGGTGACGATGCCCTCGGCGCGCGTCTCGTCCGCTCGCCACGACCAGCGCGCCCGTTGCGCCGCGCCCGTCAGCCGGTGACGGGCCATGACAGCAACCTGATGATGCTGCTCGATGGTGGTCAGGGTGACGGCCAGCTCGCTGCCCGCAGTTTGTGCAGTGACCGCGGCACTGTGCGTGGGGGCGAAGCGGTTGGTCACCGCCGCGTCAATCGCCGAGACGATCGTGACCCGGCACGGCCTGCTGCTCACCAATCGCCAGCGGATGGCGGCCAGATGGGGGCGGGCCATGCTCACCAGGCGCTCGCTGTGCCAAACCAGTTCCCCGCCGCCCGGCAGAGTCCAGTGCGCCCGTTGCCGCAGCAACCCCCGCCGCAGATCGAGTTCGCGCACGTAGCTCTGGCAATTTTCGCCCTCCACATCCAGCCGCTGACCGTCCACTTCCAGCAGGATCGGCGTCCAGGCGGGGATGTTGATCATCTCGCGCTGCAGGATGTCGCCCGTTGGCGAGTCGTAGATGCCGTTGATGTGATGACCTACCACGCCCGGCCAGTCGAGCGGGGCGCTTTCGGGCGCGCCGCGCGACCCCATGTAGCCATTGGCCAGGGCGAAAACGGTTGCCTTCCGCACTTCGGCCTCGCGCTGAAACGGGGCGCGGTCGCGAATCAACCAGCCGTCAACGAACTCGTAGATATCGTTTGGACTGTCCACAGGAGTCCCCAGGAAAGCCACATGACTTGTATAGACGTATTGTGCGGAACGGCGCGCGATTTGTCAAGACAAGATGAGGAGCGGGGCGATGCTCATCTTTGGGGAGGGATTCACCACAGAGGGCACGGAGGACACAGAGGGTGACGCGGGGTTGCTCTGCGTTTTTCCTCTGCGCCCTCCGGGTCTTCGCGGTTAGATGTGCTCCTGGGCCGTCCAGGGCAGGCGCTGCCGGTGTTGCTGCCAGACTTCGCGCAGGGCCGTGCGCAGTTGCCCGTAGGTGGCGTAGACAGCGTCGTAGGTCGCTTTGATGAGCGGATTGCTCTCGTACACGCGCGGGGTGGCCAGCCCGGCGGTCAGCGCTTCCGGCAGGGAGGCGTACCAGCCGATGCCAACGGCGGCCAGCATGGCCGCGCCTCTCGCTCCAAACTCGTTACCCGCCGGGACGATCACCCGCCGACCGGTGACGTCGGCAATCATCTGGCAGAAGAAATGACTGCGCGACGCCCCGCCAGACAGCCGTATCTCATCTATGCGGGCGGGGATGATGTCGTAGCCGTCGCGGATGGAGAAAGCCAGCCCTTCATAGACGGCGCGCAGCAGGTCAGCGCGGGTGTGATCGGTGGTCAGGCCGAAGAACTCGGCTCGCGCAGCAGGCTCGACAATGGGAGCAATGATCCCATTCGCGCTCAGGTAGGGCAGGTAGATCACGCCACGCGCGCCTGGCGGACTCTGCTGTGCCAGCGTTTCGACGGCGGCGAAGAGTTCGGCGAGTGAGCCGGCGCGCGCTTTCTCCGGCTGCGCGAACTGCTCGATGGCCCAGTCCAGGCTGGTGGTGCCGGAGACGTTGATTGTCGCCCGCAGCCAGCGTTCACCCGGTTCGCAGAACAGCACACCGACATCGCGCGGCTCGAAAATCGGCTGCGCAGTGACCAGGCAGTTGAGGAAGTTGGTGCCCAGCAACGAGCAGGCCACGCCCGGCGTATGCGCACCAACGCCCAACGCCGAGGCGGGCACATCACCTGCGCCCACCACAACGGGTGTGCCGGGGCGCAGGCCGGTCTGTTGGGCGGCGCTTTCGTGTACCGTCCCGGCGATGGATTCGGAAGGCCTGACCGGCGGGAAGAGGTGCCGGTAGGCGCTGACGCCGAGCAACTCAAACATGGCGTCGCTGTAGGTACGCGCGCGCGCGTCGCCCGGCATGACCGACGCCTCGGTAGGGTCTATCTGAATAGTCCCTGTGAGCTTGTAACAGAGCCAGTCTTTGCAACACAGCACGTGGGCAGCGCGTTCCAGGCTGGCCGGTTCGTTTTCGGCCAGCCAGCGCAGGACAGGCAGGGTACAACCCTGTTGCATCACGCTGCCGGACGTCTCGAAGATGCGCGACATGAAGCCGGGGTATTCGGCGCTGAGGCGATCTATCAACGGTTGCGTGCGCCCGTCGCACCACAGGATGGCGTTGCGCACCGGTTCGCCTTTTGCGTCAATCAGCCAGGCTCCCACCATATTCCCCGTCAGGCCGACGGCGGCGATCTGTTCGGGGGCAACGTCTGCTTGCGCGAGCACAGCGCGAATGGCCGAGCAGGTCATGGCCCAGATTTCGTGCATGTCGGCCTCGGCCCAGGCAGGATGAGGGGTCAAGACGGCGGTGCGCTGCGCCACCGTCAGCGCTTCGCGGCCCTGCGGGTCAATCAATGCCGCCTTGACGACCGACGTGCCCGCGTCAATGCCCAGCAGAAACGTCTGCGATGCCATAGGAGTTCCTCTGTTCAGCGTACTGCGCCCGCCGTCAATCCTTCGACGAAGTTGCGCCCCACCAGGCCGAAGAGCACCAGCACTGGCAACGCCGTCACGCTGGCCCCGGCCAGCAGCAATCCCCAGTCTACCTGGTACTGCCCGATGATGCCCGCCAGACCCACCGGCACAGTGCGGTTGGCCTCGCTGACGATGAGGATCGAGCTAAAGATATATTCTGTCCAGGAGGTGATGAAGGCGAAGATAGCGATGGCGGCCACGCCGGGCGCGGCCAGGGGTAGCAGAATGCGCACGATGATCCCCAGCCGGGTCGCTCCGTCCAGGGCAGCGGCTTCCTCGAGTTCCTGGGGGATGGTGCGGAAGAAGGCTTGCAGCATCCACACAGCAAAGGGCGCAGCCAGGGTTACATCCACGATCACCAGTGCCAGCAGCCGATCCACCAGCCCCAGCTTGCTCATCATGTTGTAGAGCGGGACGAGCAACAGCACGCCAGGGAAGGCATAGGTGACCAGAATGACGCGGAACAACACCTGCCGCCCTGGAAAACGCAGCCGGTAGAGGCCATAGGCGGCCAGCGTAGACAGCACCACGGTGATCACCATGGTGCCCACGGCGACGATCAGGCTGTTGCGCAGGTAGGTAGGAAACTGCGAATGGTTCAGGAGCTTGTCATAGTGCTGGAGCGTGAACGACTGTGGAAACAGGGTTGGTCTGCGGGCGATGATCTCCTGCGGCTCTTTGATCGAGGACGAGAAAATCCAGTAGAAGGGAGCCAGCACCACTACCATCAACACCAGCACCGACAGGGCCAGGGGCATGTTGCGACGTACTCTGAGCAGCATGGTCACCTCTCGTCACTGTCTTCGGATGCTGGCGACAGAAAACGGATGAACAAGGCGGCGAAGACCAGCAGGATGATGCCAGTCAGCACCGACATAGCCGCGGCCTGGCTGAGCCGGTATTTCTTGAACGCCGTGTCGTAGATCAACACGGGCAGGGTGGTAGTGGCTCTGGACGGCCCACCGCCGGTCAGCAGCCAGATAACGTCAAAGACGTTGAACGACAGCAGCGTGCCGATCAGCCCCATCACGAAGAGCACCGGTTGCAGGCTGGGCAGGGTGATGAAGCGGAATTTCTGCACCACATTCGCGCCGTCCACTGCCGCCGCTTCGTAGAGTTCGGCGGGGATGCGTTGCAGGGCGGCCAGCAAGATCACCGCGTTGAAAGGGAACCAGCGCCAGGAGTTGATCAGGATGACCGAGATAAATGCTGTATTGCCGGTGGAAAAGAAGCCCATCGGTTTGTCTATGATGCCCAGCGCCTGCAAGGAATAGTTGACGATGCCGCCCGACGCGCTCAGCAGCCAGCGCCAGATGATCACCACCACCACCGTGGGTACCACCCACGACAGGATGATCCAGATGCGGGCGATGCGATTGCCTACGAACTGCTGCTTGAGGATCAGCGCGGCGGCGAAGGCCAGCACGGTCTGTACCAGCGCATTAGCCACCACCCAGATGGCACTGTTTTTGAGCGCTGCGTGGAAATAGGGCGACGACAACACACGCTGGTAGTTGTCCAACCCCACATATTCGCCGGGCGTGCCGATGAACTTGATGTTCTGGACACTGATCTGAATGGATACCAGCAGAGGGTAGAGGATGGTGGCCGCCAGCCACAACAGAAGCGGCAGCACAAAGGCATAGCCCATCAGGGTGTTGATGGAGAGCCACTCCGAGCGGAAGTTCGCCCAGAGTCGGGCGCGCGCGGTATGCGGTGTCGTGTTGCGCATGATCGTCCCAGTCAAGCAGAAGGGGGGAGCGACTGGCGCTCCCCCGCCGTCAGAACCGCGAACTCAGTCTTCGATGGCTTCTTCCATCAGCCGCTGACCTTCGGCCACAGCATCTGCGGGCGACATGCCGTCAATGACGATCATCTGCAGGGTCTGTGCCAGCAGGTTCTGCGCCGAAATGGCCGCAATGCTGGGGAAGGTGTTGCCGCCAGTGAAGCCGAACAAACGCCCGCCGGTCGAGTTCTTCACCATGATCTCGACCTGCTCCTTGTACTTGACCACCAACGGGTCGTTCCAGAAGCTCTCGGCGACTGCACCATCTTCAGTGACCGGCAGGAAGAGGCCCGGCTCCATGTTCAGGAAGCGCCCGTAGTTCTCCGGCTCCAGAATGAAGCTGATGAACTTCTTGGCGGCTTCTACTTTGGCCGGATCGTCGGTGAGGATCATCACAGCGTTGACGTAGGCAATGGTGCCAGGGTTCTCTACGCCTTCCTTGTAGGGGATGGGAGCAACGCCCAGGTCAGCCGGATCGCCTTCGGCCTGCGTGTCGTAGGTGGTGATGACGGTGAATTGCAGGATGGACGCGCAGGAGCGGTTGGCGAAGCAGGCTTCGGCCTCACCCCAGGCCCAGTTGGGGCTGTCCGGCGGCGAGAACTTGTAGAGCTTGCTGTACATGTCGTAGGCTTCGACCGTCTGCGGGTTGTTGAAGCGCAGCGAGCCATCGGGGTTGTAGATTTCGTCGGCGCCCGCGTTGATCATCAGGTCATAGACCGTCTGATCGGTGTAGAGGTTCTTGTTGGCAGGCAAACCGATGCCGTACTGCTCGCCGGTGGTCAGCTTCTCGGTGACGGCGAGCCACTCGTCCCAGGTGGTGGGCACTTCGACACCGGCAGCCTCAAAGACGCTCTTGCGATACCACAGCGAGTGCGCCATGTTGTAGAGCGGCACTGCCCAGGTGTGGCCCTCGTAGGTGTATTGCGCGACGGCAGCGGGATAGAACTTGTGCGCGGCGTCCAGTTCGGCCACGAAGTCTTCAACCGGCAGCACCGTGCCCAGGTCTTTGAGGATGGGCGTGAAGTCCGGGATGGCGAAGAGCAGCTCGGGCGCGTTGCCCGCGGCGACCGCAGCCGGCGCTTTGGTGTAGATTTCGCCCCAGTTCTGCGGCTCTTGCTTGACCTCGATGTCGGGGTTGGCCGCGTTGAACTCGTCAATCAGAGTCTGAATGCGCTCGACGCGGTGTGGTGGCTGCTCCATGTGCCAGAGGGTGATCTGCACCTTTTGCTGAGCCGTTGCCGGTACCTGAGGTAGCACCATCAGTGCGACGACCAGCACGATGACCAGCGTGGAAAGCATGCGTTTCATGTCCTAATCTCCTTGTCTCACACAATAGTCGGTCAGAACGATCATTTGGTAACCGGATCGAAGTATCCGGAAAAACCCTGAGTCAGACGCCCTACAGGTGCGGATTGCGCGTGCGGTACTCGGCGATCAGGCGGGCGTTGTGCTCGGCTGCGCCGGGCATGTTGGCGCTGATGAAGATCGGCGGCTTGATGCCCCTGGCCTGCAGGCGACAGGCGGCTTCGGCCAGCACCGCGTTGAGCAAAAACGCGCCCGCGATGGTCGAGAGCGGCCCTACGCGCAGCCCTCCTTCGTTCAGCGGCACCAGCGCGTCGCCAGGGACGCCGTGATTGTCCAGCACCACATCGGCGATGTCGGCCAGTTTGGCCCCCGCCGGGCCAGTAGGAATCTGCGCGGCGTAATCTCTGGAGACGACCGCGATGACGGTCATACCAATGCGTTTGGCTTCCTGCGCTGTCTCCACCGGCACCATGTTCACGCCGCTGTTGGAGAAGATCACCAGCACATCGCGGGCGGAGGGCTGATAGCGCGCCAGCACCGCCGGACCGACCCCGCTCGTGCGCTCCAGCCGAGAGCTGACTTCCGCGCTCTCGTGGAGCATCAGGCTGGAACTGAGCACAGGGCATACCGCTGCGAATCCTCCGGCCCGGAAGTGCCCCTCTTCGGCCAGCATGTGCGAGTGTCCGGTGCCGAACAGATAGACCATCCCGCCCGCGGCGATCGCATCGGCGATGGCGGTGGCGGCGCGGTCGATTGCGGCAGCCTCGCTATCCCGAATCGCTGTCAGTCGCTCGAGGACAGCTTGCATGTACGCCTGAGCACCTTGCCCCTGTGTGTTTTCCCTCATGGTGTGATCCTGTTTTGCTCTCATTTTGAATAGCGCAAAACGGTGCGAAGCTGGTAACGGTCGCACCGGTAGACCGAAAGCACATATTCTACAGGTTGGTCGTGATCGGTATAGGTTACGCGCGTCAGGCTCAGCACCGGCGTGTTGGCGTCGAGGTTGAGCGCTTTGCGTTCCTCACGGCTGGGCATCCGCGCGCTGATGAGCTGATCCGCCCAGATCAGGTGTAGCCCGTATTCCTCGCGCAGCACCTTGTAGAGCGACTCCCGTGAGAAGTCGTGCCGATCCAGAATGCCAGGACATAGCCGATGGTTGATATGGCAGATTTCCCAGGCGATCGGCTCGTCGTCGGCCAGGCGCACGCGGCTGAGCAGGACGATTTCTGCGCCGGCGGAAATCTTCAGAGGCCCGGCCACGTCGGGCAGGGCGGGACGCAGCGCCGCCACAATGACGCGGCTGGCGGGGGTCATGCCGCGCTGCTGGATGTCTTCGGTGAAGCTGGTGAGGAAGCGCAGTTCCTGGTCAATGCGCGGCTTCTGGACGAACGTCCCTTTGCCCACCCGTGCCGACACAAAACCGTCGCTGGCCAGCAGTTGCAGCGCCTGGCGCGCCGTCATGCGGCTGACCTGAAAGGTGCGCGACAGTTCCCGCTCGGAAGGCAGGCGCGCGCCCAATGGGTAGACGCCGCTCTCAATCTGCTGGCGCAGATGCTCTTTGATCTGCACGTAGAGCGGGACGGTTGAGTCAGGATTCAGGGTCATGGCGTCTCACTGGTCTAGGGCGGTATAGACCTCTACTATCCATTATAGAGCGAATTCGTGTTGTGTCTAGAGGGCTGCACTGTGATCCGGACGTAAATTTGAGGCTGCCCCTCACCCCCTGCCCCCTCTCCCACTGCGACGCAACTGCGTCGCGGGGAGAGGGGAAAAGCGGCAGCAGTCGTGACCTTGACCCTTTGAGGGAGAGGGAAATAGGGTGAGGGGATATCGGTGAGGTTTTCACAGTCCTGGTCAAGCATTTACGTCCGGGTCTCAGGGCTGTACGATGATCTTTTTCTGGAATCAGTTAGCGCAGACGCTCCCGCGGGGTATCTTTGAGGGTGTTATCCTGGGCAGCGCTCAAGAATGGGAGGGACAATGGCCGAGTTCAACGGATTGCATATGAGCCTGGGGATGCTGTCGCGCCTGTCGCGCGCGCAGACGCGCTCCATCAGCGCAGAGAACTTCACCGGCGAGAAGGGCAAGGGCGGTATGGCAACCGACGGCACAGGGGCACAGGCCGCCCGCGACCTGGGCCAGGGGTGGAAGGTGTCGCCGTGTATTCACCTGGCCCCGCGTCAGACGGCGACTCTGGCCGACATCGAGGGATCGGGGGCGATTCAACATATGTGGATCACGGTCGCGCCGCGCTGGTGGCGCTCGCTGATCCTGCGCTGTTACTGGGACGACGAGCCGCAGCCATCCGTAGAAGTGCCGCTGGGCGACTTCTTCTGCAATGGCTGGTGCGTGCGCTGCAACGTCAGCTCGTTGGCGGTGGCGGTCAACCCGGCGGGCGGGTTCAACTCGTACTGGGAAATGCCCTTTCGGCGGCGCGCCCGTGTCACCGTTGAGAACCTGACCGGAGAGGAGATCAAGGGCTTCTTCTATCAGATCACCTACACACTGACCGACGTGCCCGACGACGTGGCCTATCTGCACGCGCAGTGGCGGCGCAGCAATCCGCTGCCCTACAAGGCCGTGCATACCCTGCTGGACGGAGTGCGGGGCTGGGGACACTATGTGGGCACGTACCTGGCGTGGGGCGTGCACAACAATGGCTGGTGGGGCGAGGGCGAGATCAAGTTCTATCTGGACGGAGATGACGAGTTCCCCACGATCTGCGGGACGGGCACCGAAGATTACTTCGGCGGCGCGTGGAATTTCGAACATCCGGCAGGGCAGTATGGCGTCTTTTGCTCGCCCTATTCGGGTTTGCCGCAGGTGATCCTGCCCGACGGGCTGTACCAGAGTCAGCAGCGTTTCGGCATGTACCGCTGGCACATCATGGACCCGATCCGCTTCGAGCGCGATCTGCGCGTGACCATTCAGGCGCTGGGCTGGCGGTCTGAGGGGCGCTATCTGCCGCTGCAGGATGACATCGCCTCGACCGTTTTCTGGTATCAGACTGAGCCGCATGCCCCCTTCCCGCCGCTGCCCGATCGCGATTTCCTGGAAGTAATCTAAGGGGGCGA
This sequence comes from Anaerolineae bacterium, assembly GCA_034433965.1. Classification (GTDB taxonomy): domain Bacteria; phylum Chloroflexota; class Anaerolineae; order Aggregatilineales; family Aggregatilineaceae; genus UBA2029. The sequence continues at coordinate 10,787 of DAOTZZ010000339.1, forward strand.
GGGGCTGAGGGGAAGCGAGAAGGTCGCCCGCCGTCTGGCTGAGACATGGTTGCGACGGCGGGCGGCTCGCTGTTAGAACTGGCGCGACCATTCCTTCGGCCAGCGCTCGATGACAACTTTGGTCTGGGTGAAGAACTCAACCGCGTGACGGCCCTGGCCGTGTAATGTGCCGAAGAAGCTCGCTTTCCAGCCGCTGAAGGGGAAGAAAGCCATCGGCGCGGCAACGCCAATGTTGATGCCGATGTTGCCCGCCAGGGCCTCGTTGCGGAACTTACGGGCAGCGGCGCCGCTGCTGGTGAACAGGCAGGCCATATTGCCGTACTCGCCGCTGTTGACCAGGGCGATCGCTTCGTCCACGGTTTCCACGTGCATCAGCCCCAGCACCGGCCCGAAGATTTCCGTGCGGGCGATGATGCCTCCCGGAGGCACCTCGTCCAGGATGGTGGGACGCAGGAAGTTGCCGCGCTCATAGCCGCGCACCACCACATCGCGTCCGTCCACCAGCAGGCGCGCCCCTTCCTGCACGCCCTGTTCGATCAGTCCTTCGATGCGTTCCTTGCTCTTGGGCGAGATCACAGGCCCCATGGTCACTTGTGGGTCAAGGCCGTAACCCACCACGCGCTCTCTGGCGGCGGAGATGATGGCTTCGGTGAAGGGGCCGCGCGCAGCGCCAACGGTGATGGCCAGGGAAGCGGCCAGACACCGCTGCCCGGCATTGCCGAAGGCGCTGTCGGCGGCGATGCGGATGGTCGTTTCCAGGTCGGCGTCGGGCAGCACCACGATGGGATTCTTTGCGCCGCCCTGGGCCTGCACGCGCTTGCCATTGGCCGACGCGCGGGAATAGATGTGCCGTGCAACCGGCGTTGACCCCACGAAGCTGACGGCGCTGATCAGCGGATGATCCAGCAGGGCATTGACCGTGTCCGCCCCGCCGTTGACCAGATTCACGACGCCGGGCGGAAAACCGGCCTGCTCGATCAGCTCCATCACCTTGTGCATGGTGATGGGGCAGCGCTCGGATGGTTTGACGATCACCGTGTTGCCAGTGGCTACCGCATAGGGCAGGAACCAGAACGGGATCATGCCGGGGAAGTTGAAGGGCGCAATGATGGCAGCGACCCCCACCGGCTGCCGGATGACAAACTCGTCAATGCCGCTGGCGATGTCTTCGGAGAACTCGCCCTGCATCAGGGTGGGAATGCCGCAGGCGACCTCGACGTTTTCGATGGCGCGGCGCATCTCACCTTTAGCTTCGGCGAAGGTCTTGCCGTTCTCGTTGGTGATCGAGCGCGAAAGGTCGTCAATATGCTCTTCCAGCAGATTCTTGAGCCGGAACAGATACTGCACTCGATCCACGGGTGGAACTCGCCGCCAGCTCGTGAAGGCAGTCGCAGCAGCCTGCGCGGCCTGGTCTACTTCCTCTGCCGGGGAAAGTGGGACGCGCGCCAGTACTTCCGCGGTAGCAGGATTGTGCACATCGAGCAACTGGTCGGACTGTGAGGGTCGCCAGGTCCCGTTGATGTAGTTGGCAAGCGTGGTCGCGGTCATAACGTCTTCTCCCTACGTCCTAAGAACGTCGTCTATAGCCCATGCCGGGCGGAGTGTTGGGCGAAAAACCAGGGCTATTCTCTCTTAAGTGTGGGGGAACGTCAACCGGACGGCGGATGCTCAATTCAGGCAGGGCGGGCGCGATCGGCGCGGATCGGGCATACTTGGGCACAGGGTGACGTAATCGGAGCGAAAGGGAGACATGTTATGGCGGACTTGCTGGTCAAGCTGTACGAACTACCACCCTTGGAGTCACTGCTGACTGCGCTGCAAGCAGAAGGAATCGCCGTGCGGCGGGCGTTGGCGGCGGAAAAGCATCTGGTGATCGCCTGGATCGGGCAGCACTTCTGGCCGCATTGGCAGAGCGAATGCGAAGCGGCCTTCGGCCATCAGCCCGTGTCGTGTTATGTGGCGGTCGGCGGAGGGGAGTTGCTGGGCTTCGCCTGCTACGATGTGACGCGCAAGGGCTTCTTCGGCCCGACGGGTGTGGCCGAAGCTGCGCGGGGACGTGGTATTGGCAAGGCGTTACTGCTGGCGTGTCTGCACAGTATGTGGGTCGAAGGCTACGGCTATGCGATCATCGGCGGGGCGGGTCCGGTTGACTTCTACCGGCAGGCGGTTGGGGCGGTCGAAATCCCCGATTCGACGCCAGGGGTGTACCGCGGACTGTTGGGCGTGGACCCGTCCTGACCGGTCGGCTGGATGTGTGCCTGGGCAGAGGATCATGTGCAGGACGTAGTCATTTTATGGCGATATTGTGACTAAATTCTCTAACTTGACAATTTATAGAATTTCATTCAACAATTGTTTTCTGATCAATAGTGTTAAGTCGTGGAGGTGCTATGGTTGGTTGAGTTCGTCTTCCGCGCTGCGGCAGCATCGGCCCCAGGGCTGACTATGCTTGCTGTCCACCTCCCATCTTCTTTCTCAAGCAGAAAGGTTTCCTATGGCTTTCACCGATCGTAGCGATATCTACGGCGCAGTGCACGAGGAGGGCCTCAACCGTGTGGTACGGCATATCATGCGGCAGAGGCCCTCGCTCTTCAACTACGCGACGCCTTTCCTGGCCCAGCATCCGGACTTGCTATGTGTGCCCATAGAAGCCGCTCCGGAGGTCTTTGCTGCTGGCAACCCTCTGGTGACGGTGCAGCAGCCGCTGCCCGTGCTGGCAGCGCCACAACCGGTCGGGCTGAACTATTGCGTGCAGTTCACCGACATGGAGATTGACTTTCACGACTCGGACACGATCAAGTTGCCGCCAGAACTGGGCGAGCTGGCTCCGCAGCGTTTTGCTTTGCGGCTGAAGGGATGTTTTGGCCTGGGCTGCCTGCCGGACGGCTACTACAGCGACCTGATCCCGCTGGAAGAAGTACTGGCCGTCACTCAGGCGGGCCGAGACTCCTTTTCACTCTCCCATGTGCCTGAACGTCAGCCGCGCGACCCGATCATCCTGCCCGTGCGCAAGCTGACCTGCTTCTGCCTGGAACTGTTTGCCGTGCTGCACTTCGAGTGGGGCAAGATCGGGAAGGACGACTATCTGAAGGTGCGGCTGGACGGGCTGGAGGTCGTAGACCTGCGGCCTGTGGAGATGGAAAACATCATCGAGTGTTATGCCGAAGCGGTATTGCGCCTGGGCATTCTGCCGCGCCTGAGCGTGAAGATCGAGAAGATGGTGTTGGACATCACCTCCGTCCTGCGTCAGCAGGGGATCGCCGTCGGCCAGCAGATTTCGCTGCAACCCGCGCCGGTGCCCGCCGCGGTGCCCAACAATCCTGCCATCGAAGACGATCAGCTCAAAGTGTTCGTCAACCTGGTCGTGACCCCCTAGGAGACAGCGCCATGGCACATCTGACTGTCGCCGTTTCTGAGGCGACTTTCATCCGTTCTTTCGATTTGCTCAAACGCAATTTCGTGTTCCAGGATTCTGATCTGCAGGATCACGGGGCGTTCACACTGGGCTATGACGTCAAGATGCACCTTGAAGGTGGGCAGGTAGACCTGCGCGCCGACAACACGGTGCAGATCAAAGAACTTGACATCCGCTGGGATCGCCTGAAGGTGATCATCGGCCTGGACATTCCGGAAATCTGTGTGGGGGGCGGCTGCATCAACATGCCCTGGCCCATCCCAGACATCTGCCTGCCCAAGGTCTGCGTCTTCAGCGGCGATCCGGATGTGTCCATTTCGCCGGACTTCGCCAGCCTGGTGGCGCAGGAGATCAGCTTCACTGGCAGCCTGGACGCGCGCTACTTTGACGCCAGCCTGCCGCTGCCTTCGCCCGACCCCTGTTCCTTGCTGCGTATTGATCCGCTGCCGACGAACAATCAATGGCAGATTTTCCTCGATCCGCAGACGCTGGATATTGACCTGTTCGACTTTCCGGACATCGTCGGCAACCTGATCGAGAATGCGCTGACCAATGCGGTGACGGCGTTGATCCCTGGTGGCTGGGTGCGCGACCTGATCCTGGCCATCATCGGCGGGGTTGCCGACCTGATCCGCGCCATTCTGGATATTCCCGACGACATCCAGGAATGGCTCAGTGACCTGTTCAACGTCAGCTTTGGGTTGCTGGACTTCATCGCCACCCTGGTGCTCGACTTCTTCGCCAGTTGCAACCCCTTCTATCGCGTAGACGACCCCTTCGAGATTCTGCCCGCGTCCGGCGGGCTGATCCCCGTGCGCGCTCCCATCCGTAACCTGAGCGTGCGCGTGGATGATCTCGAAATGGTGGTTCAGGCCGATGTAGGAGCGTAACCATGCCGCAGAAAAGTGTATTGCTCAACCGGGCGATCTTCAGCGTGCGCCCCTACGAAAGCCGGGCGCTGACCGTGCTGACCACGCTCTTTCACCATTTCAGCGAGGCGGGCAGCTATGAGCTGTTCGTCCGGCGCGGCGGCGCGGTGATCTACCGGGCGGCGGTGCTGGTGGGCGAGGCGGGGGCGCAGCAACAGCTCAACCTCGACCTGGCGACGCTGGCGCAGGAGCGCCCCCGCGACTGCTGCGACCATGATCACGGGCCACGCTACACGCTGGGCGTCAACAGTGTGATGGGCTTCTATGTCTCACAGGGCACCGGCGCTTACTCAGTGGAAATCGCCCGCACCGAGCACAAGGAACGGCGCGCCCTCGACAGCGCCGCGCTGATTCCAGCGGGCGATCTGTTCGCGGTGACGCTGGTGCGGCCCGGAGTCTATCGCGCTGTAGAGGAGCAAAGCGGGGCCGAAGCCCAGATTCGCGTGGCGCACCCCGATCCCAAGAGCTACCGTAAGGGCGAGGTGACGCTGATCACCTTTGGCGGCAAGGAGTTCAAGCCGAAGCGCGCCGAGATCGTCTCTGGACATTCGGTGCTCTTTCGCTGCGAAGCGCCAGCGCGGATTCGCGTGGAACTGGTAGACGCCGCGGAGACCGGCACACGCCCGAAGCCGGGGACGCGCTTCACCGTGCGACGGTCGGGGCCTCCCGCTGCACCCAAAAGCGGGAAGAAGTCGTCCGGCTGATCCCTGAGCAAAGCCAGAAACAGCAGGCCCCGGCCAGCGACGGTCGGGGCCTGTTACGCCCTCAGCCATCAGGCTGGGCTGGAATGCGCGGCGCGGTGTGCGGCGATCAGGTCGCGGTAATAGAGGGCGCTGCGCTTGGGAATGCGCTCCAGCGTCGCGAAGTCCACGTAGACCAGCCCAAAGCGCATCCGGTAGCCTTCGGCCCACTCGAAATTGTCCATCAGGCTCCAGGCGAAGTAGCCCTTCAGTGGCACGCCCTGCGCGATGGCCTGCTCGCACGCCTGACAATGTACGGCCAAGTAGTGCTGGCGTTGCGGGTCTTCTACCACGCCGTCGGCGGGCGGAGGATCATCATAGGCTGCGCCATTCTCGGTGACGTAGATGGCGGGCGGGGTGTATTCGCGCGTTACGCGCAACAGCACATTGCACAGCCCCTCCGGATAAACTTCCCACCCCATGGCGGTATGCGGCTTGCCGTCCATGCGCACAGGCTGCGTGTTGAGCAGACCGTGCGGGCTGGCAGCGATGACGTTGCGCGAATAGTAGTTGATGCCCAGGAAATCAAGCGGGACTGCTGCCCGACTGACACTCTCCAGATCGATCCCGGCCAGTGTTGCTCCCAACCGGTTGACGACATCCTCAGGATAGCGCCCATTGAAGACGGGTTCCAGGAACCAGCGATTGCGAAAGCCATCCTCGCGGTGTGCGGCGGCAACATCGTCTGGCGCGGACGACGCAGGCTGAATGTCCACCAGGTCGAGGGTGATGCCTACTTTGGCCTGCGGGGCGTGCTGTCGAATGAGGGCCGCTGCTGCCCCATGCGACAGCAACACGTTGTGCGCCACCCGGCAGGCAGCGGCCAGGTCGCGTTTGCCGGGGGCGTGTTTGCCGTAGTAGTGGCCCACGAAGGCGATCACCCACGGCTCGTTGTGAGTGATCCAATAGCGCACGCGATCGCCCAGGCGTTGGGTCATCAGCGCAGCGTAGTCGGCGAACCAGGCGATGCTGTCGGGGTTTTCCCAGCCGCCGCGATCCTGTAGCGCCTGCGGCAAATCCCAGTGATAGAGCGTGACAAACGGCTCGATGTGATGCGCCAGCAACTCGTCTACCAGCCGGTCGTAGAAATCCAGCCCTGCCAGATTGGTAGCACCAGTGCCCTGGGGAATCACACGCGGCCAGGAGATGGAGAAGCGGTAGGCCTGCAACCCGAGTTGCGCCATCAACGCCACGTCCTGCCGGTAACGGTGATAGTGATCACAGGCCACGTCGCCGGTGTCGCCGTTGAAGGTGTTGCCGGGCGTGTGCGAGAAGCGCGTCCAGATGCACTCGCCCCGGCCATCTTCCAGCGCCGCGCCCTCGATCTGATAACTGGAGGTCGCTGCCCCCCACAAAAAATCATCTGGAAATCTCATAAGCGTCATTTCCCCTTTCAGGCGACCCACATGTCGAAAGTGAAGAGCGTGACAAGCAGTCCCATGAGCAACAGGCTCGCGGTCGTCCAGGCACGGTCGAAAACGACGGAGCGCCCCAACCGACTGGCCTGGATGAACAGTGAGGGCACCATCAGCACGTAGCGGATCAGGCTTTGCGGCGCGCCACTGAAGGCGGTCACGGCCAGCACGGCCAACCCAAACAGTGCCGGGCCAGGGTAGCGGCGCAGCGTCAGCAGGCAGGCGATTAGGGCCAGGCCCAGGGCGGCGAACTCCAGGGCATAGTAGACGCGCATCTGGCTGACTGTGTCGGCGGAGCGCAGGCTCTCGATGGCTTTCTGCCAGCCCCAGCGGGTGCGTTCCCAATCGGCCAGGCTGCGCCCGAACCAGTTGTCTTCTACCAGGCGGAACTGATCGCCCAGCGCCAGCCACCACACAGCAAAGGCCAGGGCGGGGATCAACAGGACGCTGCCGCGGGCCAGGGCGCGCCTGTTGACGGAGGACAGGTGACGTAGCTGCCTGAACCAGGCGAGCGTCAGTGGGATGAACAACAGCACGCCGGTACTGCGCGCCCATACTGCCAGCCCTGCCAGGATGGCCGCCCAGGTCAGTCTCCTGCGAGCGGCCAGCGCCAGTGACCCAAAGGCCAGCGCGATGAACAGCCCTTCGGCGTAGACCTGGGCCAGGAAAAAGCCTGAGGGGAAGATCAGCAGGTAGAAGGCAGTGCGCAGGCCACCGTCTGCACCCAGTTCGTCGCGCACCAGATCGTAGAGCGCTATCATGCCGCCCAGCGTCCCCAGCAGCGCCACGATCACGCCCGCCAGAGTCGCCGTAGCGATATCGTTGAGGGCGAACAGCGCCTTGACCGGCAAGCCGACTACTCGCATGATCAGCGGGTAGAGCGGGAAGAAGGCGTAGTTCATGGACAGCGGTCGCTGGCCGGGAAGCTGCACCAGGCGCACTGCCGGATCGTCGTAGCCGACTACCGCAATGGACAGATAGAACTCGGAATCCCATGACACGTGCCGGTTCATGAACGGCTCGATCAGGTAGGGCTTGTCGTGCTGACTGGTGCGTCCGGTCTCGCGCGGCGTCCACTCCAGGGCATAATCGGGACGCTTCGGCTCCATGCGCGCCTCGACCAGATTCTGGAAGCCGATCAGGATGGCGGCCCAGGCCAGCCACATGCTGCACAACAGGGTCAGACTGCGCCGATCGAGTCGCATAGGCCCTCAGCGAGTGATGGGAATGAGATACAGGGTGACAGACTGGCCGGGCACGTTGAGGGCACTGTTGCGCAGGTCGAGATCGTCCAGGCGTTCGGCTTTGTGTTCCGCGTCCAGTCGCCAGACTTCCGCCGGCCCTATCATCGTCGCACCGTCCAGGGTCAACGGGTGCGTTTGCGGTTCTGGACCGAGGTTCACAACCAGCGCCGTCAGGACGCCATCCTCGCGCAACGCGGCGTAGATGGACAGGTCAGGGATGGACGAGGCGGCGTAGACCAGTTCCGTCCCAAAGCGCCGATAAAGCTGATAGGTGTAATAGGTGGGGCGCACTTCGTAACTGCCCAGCAACCCCCAACCGCCGCGACTGGGATTGCTCTGGAAGTCGAAATAGGCGACGATGAAGGCTCCGTCGCGGATCAGGCGGCCCAGCACATCGGCCCACCAGATGGCGTTGTAGAGCGAGTCCGGCGTGGCTTCACCACCGATGCTCTTGCTCCAGTGCGAGTTCGCCTCGGTGATGGCGACGGGCAGATCGTCGCGGCCTGTCGTCTCGCGGATGACGGTGCGCAGGGCGGGCAGGATGCGGCTCCACTCCGGCGCATTCTGGCGCAGGTCGTCAATGGTGGTGACGGGATTGGCCATACTGCGCGGGAACGGATAGCGGTGCACGGCCACGATATCTACCAGGTCGCCATTGGCCAGCAAAAATTCGCGCACCCAGTCGCGGCCCAGGCTATCGCGCGGATCGGTGATCGGGTTGCCAGTGTATTGTGAGGTATCCGGCCCGATCAGCAGGATGGTGGGATCAACGGCCAGCATCGCTTCGGCGATGGCGCGCCACTGCCGGTTGTGATCTTCGGTCGTGTAGTTGTCGAACAGATTGGGTTCGTTGCCAATCGCCCAGTAGCGCACGTTGTAGCCGCGCTCGATATTGGTGTAGCGCACCAGTTCGGCGGCAGCTTCGGGCGTGCCGCCTTCCAGCCGCACGCTGATGCTCGGCTCGGCTCCCAGTTGGCGGGCCAGCTTGATGAACATGTCAATGTGGAAATGCTGGATATTGTTCAGGTCGCCCCAGCGCCCGCCGGGGAAGCGCAAGAAACGTATGCCAGACTCCTGTGCCTCGTCGGCTAGGTCGAGGGGGACGGTCTGCAGCGGGCCGTAGTTTGCGCCGTAGACGTAAGGGCTGATCGCTCCCAGGGGGTGGCTTACGTCTACAGAAAGCGCGGGTTCTCCCTGCGCGCCGACTACACCCGCCAGCACCAATAATGGGTAGAGCAGAAGGAGCGCTAACCGTTTCATCGCGCTTTGCCTCCCCCATCGTGCAGTGCCTGCTGGTAGCGCTGGTAAAAGCGGACCGCATGGGCGGCGGGCGCGCGGTAGTACTCGTCCGGGCTGATGTCCAGTTCCAGTTGGAGCCGGGCGGGGAGCACGGTCGGCTGGCTGGCGGCGAATTCCTTGATCACCTGAGCGTGCGGTTTGAGCGTGCCGTCGGGACGCACCAACCCGAAGAAACGTTCGTGACGCGACTCGGCGCAGGGGGGCCGGTTCCACAATTCCGGCGTGTAGTCGGCGTAGCACCACAGCATGGCTCCCGTTGCGCCGACATCGAGCAAGCGTGGCAGTACGGCGCGCACATACTCCGCCAGGTCTTCTTCGGAGGCCATGAACTGTCGCTGCGGCTGACCGTACCCTGTCCACTCCCACGTCTGCGAGGGCTGGCCGGGGGCCGCCGTGCAGCCTCCCCATTCTTCCATCAGTGTGGGCTTGCCGCACAGTGCCGTGACCAGGGCGCAGGTGTAGGGCACCAGGTCGGGATCGAGCGGATGCCGCGCCCAGGGAGTGTACATGGGGTAGGTGTGCATGACGGCTACATCGGTCTCGGCGTAGACCTGATCGACGCGCAAGCCATTATCTACGGTCAGACTGGCCATGTGTAGTCCGCAGGTGACCGGATGGGCATCGTCTATCTCTTTGATCACGGCGGTCATCTCGCGTACCCAGGCGCGACCAGCCTCGGCGCTAGGTGGCCAGGCGAACAGATCAGGCTCGTTGCCCAGGTTCCACATCCAGATCGCCGGGTGATCTTTGCACGCGCTGACGACCGTGCGCAGCAGAAGGCGTTCTGCTGCCAGGGCGACTGCATCGGTGAAGGGGTTGCGGTAGTGACTGGCGACGACCTTGCCTCCACTGACCACCTGGCGGATGCCCGGCGCGGCGGGCGCGGCGGAGGAGTCCAGCAGCCAGCGCGGTGCCCAGTTGGGGCCGCTCATGTGGCCGGTGAAGAAGGTGACATCGAGCTTCAGACCGTTGTCGGCAGCCGTATCGCAGACAGTGATCAGATGATCCAGGCACGCCGAGGAGACCGTGTCGGGGGTCGGTTGCCAGTCGTCCCACAGCAGGAAGAGGCGCACCACGTCCAGCCCCAGGCTGGCGATCACGGCGAATTCCTCGGCTACCTCGCCTGGATCGAAGTCCCCCCACCAATACATGGCCTTGCGGCGCGGCCAGTAGTTGACGCCCAGCACGAATCGGTCGGCCATCGGCTACTTCTCCACTCCGGTGATGACCACGCCTCGCATGAAGAAGCGCTGTGCTGCGAAGAAGAGCAGCACGGGCAAGATCAGCCCCAGCAGGGCAGTCGCCTGGATGAGATGCGGTTGCTGGTCGTAGATGAAATTGAAGCGCTGAATCCCGACGGTGATGGGCTGTAGCTCCGGCTTGCCCAGCAGGTAGATCAGCGGCTCGAAGTAGTCATTCCAGGCATACACGAAGTGGAACAGACCAACAGCCACCAGTACCGGATAGGACTGTGGGATGATGATCGAACGCAGGACACGGAATGGCCCCGCGCCGTCAATCATCGCCGCCTCGTCCATCTCGCGCGGCAGGGTCAGGAAGTATTGCCGCAGCAGGAAGACGTTGTACGCATTGGCGAAGAAATGCGGCACGATCAGCGGCAGCCAGGTGCCCGTCCAGTGAATGCGCGAGAAAAAGGCGTAGGTGGGTACCAGCGTCACCTGTTTGGGCAGGATGATCGTCCCGATCAGCACCATGAAGATGACTCGCTTACCGGGGATGGGAAAGCGCGAAAAGGCATAGGCGACGCACGTAGACGACAGCAGCGTGCCAATCATGCCGGTCACAGCGATGATCAGCGTGTTGCGGAAGAGCAGGGGAAAATCAATGCCTTCCCAGGCCGTCTTGAAGTTACCGGTGCGCGGGCTGAACTTCATCACTGGCTGCAGGGTGCGCCAGCGCCCTTCCCAGACGATGGGGCCGGCTTCGGGGTGATCGGGATCAATGAAGGTCGAGGTACGCCGTCCGGCATCGAGCAGCGCCAGCTCGCGCGTGCCATCTTCCATAGGCACCTTGTAAAGGTCGAGGTCGCGCGTCAACAGGGTGGGGCTGACGCCCTCTACCACGCGCCCGCCAATGATGGCGGTGTTGCCAGTGAGGGAGATCGACTCGTCAGGCTGCGCAATGTTGACAAAGGTGCTCTGTCCGGAAACTTCGTTGCGACCAATCAGCGCCCACTGCTGCGTCTCGCCTTCTATCATCACTTCGTAGACCTCGCGCGTTTCACCGTCGTATTCGAAGGTGGGATAGCGGTAGCGCACCGGGTCCATCGGCAGGATCGATCCCTTGGCGCTGCGCACGATCTGCTCTTTGTCCTTGAATGCGGTGACAAAGCCATAGGCAAACGGCGTGAGAAAGGCCGACAGCAGGATGAAGGCGAACAGTGTGACCAGCGAGACCGCCGTGAATTTACGCAGTTGCCTGGAAAAATGCGGTGAAGCAAGTACCGATCGGGCGTAGGCTGTTTGGGTGGCCATCTCAGAACGTCTCCCCCGCTGCATAGTAGACCCAATAGCGCGCGCTGAGGAAGAGCAATAGCGTTGCAACGAACGCCATGGCAAACAGTAGCCAGGCCAGCGTTGCGCCGTAGCCCATATCCTGGAAGGTGAACGCCGTCTTATAGAGATGGATGTTGAAGAACATCGTCGCCCCGGCGGGGTTGCCCGTGCCAGACTTGAGGATGTAGGGAATTTCGAAGTAGCGGAACAGCCCGATCACGCTGAGCACCAGGTTATAGAAGATGACCGGCGAGATCATGGGCAGCGTGATATGGCGGAACGAGCTCAGCCAGCCCGCCCCGTCAACGCGCGCCGCCTCGTAGAGTTCGGTGGGCACGCCTTGCATGGCCGCCAGCGTGTAAAGCATGGCATTGCCGATGCCCCACAGGCCAATGATATTGAGCGCCGGGTAAATCCAGGTGGTGCTGTTCAGCCAGTCGGGGCCTTTGATGCCGAGAAACTCCTCCAGGATGCGGTTGATCCAGCCGGTTTCGGGGTTCAGCACACCCGACCAGATATACACCGCCGAGACAACCGGAACAATATAGGGCATGTAAAACAGCGTCCGAAAGAGACTCTTGCCCAACAGGTGCCTGGAATTGAGCAGCGATGCCAACCCAATGGGCAGGCTCAGCGCCAGTGGCAGCGCGATCAGCGAGAACTTGATGGTTGCCCACAGCGACTCGCGCACGCGGGGGTCTGTGTGCAGACGGGCGTAGTTGTCCAGGCCGACAAACTGAATATCTTCAGGATGGGTCAGTTGAAAGTTGGTGAAAGAGAACAGCAACGAAGCCACCATGGGCAGCGCGGTGAAGGCAAAGAAGCCGAATATCCAGGGCGAGAGGAAGATCCAGCCCCACGTTTGTTGTTGGCGCTGCAGCGAGCGGCTCTTGCGGCTGACAAGTTTTTCTTGGACTGAGGTGGTTTCGCCTGCGGTCATAGCGGGGTCTGCTCCCTAGCAAGGGCGTACACGCCAGACGGTGGGAGGGGGTGGGGGGCAACGGCGGAGCGCGCTGCCCCCTACCAGCGCGAGCGAGTCTGGTGGCGCGCTACTTCACTTCGTCGAACACGGCCTGCAAGTCGGCGACCAGCTTGTCGAGTTCGGCGTCCATGTCCAGGCCAGGCGTGCTGCCATAGAGCGTGACGAAGTTCCTCAACAGATCCTGGGCCTTGTTGAAGTTGGGCATCCAGGATTCATGGCTGGGGATGTCCGGATAGTTGAGGCTATCCATCACTACCTGCCAGTTGACGCCCTGCGTGTACTTCTGGTTCAGGGTATCGAAGAAGGCAGCGCGATCCGCTTCGCGGGCGGGCATGCCGCCGTAGACCGAGAGCAGATCGAGCGACGCTTCGCCGATCAGGTAGGTGAGCACCTCGAAGGCCGCCTCCGGGTTCTTGCTGGTCTTGAGGATGCGGAAGGTGTCAGCGTGCAGCTTGGCCGTCACCTTGCCATTGTACGACGGGATGGCGGCTGCCTGCCATTCGGTATCGGCAATGCAGCAGGTGTACCACAGGTGCGTGGTCGCCATCGCAACATTGCCAGAGGCGAACGGGTTGCCCGCGCCGAGCAGGTCGCTGCCTACCTGCGCATCGTTGGGCATGAAGTGATCCTTCCAGATGCCGTCATAGATCCACTTCCAGGCCGTGCGGAAATGCTCCGGCATGACGGCATTGCCCTGGCCGTCATAGACATGGCCTGCGCCGAACAGGGTCGGGATGCCGAGCGGATCGCTCCACTGAATGGTGAAGCCCCACTGCACGATGTTCTCCGGATCGAACTCCGGCTCGGTGGCGTCGTAGCCGTTGGCATCAACGGTCAGTTGCATGGCGACTTCGCGCAGCTTGTCCATATCCCAGGGATCGCCGTCAGCGTAGGGTTCGCCGTAGGCAGCGGGAGGATAGGGCAGACCGGCTTCGTCGAACAGGGCGGGGCGGTACCACAGGAACGAGGGGAAGGTGGCAAAGGGCAACCCTATCAGACCTTCCGGTGTGCGATAGAAGTCCACGGCGGCCTGCGGGAACTGACTGAGGTCGTAGCCGGTTTTCTCTACCAGCGGCTCCAGGTCAAGCCAGTTGCCAGCGAAGGCATTGGCTCCTGTGTTGCCCACCGGACCGACGATGTCCGGGCTGTCGCCGGAAGCGATCAGGGTGCTGAGGGTATCGCGGGCGACATCGTAGTCGGCGACGACGATCTCCAGCTCGATGTCATCGTGGGTGGCGTTGAACTGCTCGACCACCTTGTTCTGCATTTCCTGCTGTTCGGGCTGCCCGCCAGTACCCAGGCCGATGAACCAGACGACTTTGACAGGCTGCTGAGCACTTGTTGGGAGCGCTCCCATCACGAAAGCGAACACCAGTACCAGGGCTGGGATCAGCCGCAACGCTTTACGAGACATTTTTTAGAAACCTCCTGCTTGAAAACCCCTGACGATCTAGTCGAACGAACGGGTGGACACTTGCGCCAGCAATGGGCTTGCGCCGCTAAGAATATGGGAAAGTGACGATGGGGTGAGCACAATTCCCTGAGTAGCGATCATTGCATAGGCATTGCTCCTTCCACACTGCAGGTCAGGATCACGTGCTTTTGCTCGCTCCACAAGACTGACGGATGATCAATTCGGTGGGCAGTAGTATCTGCTGCGGCCCGTGTAGCGAGCCTTCGATCAGGCGGATCAGCAATTCCGCCGCGCGAGCGCCCTTTTCCTCGATGGGTTGCCGGACGGTAGTCAGCGGGGGCGTGACCTGCGTGGCTGTGGCCAAGTCGTCAAAGCCCACTACGGCCACATCATCGGGCACACATACGCCCGCCTCCTGCATCGCCAGCAAGGCTCCGCGCGCTGTGATGTCGCTGGCGGCGAACAGCGCGTCTACCCGCTGCTCCAGCAGACGCTTCATGCCCTCATAGCCGGAGCGATGGGTGAAATCGCCTTCGACGATCAGGTTCGGGTCGAGAGGGAGACCGGCTTCATACAGGGCGCGGCGGTATCCCTCCAGGCGGTCGCGCCCGTCCGGAATGGCCAGCTTGCCCGTGATCGTGCCGATGCGTCGCCGCCCCAGCCGAATCAGGTGAGTGACAGCCTGTTGCGCCGCCGCGATGTTGTCCACGCTGACATAGCTGATGCGGTCGCGGTGACGTTCGGCGCGCTCCACCATCACGAAGGGGGTCTCTGTGCGGAGGAAGTGCTCGATCAGGGGATCGTCACTCGGCGCAGAGGCCAGGATCACGCCGTCCATCAGGCGGTTGCGCTCGATGCGCTTGTAGAAGCGTTCCTCGTCCTGATCCGACTGTCCCAACCAGAGCAGCATGGCGTAGTCATGCTCGCTGGTGACGCGCGACACGCCTTGCAACAGGGTAGGGAAGTAGTAAGCATCTTCGAAGACTACCGCGGGAATTTGAGGGATGACGACACCGATCACCTGATTGCGCTGAGTGACCAACGCACGCGCGGCGGGGTTGGGCGCGAATCCTTCCGCCTCAATCACCTCCAGCACGCGCTGACGTGTCTGAGCGCTGACGTTGGGCGAATTGTTGATGACGCGCGAGATGGTCGAACGCGAGACGCCGGCTTTGGCGGCGATATCTTCGAGGTTCAGCGAGCGGTTGTTGCCGGAACGGAAGGGCGTCATCAAACGAAACCCTCAAAAAGAAACCTGATGAGCGCTTTATGGGAGCGCTCCCAATAAGTTGCTTTCATTATAGGGTATAATTCAACAGGCTGTCAAGCACCTGGCTTTTGCCGGATGCTGGCCCGGTCAACGGCCTGGCGCTGTGAGCATGGGTCGCGGACACGCACAGCGCCAGGCCATCTTTGCTCTGCACCCGACCGTTGGGCAAGGTGGAGCCAGGCAGGTTAGCTAATCTCTACCGTACTGAAGAACGCTTTGGCCGGGCCAATGGCGGTGGTCTGACCGGTGATCTCGAAAGAACCCTGGAGGCGGATATCTTCCGAAGAACTGCCGATCATGACCTCCACGGTGCCCGGCTCAATCACAAACTCCATGCACCGGTTGTAGAAGCCAAGCAGGTTGACAGGCAGGTGAAAGGTGACGCGCTTCGTTTCGCCGGGAACGAGCGTCAGGCGTGCGAAGCCTTTCAGCTCCTTGACCGGACGGGTCACGCTGGCCACGGGAAGGCGCGTGTATAGTTGCACGACCTCATCACCAGGCCGGGCACCGCTGTTGGTGACGGCTACGCCGATGGTCACTGTTTCACCGGCGCGCACCTGCGTCGGCGCAATGGTCAGCTGGTCGTAGCTGAAACAGGTGTAGCTGAGGCCGTGCCCGAAGGGATACAGGGGTTTGGTGCTCAATTCCACATAGTTGCCCATCCAGTGCGAGCGTCCCCCAGAGACCTTGTGATTGTAGTACACCGGCACCTGGCCGACCGCGCGCGGGACGGAGATCGGCAGTTTGCCGCCGGGAGTGTGATCGCCAAATAGCACGTCGGCGATGGCGTTTGCCCCTTCTTCGCCGGGCAACCAGGCGTGCAGCACGGCGGGGACGTGTTCGGCGATCCAGGGCAGGGCCAGCGGTCGCCCGTCTACGAGCACCACTACGACGGGCGTGCCCGTCTCGCAGACAGCCTGCACCAACTCC
>DAOTZZ010000340.1:0-7865 GCA_034433965.1 Anaerolineae bacterium
GATGATGTTCTGGCGCTACTGCCCCTACAAACTGTCCTGGACTGCGCCAACGAAATCCAGAAGGAATTTACCGCTCAGGTCGGCGGCACGATGTCTGCGGGTATCGCCATCACTTCGGCGACCATGCCGTTGGACGTGGGACTGGACGAGGCGCGCCATGCCGAGAAGCGTGCCAAAGAGACCTATGGACGTAACGCCGTCGTCGTGCGGGATATTCGTTCTAATGCCATCCGCGAAACAGGTGGAAAGTGGGATAGTCAGATTGCCGACCTGGTGAAAATCCTTCAAGGAGCCTTTGAGGCCGGCTGGCTTTCCGGCAAGCTCGGCTACGACTTGCTGGAGGTCGCTGATGCATTGCAGATACCTGATATGGCTGATGCCCGTGTGGCCGAGGCGAAGCGCTTGTTGAAGCGTCACAGCGAAAAAGGGGCAACAAGCGCTCGCGAGCAACTGGCCGATGCTCTTGAAAAGGTAATCAAGGCCCTTTCGATGACTGACGTGGCGCACTGGGTCATTCTGGCCCGCTTTCTGGCGAAGGGAGGTCAGCGATGAGCCGCGAATGGCTGTTTATACAGGCCAACGACGTGCTGATGTTCCGCGATTCCAGACCCTTTGCAGCGGGGCAAAGTTTCAAAGCGCGTAGTATGTTCCCTCCTACGCCTCGCACCATGCAAGGCGTGCTCCGCAGTCACTATCTGGAAGTCAGGGGAATAGACTGGCGGGCTTTCGCCCAGCGCAAGGTCGCTCCCGACATCCTAAGAGCCATTGGTGGCCCGGATGATCTGGGCGAGCTGAGACTTGTCGGCCCCTTTGTGGCCCAAGAGAGAGGAGAGAAGATCACTCGTCTGGTACGGGCGCCGCTCGATCTGTTTCAGCCAAAAGGAGAAGCAGCCGCCCGAAAGCCGGTTATTCTGGTTCCAGAGAAGGAACCGTCCTTCAAGACTAACGCGCCGTTCGAGGGGTGGCGGCCTCTGCGTGCCTCCGCGCAGGCCGATATGACGCAGTACGAGAGTGCAACAGGATGGCTCGATGAGAAGGGGCTGGCAGCCTATCTGCGAGGGCTGCCGCCTGAAGAGATCATCTGCGACCAGGCACTGTTTGAACGGGAAGAGCGTGTCGGCATCGGTCTCAACAAGCGCCGCACCACGCAACGCTCTCTGTTCTATGAGGCACAATTCGTCCGTCCACAAGCAAACACTGGTCTGCTGGTAGAAGTAAATGCTGGTCTGTTCCCAGAGGCACAGGGAATTATCGCCCTTGGAGGCGAGGGGCGTAGTGGCCAGTATCGCAAGGTGTCCTACGAACCCAGCGACTCCAAGTCGCCAAAGGCAAGCGAAGGGCGTGTCAAAGTGGTACTGCTCACTCCCGCCTATTTCAGTGGTGGATGGCAGCCGGCAGACGGAGACTGGTCGCCCTGGCTGGGAGCAAAAGCGCGACTGATCTCGCTGGCGATAGGCAAGCCGCTGCTGATCAGCGGCTGGGACCTGGCCCGCAAAACCCCGCGTGCGCTGCACCACTATCTGCCTGCTGGTAGTGTCTTTTTCTTTGAAGATGCGCAGGTGCCAGACAAACCTTTCACCGAAACACCACCAGACAGCCCTGATGCAGGCGCTATGGGGTTTGGTGTCATTGCCGCTGGAAACTGGGACTATCTGTAATTCTGGAGGAAAGTGCAGAAATGAGCATGAAAGCGAACCTGCTGTTTCTCTATACCGAATCCTCTCTGCATATTGGCGCGGGCGCCAGTGTCTCCGCTGTTGATCTGCCGATACAGCGCGAGCGCACTACTCAATATCCGATTGTGCCGGGCAGTGGCCTGAAGGGCGTGTTGCGCAGCCAGAGCACATGCGATGAGGCTGCAAAAACTATCATCTTTGGCCCGGATCCAGAAGAGAGAAAGGCTCACGAGCATGCCGGGGCTATCACAGTGAGCGACGCACATGTGGTGCTGTTTCCGGTGCGCGCATTGAGTGGGGTCTTCGCCTATGTCACCTGCCGCCTGGCACTGGCCCGCCTCTTGCGCAATCTGCAGCTTGCCGGAATTACACCGGGCTGGAAGGTACCAGCAGACCAAAAAGATCACGCTCTGGTCACCACGCGCAGTGCGGTGACAGTCAACGGCAAGGCGGTGTTGGAGGAGTTCGCCTTCCAGGCGCAGCCTTCCAATGATGCAGATGCCATCGCCGCATGGCTGGCAAACGAGGCGCTGCCCACTGGCCAGGAATATGCTTTCTGGCGGGCAAAGCTGCAAGATAGCCTGGTCATTTTGCCCGATACCGACTTCCGCGACTTTGTGCTGAACAGCACCGAGATTAGTACGCATGTGCGCCTGGACCCCAACACGAAAACGGTCGCTTCCGGCGCGCTGTGGACTGAAGAGGCGCTCCCTTCGGACGTATTGCTGAGCGGCCTGATCATTGTTCGCCGCTCGCGCAAAGAAGAAAACGATGCTGATGCGCAAACTGTCGGGGCCTGGCTGCGCCAGGCGCTGCCGACACGCCTGCAGCTTGGCGGCAATGAGACAACCGGACAGGGTCTGGTCGTTGCGCGTTGGGTAGAAGGAGCGTAGCCATGACTCAGGAACAGAGCAAGCGCCAGACAGTTGAGCAGCGCCGCGCCGCGCAGGCATGGAAAGACATCCTGTCTGTCAAGAGCAACCAAAAGGAATATGGCTCGCTGGTACGCGGCTTTGCCGCCATGATCCGGCAGGATGGCCTGGGGCCAGCACTTGCATTCCTGGCCGCCAAAGGGGCGAAAAGCTCAGCGCATAAGACACTGAGCAAACATCTCTCTGACTGGGTACTTCCCCAGATGGGGGCAGGGAACAGTAAAGATTTGCTGGAGTGGCTGTTGACCCAGGATAGCGCCACTTACCGCCACGCAGCCGCGGAAACGCTGGCCTACCTGAACTGGCTCAAACGCTTTGCCGAGGCACAGGGGTGGGGAGATGATGGACAGGCGTAAAGGACTTCCGGCGAATCAGAAGCCAACATACCTGGTGCCACAGAACACGGCTTCAGCTTTGATCTCTTCTGCAGGAAAGTGCCTGCACCTGGGCCTGTTCCTGGGTCGGTACACTCCGCGGCAGGTGATCGCCAACGACGCATGGGATGACCGCGGGCGTGTCAAGTGGCGTGATCATTGGCTGAAGGAGGACGTGCTCCCCCTTTTTGGCACGGGCACGACAGCGTTACGCAACCTGCAAAGCGCAGTCTACGCGCGCTGGCGCCAGGCAACCGCCGGAGCAGTGACCTTCCAGGCGCGGAACAAAGGCCGCCTGATTGTGGGACTGGGCGGAAAAGACGTGCTGGAAGTCGGGATTACGCTCCATCATGTGACTGGCTTGCCGATCATCCCCGGTAGTGCGCTCAAAGGACTGGCACGCACCTACGCTTTGCTGGTCATTGCGGAAGAGCAGGGCATTCCGACTTTGAGCGCGAAGAAGTTGAAGGAACTCAGGGAGCAAAAGCGCCTTTCTCCCCTCGAGATTCTGGACGTTGCGCTGATGGCAGCAGATCATCAGCAACGAGAAGAGGCACTGATGCCCCTCACCGAAGCCCCGGTCGACGCAGACTTGCAGGCGGTGAAGCGGATAGCCCACCAGCTCGACGAACTGCCACAGGCCCGGCACTACCGCGCGGCATTCGGTAGTCAGGGAAAAAGCGGTGACTGCATCTTCTATGACGCGGTGATTGCTGCTTTGCCGGACGGTCGTCTGTTCGAGCTGGACGTGATGACGCCGCACTTCAAGGAATACTACGACGACGTGAACAGCAGCCATCCGACCTTCAAAAAGGCTCCCCACGACGGGCAAGATCCTAACCCAATTGGATTTGTGACGGTTGCCGCTGGCACCACCTTTGCCTTTGCCGTCGGGCTGCGAGCGAGGGGCGAGCCCCAGGTCGCCAGACAAGCAGCCGACTGGTTGAAGCAAGCCCTGGCTATCCTGGGAGTAGGTGCCAAAACGGCAGCGGGCTATGGCGTGTTTCAAGTTCTAGAGTAGGGGGACGGCGCGTTGGAGTGTGCCGGGCGGTCGGTCGGCTCCCCGGCATTTGTAGCTTCTTGGGGCCGCGACTGCCTGGCGACATAACAAGTAGTCGGTGTCAGCATAGCCTTTGAGTATCTCTACTTAAGCAGAAGCTTTGGATTCAGGGTATGCTGAGGCTATCGCATTATCGCTTCAGGAAGGACTTGACGTGCCGAATCTTTTTGCTGCAACGCTCGGCCAGCGGCCTGAGGCCATCACCGTCGCCCTCGACGAGTTGCACTCCCGCCACAACTTCGCGGCGGCGGCTATTCTCCACACTGAGCCTCAGTTGTCGGGAATTGCTGAAGCGTACAACTGCTTGAAGACGATCTTTTCCACGGACTATCCCGGCCTTCTGGTACGCTGGCATGAGATTCTTAGGGCACAAGGTGCGCCGCTCATTGACATCACCAATCAAGATACGGCCAACGATTACTTTCAGGGGGTGTTGCGCGTTCTGCGCAGCTATCGCGACGACGGCTATACCATTCACTTGCTCGTAGCTGGCGGGCGCAAGGCCATGACGATCTACGCTACGCTGGCTGCAGCCCTGATCTTTGGCCCGCGCGACCGCGTGTGGACCGTGCTGACACCCTCTAGCTTGATCCAGGAAAGGCTGTTTCACCTGCCGCCGGGGACACGCGACCAGGTGATCCTGGTTGACCTGCCGATACTGCCGCCCCGCCTGATGCCCGCCGAAAACGCTGCCCTGGACGATCCCTTGGCCTTGATTGCCCGTCGCCGCAACCCGCGCCGGTCGCTGCTGAACCGCCTGACACCTGCCGAGCGAGCAACCGCCGAATTGCTTGAACGGCACCCTTATGCCACCAACGAAGAACTGGCGGGGATGCTGGGCAAATCTCCGCGCACCGTGGAAAACCAGTTGCAGGGCATCTATCGCAAGATGATCGATTTGTGTGACGAAGCCGAAACCGCAACCAGCAAGCGCCAAATTTTGCTGGATATTCTTGGCGGACGAGTATGAGTTCAGAGAGGAGAATGACTATGCCCTATTGCATTATCGCGACAGTTGGACAAAGCGTGCTGACCAACGATTCAACCATTCGCGAAGCCTTGAATCAGTTTCGCAAGGAAGAGCACGATCTGAAGGCGATCCGGGATGGCAAACACGACTTTCCAGGCAAGCGGCTCTATGACGTGGTGATGGCCAGCCTGCAGGCCAAGAGTGGTGACGAGGAATGGCTGCGCCGCGCCAGCGCCGAACTCAATCATCTGGTGCCGGTGCTGGCTCAGCAACCGCCCGATCGCAACGACATCATTCACTTGCTGGCCTCTCAGACCCCCGACGGCGTGCTGGCTGCGCGGGTGCTGAAGGATTTCTGCGAAGCTCACTTCGCACGCCGCGTGGAAGTCCATATTGTGGAAGGGCTGCAGGTCGAAGACGGTGAATTGTTCCGCCGCAAGGGGCTGAGCAACTTGATCTACTACGTCTTCGAAGCATTGCGCAACGCTCCCGCAGGGACTTTCACGCGCATCATCAACCCGACCGGCGGCTTCAAGGGGGTGGTACCCTACCTCACCTTGATTGGCATGCTGGAACGAGATATTGAGATCAGCTACATCTACGAGCACTCACGCGATCTGATCCGCCTGGCGGGCATCCCGCTGCGCCTGGACTTCGAAAGCATGGAAGCAGCCTACGAGGCCCTGGTGGCTTGCCAGGATGACCTGATAAGCGAGGACGAACTGAAGGAAGCGCTGAACTGGACCGCTCAGCCCATTTCTGCGCATCCTCTGTGGGCTCTCTTCGACTCGATCGAGGACAACGGGCAATCCTACTACGAGCCGAGCGGTCTGGGGCGGATTGTCCTGGAACATTTCAAGGACAGGTTCAAGCCGGTGGTCTATCTGTCCAAAGCTGCTTATGACCGCTACATGAGTTTCGACGGCAACCGTCGGCGGGAGTTCGCCGAGTTGTTCGACCGACTGCCAGACCCTGAGTGGCGCAAAGGCAAGCGGCACGGCCAGGTCAACGGGCACACCATCATCAAACCCGGCAATACAGACGAGCGCCTTTACTACTTCCTGTCGGAGGAGGGCATCATCGTCTCCGAACTGGCGCTCCATATGCCAGACGGCAAGAGCTACGACCGTGAGCCAGGGAACAAGAAAGACTATGGGGCATTCTACCTGTGGAAGGGACGCTAGGGGGCAGCCATGAACTTGCTCAACCTGTCTCATCCGCTCACCCCCCGTCAGCTTGAGCAAATTCAGGCACTGACCGGCCAACCGGTCAGCGCCACTGTCGAAGCGCGGGTGCAGTTCGATTTGAACGAGCCGTTTGTTCCCCAGGTGGTCAGGCTGCTGGATGAACTCAACATCACCCCGCAACGCTGGCAAGGCGAACCCTGGCTGGTGGTGCTCCCGTCGCTGAACTACATTGCAGCGGTTGTGCTGGCCGAATTGCATGGCCGGTTGGGGCATTTCCCCGCCGTCGTCCGTTTGCGACCGGCCCCCAACACCCTGGTGACTGAATTTGAGGTAGCGGAAATCATCAACCTGGAGCAGGTGCGACAGGCCGCTCGCACGCGGCGTTAAGCCGGGCAGAGAGCCATGATCCCGATCATCACGCTGGAGATTCACGTTCAGGGGAAGGCCCCCCTTGACCTGGGGGCCAATCCTGGGTCTGCGCTGCGCGGTGCGCTCTATAGTACGCTGCGTCTCATGTACGACACCGGACAGAGTGTGTCTTCGCGGAAGCAGAAAGACGAAAACCCGGTCGCCTGGCTGCTGGCTCTGGAAGACCGTGAGACAAGCGGGGGCAAGGATGTGCCCCGCCCTATGGCGGTGCGACCGCCTCTGTCCCCCCCCGCCGAATATCTCAGCTTTGGCCTGACTTTCTATGGAAACGGGCAGGAGTATATCCCTATGGTTCTCTCGGCAGTGCACGCCATGGGCCTGAGCGGCGTAGGGCGGGGACGGCAGCGCTTTGACGTACTGCGCGTGGAGCAGGTGATTGACCTCAGCGGGAAAACGATCCCCCTCCTTGAAAACAATCGCGTGCACCTTGACCGCCTGTGCTCACCGCCAACGACCGAAGACTACCAACAAGCAGCGACTCTGCTGGCTGGCAGACCCCTGACGGTGAATTTTCTGACACCGGCGCGCATTGTCTGCGAAGGGCATCTCTGTCGGCAACCTCACTTTCGGCCTTGGTTCCAGCGCTTGCTCGAACGCGCCCGGCAGATTGGAGAACTGTACACGTCATCACCGCCGTGGATTCCGTTTGGAGACTTGCTGGCGGCTGCGGACGAGGTGCGCGTCGCAGACGACCAGACCCGTTGGATAGAACTGCGCTCTGGCTCGCGCAGGCAGGGCAAGATGTTGCCGGCAAGTGGTTTCGCCGGAGCGGTGACTTATACCAACCTGGCTCCGGCCTTGCTGCCCTGGGTGTTGCTGGGACAGGGGTTGCAGGTGGGCAAGAACACCATCAAAGGGAATGGGTGGTATCGCATTCAACAGCACTTCGCACCCAGCACTGGCTTTTAAGGGAGAGTGGAGAATGGAAGTGTCGCAACTCCCCCCACTTTGCGTGCAAGAATCGAGTTTCGTATAATGAAGGCCAACCGTGGGAAAATGTGGCTCGTTCTGGCAAAAGCCGACCTCACAGAAAGGCCGTAGAGCCTCGATAGCTGCTCTTCAGGTCATTTATGATATGATGAGGAGTTTTCGGGCCTCACGTTGCACTCTCTCGGTCCGTATCAAGGACACTGAAAGTAGGTCGTGTTGGCCGACACATTGACCGGCATATCGAAGTTGCACTCTCTCGGTCCGTATCAAGGACACTGAAAGTACCCCGCGCATGGCGGGGTAGGGG
>DAOTZZ010000341.1:0-2941 GCA_034433965.1 Anaerolineae bacterium
TTGAGCGTGTTATCGTCGCCCTGGCGAATCGCTGCGTGGCGACGGCTGACTCCCATCCGATAGCCTGCAAAGGGCGTCAGGTCTACGTCGGGGGTGGTGCCAGTAGCCGGGTCGCGGCGGCCCAGGATTACTTCTCCTTTGGGTTGCAGCTCAATGGGTTTAGTGGTGCCCTCAACGCTCAGCTTGAGGATATCGCCCGGCTTGAAAATGGCCATCTCCTGGACGATGGCGCTCAGCGGCGACTGGGTCGCGGAATCGCCGCTCTGATTACCCGGTGCAACCTCCAGCGCTTTGGTACTGAGCGGCTGCTTTCCGATCAGACTCGCGCCACAGTTCTCGCAGAAGACGATCCCCGCGCGGTTCTCGTGTCCGCAGTTCCCACACTTTTGCATGCTTCCCCCTCCAGGCCATTTCCCGCACAACAGCCCGGTGTGCCGGTTGCTCTTGTATGATCTGGCGAAGTGCCTATAATCTTAAGTCACAATGACGTTGCACGCCAGTTCAAGGTTAGTGCCGGGTGGACTGTTCGCGCGTGGTGCAAACGAAGAGATTTGTTTCGAGCAAAGACCTGAAGGATGTGTTGATCTGCCAGGGGTTGCCATGAGAGGCAGCGACGCTACCGTCTCCGACTCTGAACTCATCCGTCGTCTGCAGGAGGCCGATCTGGACGCCCTGGGCGTCTTGTTCGAACGGTATCGCCAGCGTGTCTACCGCACGGCGCTGGCGATTGTGCGCGATCCGGCTGCGGCGGAGGACATTCTGCAGGACTGCTTTCTCAAGGTATACGCCAACGCTCAGCGCATTGATGTCAACCGTCCCCTGGCACCCTGGCTGTACCGCGTCACGGTCAACCTCAGCTACACCTGGTTGACCCGCGCGCGCCATCAGCGCACCCCGCTAGAACAGGTCTCCGATCTGTTGCCCAGCCCGATGAAGCAGGCTCCGGATCAGGTCACTGAGCAGGGCGAAATCCGGCAGAACGTGCGGCGGGCCATCGCAGAGCTAAGCCTGGATCAGCGTGTCGTAGTCGTGCTGTACTATCTGAACAATCTGAGTTTGCAGGATATTGCCGAGATTCTTGATTTGCCGGTCGGCACAGTCAAATCGCGCCTGTTCTACGCCCGCGAGAATCTGCGTGCGGCCCTTGGCTCGAATCTAGGTTGGTTGCCAGAGGTGGCGCATGGGTATATCTAGTCTGTTGCTCAGGGTGGAGCGGGCTTTGTGCCCTCAGCGTTGCCTGGCTGAAGATGCCCTGCTCGATGACCTGATTCGTGAGGCTCTGCTGGAAGAGGCGCTCTCTATGCCACCCGCGGGGACCTGGGAGCGTCTGCGCAGCACCATCAGCGAGGGGGCAGCGCGGCGGCAGGGGATGTGGGTCATTCAGGAGGCGCAGGACCACGCGACGCAACGAGCGGCTCAGGAGAGACAGGCGGCGCGCGTCGAGCGACAGCTTTCGATGCTGCGTCATGGCCGCGCCGATCACTGGCGACAGGCGTGCGATTTATTGTGGGGAAACATGTTCCCCACTTATGTTGCTCTGGTGAACTGGTGAAATGTTGTTGGCATCAGAAAACAGGCGAGCAGGCTTCGGCCTGCTCGTTTTGCGCCGGGCTGCATTGCCGGGCGCGGTGCAACAGGCGTCCAGGGAGTCCATCAGGAGAGTGAACAGGTGACTCAGACTAGCATCAGCCCGGCGCAGCTTGCCCGCCTGATAGACCATACCTTGTTGCGGCCAGAGGCGACGCGCGAACAGGTGATCGCCCTGTGCCAGGAGGCGCGCACCTATCGTTTTGCGTCGGTGTGCGTCAACCCGGCTTACGTGGCCCTGGCTGCGGAACTGATAGCGGGAATCGAGGACGTGCGGGTCTGCACGGTGATCGGCTTTCCGCTGGGGGCGACTCTGTCCGCCGTGAAAGCCTTCGAGGCGGAGCAGGTGATCGCGTTGGGCGCGCACGAGGTGGACATGGTGCAGAACGTCGGCGCGCTCAAATCTGGCGACTTCGACCTGGTGCGCCGGGACATCGTGGCTGTGGTCGAAGTGGCGCACGCACATGGTGCGCTGTGTAAGGTGATTCTGGAGACGGCCCTGCTCACCGACGAGGAGAAAGTCACTGCGTGCAAACTCGCCGTCGAAGCCGGTGCCGACTTTGTGAAGACCTCTACCGGCTTCGGCCCTGGTGGCGCGACGGCGCACGACGTGACCCTGATGCGGCAAACGGTCGGCCCGGCGGTGGGGGTCAAGGCATCGGGAGGCATCCGCACCTTCGCCGACGCGCTGACCATGATTCAGGCCGGCGCGACGCGCATTGGGGCGAGCGCGGGGGTGCGCATCCTGGCAGAAGCGCAGGGAACCGCCCAGGGCCAGGCTGGCGAAGGCTATTGACGTAAACTTACGCGGCAGTGGGGTAGCAGGGTGAGCGCGGCGGCAATCTCTCTGGGGGGGCGGCTGAGTCAGCAGCGGCGGTTGGTGCTGATGATGGCTGGAGTGGGCGTGCTGGCTTTGCTGGCCCATCTGTTGCCCGGCCCGCGCACCATTGATGATGCCTTCATCACTTTTCGCTACAGCCGCAACCTGGTTGAGGGACACGGCTTCGTCTACAACCCTGGTGTGCGCACACTGGGCACGACTACCCCGCTCTACACGCTGCTGATGGCTGCTCTGGGCTGGACCACCGGCAGCGAGGCGTATCCCTGGTTGGCCGTTGTCGTCAATGCGCTGGCCGCGGCGTTGACCGCCCTGCTGCTAGCCAGACTGATGCATCGCCTGACCGGACACCTGTTGCCTGCGGCAGTCGTCGGCGTGCTGTGGGCCGTCAGCCCGATGAGCGTGACGTTTGCGGTAGGGGGGATGGAGACCAGCGTTGCCATCCTGTGGCTGGTGGCGGCGACGTATGCCTATGCCATTGGGCGCGAGCGCTGGATGGCGTTTTTCGCTGCGCTG
>DAOTZZ010000342.1:0-2309 GCA_034433965.1 Anaerolineae bacterium
CCGCCTGGACGACCTGACGCAAGACCCGCGTTCGGCGGGGTTCTGCCCGCATCACCCGCCCATGAAGCGCTTCCTGGGCGTGCCGATCATCAGTCATGGCGAGCGGCTGGGCAACCTCTACCTGACCGATCCGCTGGACGGCGAGCCGTTCAGCGAGGACGACGAACGGCTGATCGTGCTGCTGGCCAATCACGCCGCCGTCGCCATTGAGAACGCCCGCCTGACCGAGCAACTGCAGGAGATCGCCCTCAGCCGCGAACGCGACCGCATCGGCATGGAACTGCACGACGGTGTGATACAGTCTGTCTATGCTGTGGGCATGAAGCTGGAGATTCTGCGCGGGCAGTTCCCCATGACGCCGGAGCAGGAGCAACAGTATCAGAGCATCATCGAAGACCTCAATCAGATCATCGAGGACATTCGCCTGTACATTCGCAACCTGCGCACCGCCCGCGAGGAACAGGCAACCTTCAAACAGCGCCTGGACAACCTGGCACGGCACTTTCACGACTTCGCCCGCGTAGACGTGACGGTAGACGTGCCGCCCAAGCTACGCACGCTCAGCGACCGGCAGCGTCACTCGCTGACGCAGATCGTGCGCGAGGCGCTCTCCAACGTCGCGCGGCACGCGCACGCCACGCATGTACTGGTGAAAGTGCGCGAAAGAGGCAATACGCTGGTGCTCACGATAGAGGACAACGGTGTCGGCTTCGATCCGGCGGAACTGCGCAATCCGGAGAGCTTCGGGCTGCGCAACATGGAGCAGCGGGCGCGTCAGCTCAGCGGGCAGTTCTCCATAGACAGCGATCCGGAGCGCGGCGGGACGTGCATCACCGTGCAGATTCCCTTCCGGCCCTGAGCGTACCGCAACAAACGTAGGGGCTGGTTTCGAAACCAGCCCCTGCGATGTCTCGGCCAGGGACTTGTCCCTGTTACGTCATCTCCGAGCAGCTCACTCCACCACGGCGGTCGGCAACGGTGCGCCGTTCCACACGGCGTCGTAGTTCGGCCCCATGGTCGCCTTGGGCATCCACACGAAGTCGCAGACCCAGATGATCTTGTAGTATTGCCCAGACGCATCCTGCCCGATCACGCGCGCGGTGTTGCCAGCCTTAATCGTCACCAGGGGGTTGGTCAGTTCGCCGGGTTTCCAATAGACGGGGGCATCCGCCACGAACGCCCCGCCAACCGCCGTCGCCGGAATGGGCAGCAGCACGTCACAGCCGGCGGCCCAGGGGAGGCCCTCGCATTCGCCGGTGATAGAAAAGACAAGCTGCTCCTCAAACCCATTGCCGGCCAGGCTGATCATCTGAAGGGTCAAGGGGTTAGCCAGAGGAGGAGTAGACCAGGGAACGCTGCCAAACGGAGCCGTAAACCCCACCGGTACGCTATTCGAAAACTCGAAGATGGTATTGCCATATCCGTCCCACGTATGGTGTAGGCTTCCTGATTAGTGCCGGTGTTGTCGCGGTCGGCAGTGAGGCTGGAGCCTAGATCGGTGACTCCCGAACAATTCAGTTCCAAGTTAAGAGTATTGACGGTGATGGCATCAGCGGATCGAGTGACAGGGACTGTCAGCGCCACAGCCGCACTGACAACGAGCAACAGCGGAAGTAGCTTGCGAAACATAGTGACCTCTCCTTTCGTTGAACAGACAAATCACAAACATAAACGTAATGTACACCCAAATGCACCGCAGATGGTCTAAAAATCCTGAAAAAAATCTGAGAAAACTGTAAAAAGGTCGCGGTCTGTCTCTCGGCTATTTCGCCGGCAGAAGATGCCTTTCTCAGGAGATACCTTCAAAGCCAGGGGAGAAGGGCTATAGAATCCGCCGGATGCGCAGCGCCAGGTTCACGGCCAGGCGCGTCTCCGGATTTTCCATATCCAGCCCGCTGATCTCTTTGATGCGATCCATGCGGTAGAGCAGGGTGTTGCGGTGAATGTGCAGGCGTTTGGCGGTGCGCGTCAGGTTGCCGTGCTCCTCGAAAAAGGCTTCCAGTGTGCCCAGAAACTCGGCATTCTGCGGGGTTTCCTCGGCCAGTTCGCCCAACGTCTCGCGGTAGAAGCGGCTCAGTTCGGGCGAGCCAGCCAGCAACGACAGCAACCGGTAGACGCCCATCTCGCGGAAGGCCAGTGGAGCGTTCAGCCGCCATTGCAGCGCGGTGCGGTGCGCGGCGCGCGCCTGCTCGAAGCTCTCGCGCCAGGCGCGCAGGTCACCCGCGCTCTGCCCCACGCCGCAGACGACCGGCACGCCGTAGCGCTCCTCGACGCGCGCCTGCACGGCCAGCGCCAGGTCGCGGGCGGCG
>DAOTZZ010000343.1:0-12366 GCA_034433965.1 Anaerolineae bacterium
CTAAGTCCCTCTCCCTCAAGGGGAGAGGGATTTGTTCCCCTCTCCCCGCGACGCAGTTGCGTCGCAGTGGGAGAGGGGGCAGGGGGTGAGGGGCAGCCTTAGATTTACGTCCGGGTCTCAGTAAATCATCACAATGGTATCGGCGGCTCGTCCAGGTCAGCCACTGGTAACCGGAAAGAGAAGACGCTGCCCTGCCCAGGGGTACTCTTCACTTCAAGGGCTGTACGCAGGCTGGCCGCCAGCAGGTTCGCCAGAGCCAAGCCCAGGCCCGCCCCGCGTTGATGAGAGCTGATGCTGTCGTCCACCTTGTAAAAGGGCATGGTGATATGTGCCATTTCCTCCGGCGGAATCCCTTGCCCAAAGTCTTCGACGCTCACCCGCACTATGGCAGGTTCGATCAGTTCAGCCTCGATCAGTACCGGCTGATCCGGCGGGCTATAACGCAGCGCGTTATCCAGCAGAATCTGCAACAGATGCGCCAGCGCGAACTTGTCGCTGATCACAGGCGGCAACTCCGGCGCAAGCCGCTTGACGATGCGCTCGACAGCCTTCTGCAACTGCCAGTTGCGCTTGAGCTGACGGATGGCATAGTCCGCCGACTCTTCGAAATTCACCAGATCGAAGGTGATGTGATGTGAATGAGACAACTGCCGGATGTTTTGGATCAGGTTTTCCAGCCGGGCGACCGCCTGCGTCGCCATCGCGGCGACTTCCCGGCTGTTCTCCTCGCCATGTTCGTGAATGTCGTCCGCCAGCAGTGCCACAGCGGTTTTCACCTGGAGCATTGGCGTGCCCAGTTCATGTGCCAGGCGTTGCAGAATGGTGCTCTTGATATGCTCGAAACGCGCGGTGGCCAGGTTGAGTTGCGCATAGCGCTGATCCACCTGCGCTTTCAGACGCACCAGCATGTGCAGGCTACGTTGCAGATCGCTAACTTCCGGCCAGTCTTCCCACAGCACGTCGGGTTCCAGAGAGGCGTCCACGCTGCCGGTCGTCGGGAGCACCCCGATCAAAATCACCGGCACGAACAGCGTGTCGTCGGACTTGATCAGCGCGCAGCAACGCCAGCTCTGCTCTGGCGGCAGTCCGGCAATGAGCGCCACGCTCGGCAGGCTGCGGTGAAGCGCCTGACCAACCAGCGTTTCGGTGGAAGCATCGAGGACTGAGTAGCCCCCAGCGATCAGTTGCTGGCGCAGGATGGTCGCCTCCGGCCCGGCGGCGATCAGCAACACCGTGGCCTCCGCCACTCCGGGTGGCAGCGCAAGCGAAGCCAGGCGAGGCTGCGGATACGACACAGGCGTTCCTTCGTCGGTGCTGCGGCAAACTCAACAACCACACACCCATTCTATAGCAAGCCGCAGAGCAGCGAAAGCGCGCCCGGTGCGAGATTGGTTTGAGAAAGATTCGAGTTGCGCTTCAGTTTGCAGAGCACAAATGCGAAGTTTCAAGTGTCAGGGCAACCAGGCTACCTGACGCAGCAGGTAGTTTTCGATGAAGTCGGCCATGTCCTGCGCGTCGGCTCGCGAAAAGCGCAGCAGAGTCGCTGTCCGCCCGCTGGCAAGCTCGGTGATGTTCAGCAGACTCTCGCCCTGCTCAACTCCTCCCCCAATCCAGGCAATGAACGCGTCGTCGGGCGAGGGGCTATAGAGATGCGTCACCTGCCTGCCGAACTGCTGTACGCGATCGTTGGGATCGTCGGCGTTGCCCAGCGGCCCGGCCACGGGACGCGGGGTGCCGCCCGCCAGTTCCAGCGCCATGATCTGGCGCGACAGGCCGGTTGCGCTCACCTGACCGCACGTGCCCACGCCCAGCTTGACAAACAGCAGCGTGTCGTCGTCCAGCCACTGTGGCGACGAAGCCACCAGACCCAACTCTGTCCACACCGTCTCGCTGGACATCTTCATGCCCTGGGCCGTGGCAAAGGGCACGTCGAGCAGGCCGACATAGGAATCGAAGCACGTCTCCGGCTGCGCCGGGCCGCTGGCGACGGGCACAATGACTGCCCGCGCGCCGTTGGGAGAAAGCGCGGCGTCGGGTGGCGCGGCGATCTCCGCAGAAACGTCACCGAGGGGAACGGACCGCCCTGTGACCGGGTCGAACACTTGCGGTTCGGGCGTCACCGCATCGCTCCACCACCAGGCCAATCGGTTATCGGTCGTCCACGCCCAGGCGATCGGATGTTGACTCGAACTGGCGACGTTGTAGAGGGTGCCATCACCCGTCGAAATCAGGCGCAATCCCACAGTGATCGTGCCGGTGAGCGTCGCCAGCCAGTTGCCGTCGGGCGAGAGCGCCAGACCGGTCGGCATCGAACCTGGATTGTCCACGATGCGGGTCTCACCACTGGTCACATCGAACACGGCGAAATCAGGAAAGGCCACGAACGCGCCCAACCGGGCGTCGGCGCTGAGCGCGGCGGGACTGTAGGCGCGAGGCGTTGGCAAGGGGGTGATCGTGTCGGTTGCCAGGTCGTAGAGCAGGAACTGCCCACCCTTCAACACCAGCAGCCGACCGTTCAGCGCAAAGCGCGGTCCAGGCGTCTCTGCCAGCGAGGACATAGGCGTCTGGACCGCCGGAGTCTGTGTCGCGGCAAATGTCGGTGTGACCGTGGGGTATTGGCCCGCGGGCTGTAGCTTCACGCCCGCCCGCTCTCCATCCCCGCAGGCGAACAACCCCCCGGCACACAGTAGAAACAGGGCGAACAGACGACGCTTCATGTGAATGAGGCAGAATCCCCCTGGCATGTGCAGCGAACCTCACCGCGCCCATTATACCCGCCCTTCAGCGCCTTCGGCCAGCGCGGAGCGCAGTTGCCCTGGCACCTCATTGACAAACGTGGCAAAGTGTGATTAAATCGGTTTAGTAAACCGGTTTACTTCATATCCTGCGTTGCCCTGCCGGGGCCTTGGCCCAGGACTGGCCTTACCAGGGGCAGTGGTGTTCTCGTTCCGCTTTCGAGTGTTTGAGGAGATCAAGACATGAAACGCGCTTTCTTCTTGCTGAGCATCTTCGCTCTCGTGCTCGCTCTGCCGGTGCTTCAGTCGGGCTTCGGCCTGCGTCATGCCGTGGCTCAGCAACCGATCAAGCTCACCTTCTGGAACTACTGGGATGGCAAGAACGGCGAGACGATCCAGGCGCTGGTGGAGCGCTACAATGCCGAGCATCCCGACGTGGAGATCGAAAATGTCTTCGTAGGTTGGGGCGAGTTGCTCCCCAAGCTCCAACTGGCGGTCGTGGGGGGCGATGCACCCGACCTGGCCGCAGCGGATATGGTCTGGATGCCCTATCTGGCGAATTCGGGGGCGCTGGTCCCTCTGAACAGCTTTATCGAGGCCGCTGGCGTTGATCTGACGGACTTCTACCCGGCCTTGCTGGCCGTCAACACCTACGGAGATCAGATCTACGGCTTGCCGGTGAGCACCAACAACCTGGAGCTGTTCATCAACCAGGACCTGTTCGAGGCCGCCGGCCTGGACCCCAACACCCCTCCGACCACCTGGACGGAGCTGGCCGACTACGCGACGCGCTGCGCCAACCCACAGCAGGGCGTGGTGGGCATGGAACTCTTCACGCAGCCCGGCGAGGGGCTGACCTGGCAATTCCAGGTTTACCTGTGGCAGGCGGGCGGCGAATTCCTCACCGAAGACCTCAGCCAGGCCGCTTTCAATTCCGACGCCGGACGGCGCGCCCTGCAATTCTGGCTCGATCTGATCGACTCAGGGGCGTACACCATCTCCGACTGGGGCCTGTTCGGCCAGGGCAAAGCCTGCATGGTCATGGATGGCTCTTGGATGGTGGGTATCTGGGCCGAGACCGCCCCGTTCAAGTGGACGACGGCCAAGATGCCCTATCCTGAAGATGGCGAACCGGCCACCAACATGGGCGGCGAGCACATCTTCATCATGGCCAAGGACGAGGCCAAACAGCAAGCAGCCTGGGACTTCATCAACTGGTTCACCAGCACCGAGATTCAACTTGAGTGGGATCAGGCCACCGGCTTCATGCCCGTGCGCGACTCCGTCGCCACTCACGAGGCTTACCGCACCTGGCTGACCGAGACCGAGCCGCGCCTGTTGCCCTTCGTCGAGATGCAGCGGTATGCTCGTAACCGTCCGCCTGTCGAGCAGTACGCGGAGCTGTCGGACGTCTTCTCGGCGATGCTGGAGCGCGCCTTGTACGGTCA
Source organism: Anaerolineae bacterium (assembly GCA_034433965.1). GTDB lineage: Bacteria > Chloroflexota > Anaerolineae > Aggregatilineales > Aggregatilineaceae > UBA2029. Next base: position 4,184 of record DAOTZZ010000343.1, read on the forward strand.
GATGAGCGTCGAAGACGCCCTGAGCGCTGCAGAAGCAGCGGTCAATAGCCTGTTGCGCTAGCAAGGTATTCGGGCAGGGGTGCAGTGCGGACTGCACCCCTCTTTCTCCTGGCAGTCGGCACCCTATATTTGCTGAGGGTTTACCATGATCGCAGTGGGCCACCTGAGGGCCAGATGGCAACATGCCAACCGCCGGGGTGATCTGTCAGCAGCCATCATCGCCCTGACGCCTGCGGTGCTGCTGTTCGCCGTCTTCAACATCTATCCGTTGCTCTATTCCGGCTACCTCAGCTTCATGGACTGGGACGGTTTCAGTCCTCACAAGCAGTACGTCGGGCTGGACAACTATCGCGAACTCTATGACTCCCCTCTGTTTCGTAATGCCCTGGGCGTCACAGTGAAATACACGATAGGGGTGACCGGCCTGGGCGTGGCCCTCAGCCTGGTGATCGCCGTGCTGCTGAATTCCGGCATTCGCGGGCAGAACCTGTACCGCCTGCTCTATTTCCTGCCCGTGGTGACCTCGACCGTCGCCGCGGCAGTAGTCTGGCGTTATCTGATGAATCCGGGCAACGGCTACGCCGATGTCCTGTTGCGCGACCTGGGCATTGCGCCACCCTCGCCTTCGTGGCTGCGCAACCCGACCTGGGCGCTGCGCGTGGTGATTCTGGTCGGTGTCTGGAAGCGGTTGGGGTTCAACATCGTCATCTACCTGGCCGGACTGCAGAACATCCCCAAGGACTACTACGAGGCGGCCACCGTGGACGGGGCCGGGGTCTGGGGGCGCTTCCGTCATATCACCGTCCCCTTGATCGCGCCGATCACCCTGCTGCTGGTGATCATGTCGATCATTGATGCCTTCCTGATCTTCGACGTGGTCTACGTCATGACCGACGGCGGGCCGCTGGGGACAACTGAAGTGGTGGGGTTGCTGCTCTACCGTCAGGCATTTCGCTATTTCAACCTGGGCACAGCTTCGGCGATGGGCTGGGTGATCTTCGCGATTGTCTTCACCGCCACGCTGATCCAGTGGAAGCTCTTTGGCACACGCGAGGCGAGAGCATGAATCTGGTAACGGTACGTTCTTCGCTCAGGACTCTGCCCCGTCTGGTGCTGCCCAACTGGCGCGCTGCACTGATCCATGCCGTTCTGCTGGCCGGAGCCCTGGTCATGGTGACGCCTTTCCTGTGGATGGTCACCCTGTCGCTCAAGCCGGTTGAACTGACCTATCAGCCCCCCCATCTCATTCCGACGCGCTTCGAGGTTTCCAACTACTCCAGAGCCTGGCAAGCGGCTCCCTTCGCCCGCTACTATTTCAATTCGGTCGTAATGACCGGCGGGATCGTCGTCAGCCAGGTGCTCTTGTCTTCGCTGGCAGCCTATGCCTTTGCCCGCCTACGTTTCCCTGGCCGCGACATCCTGTTCCTGATCTTTCTGGGAACCATGATGGTGCCCTTTCACGTGATCCTCATCCCGTCGTACCTGATCATCAATCGCCTGGGGTGGGTTGACTCCTACGCGGCGCTGATCGTCCCCCGCATGGTGAGCGCTTTCGGCATCTTCCTGCTGCGCCAGTATTACCAGGGCATCCCGCAGGAACTGGACGAGGCAGCGATGATTGACGGGCTGGGCCGGCTGGGCACCTGGTGGCGGATCATCGTCCCGCTTTCAGCGCCCGGTCTGGCCACGCTGGGGATTTTCGCCTTCATGTTTGGCTGGAACGATTTCCTGTGGCCCCTGGTCGTGACAAATGATCCGGACATGCGCACCGTACAGCTTGGCCTGGCCATGTTCCAGGGACGCTACGGTACCCAATGGACGGTATTGATGGCGGGCACGGTGACGGCCACGCTGCCCACCCTGGCGGTCTTCCTGCTGGGTCAGCGCTGGTTCATTCAGAGCGTGGCGCAGACGGGGGTCAAAGGATAAGCGGCCATGGTCACGACCTGGGAAGCCCCTGCGTGGGCGCGCGATAGCGTTTTCTACCAGATTTTCCCGGAGCGGTTCTACAACGGCGATCCCACCAACGATCCGCCCGGCACGGTGCCCTGGGACAGCGCCCCGACTCGCGAGAACTTCTTCGGCGGCGACCTGCGGGGTATTCGGGGCAAGCTGGATTATCTGGAGCGGCTGGGGATCACAGCCCTTTACCTGACCCCCTTCTTCAAGGCGCACACCAATCATCGCTACGACACGGCGGACTATTTGCAGATCGACCTGGCAGCGGGCACGTTGGACGACTTCCGTGCCCTGGTAGACGATCTGCACCGGCGAGGCATGCGCCTCCTTCTCGACGCAGTTTTCAATCACTGTGGGGACGGCTTTTGGGCTTTCCAGGACGTGCTGCGCCAGGGGCCTGCCTCGCCCTACGCGGATTGGTTCGTCGTAGACTCATGGCCGGTGCTCAAAGAGCCGCCTTCCTACCAGACATGCGGGGGTGCGGCCTTTCTGCCCAAGCTGAACCATGCCAATCCGGACGTGCGGCAGTACTTGCTGGAGGTGGCCCGTTACTGGCTCGCGCAAGGGGCCGACGGCTGGCGGCTCGATGTCCCCTGGAAAGTGCCCCTGGATTTCTGGCGCGCCTTTCGTCAGCAAGTACTCAGCACCAAACCCGACGCCTACATTGTCGCTGAAGTGTGGCGCGGTACAGCCCCCTGGCTGGGAGGAGACACAGTACACGGGGTGATGAACTACCGCCTGCGCAACGCCGTCCTCGATTTCTGCGCCCTGGATCATATGGATGCCGAAGATTTCGATTACGAACTCGCCTATCTGCGGGACGAGCATGGCGCTTCAGCACCCTATCACCTGACCCTGCTGGGCAGTCACGACACGCCGCGCCTGCTAACCGTGTGCGGGGGCGATGCGGCGCGAGCCAGGCTCGCGGTGATCTTCCAACTGACGTATATTGGAATCCCGATGATTTACTACGGCGACGAAGTGGGCATGAGCGGGGACAACGATCCCGGTTGCCGCGCGGGCATGGTGTGGGATGAATCCCGCTGGAACCAGCAACTATTCGACCTGCACCGCCGGTTGATCGCCCTGCGCCGGTCACACCCCGCGTTGACTCAGGGGGGTGTTGAAACACTGCGCACCTTCAACGCCGTGTATGCCTATCATCGGTACTGGGAAGATGATCACGTCATCGTTGTGCTCAACCCGCGCGAGGCCCGCAGCGATTTCCGCATCCCTCTGCAGGGAGCTGCTCACGCAGCCCAGGAGTGGCAGGATGTGCTGAGTGCTCAGCGCTATCGGGCGGACAGGACAGGAACCTTGCTGGTAGACCTGCCGCAGCGCGCGGGGTTGGTGTTGACGCCGGTGAAGGACGCCGATGGCTAGAGTTACCATCTCCGAGATTGCCCGCCGGGCCGGTGTCTCCAAGACGGCGGTCTCCTTTGCGTTCAACTATCCCGAACGCCTGTCGGAGGAGACCCTGCAACGCATCCTGGCAGTCGCCGAGGAAGTAGGCTATGCGCCCGACCCGGTAGCCAGCAACCTGAAGACTCGCCGCACGGGTTGCATCGGCATTCTGGTGCCTCAGCCGATCCCCATCATCACCCGCAACCCGCACACCCTGGCGTTCATCGAAGGCGTGGGCGAGGTCTGTCACGAAGCGGGCATGTCGCTGATGCTGGTGCCCCCTCTCAAGGGCAACCTCAGGAGAGCCATCTTGCGGGCTGCCGTAGACGGTTTTCTGACGTTGGGATTGGAGACGTTCCGCGGCACGATGGTCGTGCTGCAACAGCGGGGCATCCCCTTCGTCATGGTGGACAGCGACCCCACACCAGGCATCCCCTGCGTCAACATTGACGACGAGGCCGGGGCCTATGCTGCCATGTCCTACGTGCTGCAAGGGGGACACCGGCGCATCGCCATCCTGGGCATCCGTTCGGGACATCATGGCGACTACCACAAATACGCTGGCACGTTACAGCGGCGTGTGGCAGGGTACGCGCGCGCCCTGGCAGAATACGGCCTTTCGCTGGAAGATGCGGACGTGCGCCTGATCGAGTGCGAATGCGATGCCGAAGGAGGGTACACTGGCTTCCACGCCGTCTGGCAAGCCCGCTGGCAGCCAACAGCGATCGTGGCCATGGCCGACATCATCGCGATCGGGGCACTTCAGGCCGCGCGTGAACTCGGCGTGCGTGTCCCGGACGATGTATCGCTGATCGGCTACGACGACATTGAGGCCAGCAGCCTCACCTGCCCTGCCCTGACAACCATCCGTCAGCCCGCTGCAGAAAAAGGACGCCGCGCGGCGCACTTGCTGGTGCGCTGGATTGAGGACACCGCCTTCACCGCCGAACATATCATCTTGCCGGTCGAACTGATGGTGCGGCAGTCTTTCGCGCCCCTGACCTCGGCCCTCTCACGCTAGAGCTGCCCGCACCCCCGGCCCCCCTCTTATCCGTGAGTTCACGGGCGGACAACCATTGAGACCATCTCGGACAGGAGAGTTCACCCCTGCCCGGCGCTGGCGCACTTCGTGGCCCCTTCTCCATGGATACGCTTTGAAAAATCACCCCGGACATCTCGCCCTTGGGTGAACAAGACAGGCCGTGGGGGCGTATTCGCCTGTACGCCTGAGTTCGTTTCTTCGGCGAATTCTGCCCCCAAATCCGAATGCACCCGGCGGCGCCCTCCGTTATCCCCATCGTCGCAGACCCGACTATAATCTGACAGGTATTTGCCAGGACACACTGAAACACATTTCCGACCATCCCAGGAAAGGCACATCGGTTCATGAGCAGTCTGCCCGCCTACGATCTCGCTGCCGTGCGTCGGGCTTTTCCCATCGCCCAGCGCCTGATCTACGTCAACCATGCCAGCATCTCGCCCATGCCCCTGCCCGCCGTCCAGGCCATGCAGGCCGCTGTCGCGCGGCTGGGTGACGACCCCATGTCGTTCTACACGCCGGAATCTGGCTATGGCGATCTCTTCCTCACCTTCGCCCTGGAGATGGCTTCGTTGATCAACGCGGAGTCCCCCGACGAAATCGTGGGCATCACCGCCACCTCCAATGGGCTGAACGCTGTCGCTCAGGCCATTGACTGGCAGCCGGGCGACAACATCGTGCTGGCCAATGTGGAGTTCCCCTCCAACGTGTATCCCTGGATGGCGCTGGCGTCGCGCGGCGTCGAAACGCGCCTGGTTCATACCGCCGACGGGGGTGCGTCGGTCGAAGCGTTCGATGCACACGTGGACGCCCGCACCCGCCTGATCGCGGCCAGCGCCGTGCAGTTCTTCACCGGTCACCGCGCCGACCTGACCGCCCTGGGGGCCTACTGCCACGAACGCGGCATCCTTTTCGCCGTAGATGCTATTCAGGCCGCCGGACACCTGCCCATAGACGTGCAGGCCATGCACATTGATATTCTCGCCACCGGTGGACAGAAGTCGCTGATGGGGCCGCCCGGCCAGGGGTTCCTCTATGTACGTCGCGCGGTCGCTGAACGCCTGCGCCCCGCGGAGATCGGGCCGCTCTCCGTCGAAGACTGGCAGCACTGGCTGAAGTACGACCTGACCCCGCGCCCAGGGGCGTTACGCTTTGCCATGGGCACCACCAACCTGCCCGGCATGATCGCCCTCATCGAAAGCGTGCGCTTCTTGAAAGGGATTGGACTGACGCACATTGACGCCTGGACCCGTCATCTGTCACAGATCGCCATCGCCGAACTTCAGGCGCGCGGCTACCCCGTGATCACGCCGACCGATCCGGCGCACCTGGGGCCAATCGTCACCTTCCGCGTGGGCAACTCTGCCGATCCCGCCGCTGCCGAAGCGCACGCCAGAGGACTGCTCGCTCATCTGGCAGCGCAGGGGGTGCGCGTCACCAGGCACTGGGATGCGAAGCGCATCCCTCACTTGCGCATCTCGACCCATTGCTATAATACGGAAGACGAAGTGCGCCGGGTTTGCGCCCTTGTGGAGGACTACGATGAGCAGTCGCGTTCCCCAGCCACCGGTCACCGGACAACTGCGCCGCACTGAGTGGGCGCCGCCGCCCATTCGCTCCATTCAGGATACCGGGCTGAATATCGGCATCCTGTCCGACCTGGCTATCAAAATCCTGTACTTCGGCGGCTACCTGACTGGCAATCAGATCGCCGACATGATGCACCTGCCCTTCACCAACGTGGTACAGATCGTCATGGAAGGGCTGAAGCGGGAGAAGTTCGTCGAGGTACGCGGCGGCAGTGGCCTGGGCGCCGGCTCGTTTGAATACGTGATCACGCTCAAGGGGATCGAGAAGGCCCACGAAGCCCTGGCCCGCACGCAATATGCCGGCCCCTGCCCCGTCACCCTGGAGCAGTACGTCGCCGCCATGCGGGCGCAGGCCACCGCCCGGCTGGAAGTGCACCGCGAGCACCTGGTCGAAGCGCTGAAGGGTCTCACCATCAGCGAGGAGATGTTGGGGCGCATTGGCCCCGCCGTCAACTCCGGCAAGGCCATCTTCATGTACGGCCCGCCCGGCAATGGCAAGACCACCATTGCGCAGCGCGTAGGGCGCATGATTCTGGGCAAACCGATCTGGATTCCCTACGCGGTGGACGTAGATGGGCAGGTCATCCGCGTCTTCGACAACATCAACCATGAAGTGATACCGGACAACGAAGAAGACGAGCGGCGCGCCACGGCCACCGGTGAGCGGCGCGATGCCCGCTGGGTGCGTGTCCGCCGCCCGGTGATCATGGTCGGCGGCGAACTGACCCTGGAGACGCTCGACCTGGTCTATGACCCGATCAACAAATACTACGAAGCGCCCTATCAGATGAAGGCCAACGGCGGCATGTTTCTCATTGACGACTTCGGTCGTCAGCAGGTGCGCCCACGCGATCTGTTGAATCGCTGGATCGTCCCGCTGGAAAGCCGCGTGGACTTCCTGACCCTCTCCACAGGGCGCAAGATCGAGATTCCCTTCAACGTGCTGATCGTCTTCAGCACCAACATGCCGCCCGCCGACCTGGTGGACGAAGCATTTCTGCGCCGCATCCCGCACAAGATCGAGGTCGGCGACCCCACCTTCGAGCAATTCCGCGAAATCTTCAAACGGGTCTGCGAGGCACGCCGCGTGCCCTACGACGAGAAGGGCCTGGCCTACCTGTTACAGGAATGGTACATCAAGCAGAATCGCAAACTACGCGCCGTGCACCCGCGCGACATCATCGAGCAGATCATAGACATCTCGCGCTACCAGAACACGCCGCCCATGCTCACCAAAGAACTGCTCGACCGTGCGGCTTCCGCCTACTTCGTGGACTTGAGCGCCGACTATTGATGGGCGATCCTTGTGGATGTGCCCCGGCCTTTGCACTGCGTTTCGAGGTTACCGATGCCTAAGATCGTCACCACCGAACAGATGCGCGCCATCGAGCGCGCCGCCGATGCCAGAGGACACACCTACGCCGCCATGATGGAGCACGCCGGGCGCGCTGTCGCTGAGCGCGTCCGACAACTGCTGGCGGGCATCGAACAGCCGCGCGTGGCCGTGCTGGTCGGGCCGGGCAACAACGGCGGCGACGGCCTGGTTGCCGCGCGCATCCTGGCCCAGGAAGTACCCGGTGTTTCCGTCGGCGCGTTCCTGCTCAAAGAGCGCGGCGATGACGATCCTGTCTTTGTCGCGGCGCGGGAGGCGGGCGTCTTCATCGCCGATGCCACCAACGACAAAGCCGCCGGGTACCGTGTGCTGCAGAACCTGGTCGCCAACGCCGACGTGCTCATTGATGCCCTGTTCGGCACCAGCCTGCGCCTGCCCATCAAGGGCGACGCAGCCAAAGTGCTGCAGGCCGCCCACAAAGCGATCTCCCTGCGCCGCACCGATCGCCCCGCGCCGCTCCTGGTCGCGCCTGCGCATCCCGCCGCTGACCGGCGCGACGCCGGCCCGATCATCGTGGCGGTAGACTGCCCCAGCGGGTTGGACTGCGACACCGGCGAACTCGATCCCAACACCCTACACGCTCATGAGACGATCACCTTCGCCGCGGCCAAACCCGGCCTGCTCACCTTCCCCGGCGCGGAGGCCGTGGGCACCCTGCACGTGGCCGACATCGGCCTGCCGCCGCGCCTGCCCGAACTGGACGAGGTCACGCTGACGCTGGTAGATGCCGCCGAAGTGCGAGCACGCCTGCTCCGCCGCCCCCTGGACAGCCACAAAGGCACCTTCGGCAAAGCAATGG
>DAOTZZ010000344.1:0-7661 GCA_034433965.1 Anaerolineae bacterium
TAGAGCGCGTAGATGAGCGACTGCCCCGGCGCGGCGATCCAGATCCTCACGCCGTTCTGGAAGGGCTGATAGGCGCTGGCAACGCTGATCGGCGCGCCCGATAGCGGACAACCGATCGCCGCCGCGATGGACGGATCGCTCTGGTAGACTGCGCCAATGGTCCCGCCGGGCACCGTCGCGCAGCCGGCCGTACCGCCAACCGCTCCACCGACGACGATCGCTCCGCTGCCCGCGACGGCTACCCCGCCCACTGGCGGGTAGTAGACCGGCCCCGGCGTCACCGGCGTATCGGTGGTGGTGGGGGTGAAACTGGGCGTCTGCGTGATGGGCGGCGGCGGGGTCGGCGTGGCGGTACGTTCTGGCCCGCGCGTGGGCAGCAACGCCGCGCTGGTCGCCGCCAACACTGGCGAAGGTGAAGGGGTCTCTGTGGCGACAACGGGCACGATCACCGGCACCGGCGTGGCCGTGATATAGATCGGCGTGACGGTCGGCGGAGCGTCGCGCAGCACACCGCATCCGGCGACGCTCGCCGCCAGCACGATCACGACGCCCCACACTGTTCTTCGCTGCGTCACGGTCTCCTCCGCTCGCTCAAGCTTTTATGCGGGCGTATACCGTACCGTCCGGCTCTGTCCACGCGACGGCCATATGCGGCGTATTGTAGGCGAACCCTACCTGGCCGTGCCGGTCGGCGACGATCACGCCCCCGTAGCCGCCGACGCGCTCGAACAGCGTCTTGATGGCGAACTCGGCGGCCTGCTGCGCAGTCAGGCCCCGCCCAATGGCGTCAGTGGCTGTCTTGCACAGCACCACGCGCATAATACTCTCGCCGTGACCGGTGGCCGAGGCCGCGCCGGTCAGGTCGTCGGCATACGCACCCGACCCCACCAGCGGCGAATCACCAACCCGCCCCGGCAACTTGTAGGCCGCACCGCCAGTGGAGGTCGCCGCCGCGACGTGTCCCTCAGCATCAATAGCTACCGCGCCAACTGTACCCTGCGGGTCGGGTGCGAATTCATAGGACAGATGGTAATCGGGCATCTGTTGCAGTCGGCGGAAGCGCTCGATCTCGCGCGGGACGGTCAGTTCGGCCTGTGCGCAGAGCCGCATGCCCTTCTCCTCGGCGAAGCGACGCGCTCCTTCGCCGACGAGCAGGCTGTGATCGGTGTCGTCGAAGATCAGACGGGCCAGGCGGATGGGGTTGGTGATACCGCGCACGGCGGCAACCGCCCCCAGTTTGAGGGTACGCCCATCCATGAGGATGGCGTCCATCTCAATGTCACCAGCGCGGTTGAGCACGCTGCCCACGCCCGCGTCAAACGTCGGATCGTCTTCCATCACCACGACGGCCTGCTCGACCGCGTCGAGCGCCGAGCCGCCGGCGGCCAGGATTGCCCAGCCCGCTTCAGCGGCGGCGCGCGTCCCGGCGATATGGTCGGCGTGCGTCTCTTCGGCGATCTTCCAGGCCCCGCCGTGAACGATGATACGTGGGATCACGCTGCTATTCCTTCCCGCAACAAGACATGACCTCGTTAGCGATAAACAATGCTAGCACACGCAATGTGGCCAGATTGGCTACGCAAGTCGCAGCTTGTCGAATTTTGTCTCGCCAAGGAAAGAGAGTCGAAAACGGCATTACATGTACCTGGCGGTCACAGACCCTCTAACAAGTTGATTTAGTCAGAGAAGTTCGGTCACTATGGAATACGGACAAACCATCTATCTCTGAAACTATACTCACTGAGTCGAGAAGTCAAATAACTTCGCATGTCTTCACCCCTGATGAGAGCACTTCCTACTATTTGATCATATGGATTACTCAGGGCAACAAAAATATTGCCGACTTGTTCAAGTTCCTTTGGCCAATTCGTTACGATCTTGATCGCTCGCCAAATCTCTAGTTCAATCTCATCTTTCTCAGATTCGAAGTAGAGCACCTCATTAGTCTTAAGAGGAAACACCATATATATCTCGTTATCTTCATCCCAACTGAGATAGACACCCAGAACGCCAACCTTAATACCTGCGAGTTCCAGCTCTCGTGTTATGCCCGGCAGAGGTTTATAGGAATTATTATCGATAGTTGTCCAGGGGAAATCGGCGGTGTAACCATTCTGTGCAGGGGGAAGCTCTGCTATCATCAGTGGGTAGTCATCATGCTCAAGCACGAGAGCAGTGATATTTGCAACTTGTGGAACTTCAAAAACAAGAAGCCCTTCTACCGTAGCTCCTCGAACCATAGAATCGATCCCTAGCGGATAGGCCGGAGACACATAACGTTGTCCGGGAACATAATCTCCATCATCTAAGAGTAAACTGGTTCGTGCGACCGGCGCGGACTCGCACCGTGCTAACGCACATGAGAACTTGACCATCACTCCAACAAAATCTGCACCGATAGCTGGCTGAGCAAAGTCCTCAGGATCATTGATTTCCAGGACTCTTATGCCAAGGGGTCTATATACGGCTTGTATCTCAAGACTTCCTGCTGGATACTCTATCAGACTATCTGCCGCATATCGCAGCTCAGTCTTCAAATAATTCTCGCTTGGAGTTGGAGGCTGGATTCCAAAACCCAGCGAAGTAGCCGTTGGGGGAGGCGGTGATACAACCTGAGTTGATTCGGAAGGGGTGGAATAGGCAAGAATCCCCCTACTATTGTGCTCTGAGTCGTTCCCGAAAAAAATTCTAGTTCCCCATAATGCGGCTCCGCCAACGATTGTGGTGAAGAGAATCCCCATTAGAACCCCTACAAAAAAGAGACGGGGAACAGGTTGACTCTTTTGCGCGTTCAACTCGTGGATTCGCTGTACCAAGACTAACATAGCTTCTCTCGGCTTGTGCTGCATCCACAATTGCTTTGCCTTTGTCACCGCAGGATCTTCAGTCATTGCAATCTCTCCTCTTGTTTAGGGAGATTATTTCATATTCATAATAGCATAGCTTCAATTACAGATCGCGTAGATGAAATGCTAAGCTATATTATGATTTTAGGGGTTTACGAATAAAGCCCAGAATATAAATGGTATTCTAGAAAACGATAGGGAGACTACCTCAGCCTACGCACTGCTTGCCCAGCAACGCCGCGTCGAAAAACGCGATCACACGCGCCTCATACTCCTGTGGCGCGACAGCCAGGTAATCGCCGTGCCCCGCCCCCTCCACGATCCACAGCTCGGCGGTCGGCCCGGCGGCAGCGAGTTGCTTCCGCGCCCCGTCGAGCGTGCTCTCGCGGCTGCCGTAGATCAGCAAGACCGGGCGCGGGGCGATATGGCCGATCGCCCCTTGCGGACTCAGCTTAGCAAGTTCTACCCCGCTAAGCAAACGGTAGCTGAGCGCGATAGCCTCTTTGTAGAGCACCTCCAGCGGGCCACCAGCGCCCAGCGCCAGCGTCCCTTCGGCAAAGTCGCCATAGCCCCCCTCGGCGATCACCGCGCGCAGGGCCGGGTAACGCGCAGCCGCCATTACCGCCGCCGCGCCCGCCGACGAGAAGCCCAGCACACCGATGCGCCCCGGCTGCACGTCTGCGCGCGTCTGCAGGTAGGCCAGCGCGTCGCCGATGTCGTCGGCCTCCTCATAGCCCAGGCTGAGCGGCCCCGCGTCGGCGCAGCGCCGCGACTCGAAGGTCAGCACGGCGTAGCCGTGACGAGCCAGCACGTCCGCTTCGTGCAGGCGGTTGCCGCGCCCCGCCTGCGTGGCCGGAGGGATGATCACCGCCGCGCCGTTGGTGCCGGGAATGAAATAGGCGCGGAAATGCCCCGCCCGCCCGGCGATGGTCACGTCTTCCCAGGGGTGACCGAAGTCGGCGGGCGTGCGCGGGTCTTCGCCGCAAGGGGCATAGAGCAGGCGATAGGTGGTGAGAAAACCGAGCGCCGACGGCACAGCGACGAAGGTCAGCGCGATGGCGGCGGCGGCCAGGGTCAGTGTGCGCCGCCAACGATAGTACGGCGCTGAGCGCGCTTTGGTCTCCGTCCAGTCCAAGCTCTGTCTGCCCCAGAGAATCCAGAAGCGCGCCGAAAGTGGCGCGCCTCTCCCTGCCAACGACTATGCCTTGGGGCCAAACTTGGCCCGCAGCACCTCATAGACGGTCGGCTGCCCCAGCTCTTGCAGCTCGTAACGGACGCGCTGCGTCGGCTTGTCGAGAGTGATCACCCGCGCCAGATCGATCGGCGTGGCGACGATCACCAGATCGCACGGCGTGCGGCGGATCGTCTCCTCCAGATCGGCCCGCTGCGCATCACCGTAGCCCATGGCGGGCAACAGGGTGCCCGTGTTGGGATATTTGGCGAAGGTCTCGGCGATGCTGCGCACGGCGTAGGGGCGCGGGTCTACCAGTTCCGCCGCGCCGAAGCGTTGCGCGGCCACCACCCCTGCTCCGTAGCTCATTTCGCCGTGCGTCAGGGTTGGGCCATCCTCTACCACCAGCACGCGCTTGCCACGAATGGCCTCCGGATCGTCCACGAAGATGGGCGACGCGGCCTCGATGATCGTGGCCTGCGGATTGAGGGCACGGGCGCTGACGCGCACCTGCTGCACGCCCACCGGATCGGCTGTGTCAACCTTGTTGATGATCACCACATCGGCCATGCGCAGGTTGGTTTCGCCGGGATGATAACTCTGCTCGTGACCGGGGCGGTGCGGGTCAACCAGGACAAAGTACAGATCGGGGGCGAAGAAAGGCAGGTCGTTGTTGCCGCCATCCCACAGCACGATGTCGGCCTCCTGTTCGGCGGCGCGCAGGATGCGCTCGTAGTCCACCCCCGCGAAGACCACAACCCCATTGTCCAGGTGCGGCTCGTATTCCTCGCGCTCTTCGATGGTGACGTTGTGCGCGTCCAGGTCGTCATAGGAAGCGAAGCGCTGCACCGCCTGCCGGGCCAGATCGCCGTAGGGCATGGGATGGCGCACCACGGCCACGCGATAGCCCAGTTCGCGCAGGGCACGGCTGACGGCGCGCGTCGTCTGACTTTTGCCGCAGCCGGTGCGCACCGCGCCCACGCCCACCACCGGCTTGCTGCTCTTCAGCATAGTGTGGCGCGGGCCGATCAGGCGGTAGTCGGCGCCGGCGGCCAGAGCCTGGCTGGCTTTGTGCATCACGTACTCGTGCGACACGTCCGAGTAGGCGAACACCACCTCGTCAATGGCGTGCTCGCGGATCAGCGCCGTCAGATCGGCTTCGTCGTAGATGGGGATACCCTGAGGATACAGACTACCTGCCAGTTCCGGCGGATACAGCCGACCGCCGATGTCGGGAATTTGGGTCGCTGTGAAAGCCACCACCTCGTAGGCGGGGTTGTCGCGATAGACCATGTTGAAGTTGTGAAAATCGCGCCCGGCAGCGCCCATAATGAGAACACGGGTTTTCGGCATATAAGACTCCTGCATCTCCTGAAGCACTGGTCTCGCGCCCTCAGTCAGTCTATTTGCGCAGGGCGCGAGGGTAAGCGATGGCGGCCAGCCCGATGCTCAGCACATAGAGCACAATGAGCGGGGCAATGACCAAGAGCATATTGAACGGATCCACCGTAGGCGTGATCAGCGCGGCCACGATGGTGATCAGCACCACGGCCAGACGCCAGTTGCGGATGAGCGGCTTCGGCCCCAGGATGCCCAGCCGGGCCAGCACGAACACCACCACCGGCAGTTCGAACGCCACACCGATCCAGAACAGCACCGAAGTGAGAAAAGCGATGTAGCGGTCGGCGGTCCATTCGGCGCGGAAAACGTCGCTCTGGAAGTCCTGCAAAAAGTGCAGCGCCGCCGGCACCATGATGAACCAGGCGAAGGCCACGCCCACCAGGAACAGGCCGGTGGTAGCGGGCAGCGCCAGATAGATAGTGCGCTTTTCCTTCCGTGTCAGGCCGGGGGCCACGAACAGAAAAAGTTGCAGGGTGATGTAGGGCATGGCGAAGATGGCCCCGGCCAGCAACGCCACGCGGAAGTAGATCACCACACTCTCGGTGGGGCCGAGTACCTGCAACTCGGTGCCGTAGGGCTTGATCAGGTACTTCAGCAGCTCGTCGGTGAAGACCGCTGCCAGCAAGACCCCGATCGCCAGCGCCGCTAACGAGCGGAACAACCGGATGCGCAGCTCGTTGAGATGATCGAGCAGGGTGAGCGGGCGATCGTCGGCGTCACCGGCGAGCGCCTGCCAGGCGCTGTAGCGGCGAGGACGGTGATCTTGCGGTTGAGAGACGGGCGAACGGGTCATGGGCTGTTGAGGGCGACAGGGTGATGGGCGATCAGGCCCGGTCCAGGATGGCCTGCACTTCGTCGGGGTGCGCGGCCAGCGTGCCCAGCACTCCGTTAACAAAACGCGGTGTACTATCCGATCCAAATATCTTGGCCAGCTCGATCGCCTCGTTGATTGCCACCTTCAGGGGGACGGATTCTTCCAGCGCCATCTCGTAGATGGCCATGCGCAGGATGTTGCGGTCCACCAACGCGATCTGTTCGAGCGACCATTCCGGCGCGTAGCGGTGAATCAGGACATCCAGGCGCGGCTTGAGCGCGAGCACGCCCTCAATCAGGCGGCGGGCCAGCGTCACCGCTTCCGGACGCAGCGAATTCTGCGCCAGCCGCTCGCTGAGCACCGTTTCGACCGGATGCCTGGTGCAATCCACTTCGTAAAGAACCTGCAACGCCAGTGCGCGGGCGTCGCGCCGGTAGTCACTGCTGTTCATGCGTCTCGCTTACCTCTGCCCTGTTTCCGGCGCAGACGGAAAAGCCACGTCCTCGATGTGTACGTTGACCGATTCAACTTTCATGCCCAGCAGATCGCGGATCGATCGCTCGACCGAGCGCTGAATCTGCACGCTCATCTCGCGCAGGTTGGCCGTGGCCTCGGCCACCACATAAAGATGCACCGTGACCGTATCGTCGGCGACAGCGATCTGCACCCCATTGGCCGCGGGCACGCGCCGCAGCAGGCGGTCTACACCACCGGGCGTATTGCCCATGCGCACCACACCCGGCACTTCCAGAGTCGCCAGGCGGGCGATGGTCAGCAGGACGCCGGGCGCAATGGTCACCGTATCATTGGGATGTCGGAGTGTCACCATAAACAGGCCTTCCCCTCGCGGCCCTGCTGCAGGCCGCCGAAACCCGCGCAGCGTGCCGCCTATTATAACACGTCCTCACACGCTGAGTTTGAACGGGTTGAAGTCCGTGTAGCGGTCGAAATAGTCTTCGTTTTCGACGGCCTTGAGCGTGTTCACCACCCGATAGGTGAGCGGGGTCAGCGCGGCTTCAAAGCCCACCTTCAGGATGTAGTTGGTGACGATCAACGAGACCAGAATCTCCGGCGGGAAGACCCCCAGCGCCGTGGCGATGAGCATGAACGTCGTCGTATCTACCGCCTGACCGACCATGGTGCTGCCGATGGTGCGCGTCCACAGGTAGCGCCCGTTCGACCACACTTTCATCTTGGCCAGCACGTAGCTGTTGGAGAACTCGCCCAGGAAATAGGCCACCAGGCTGGCGACGATCAG
This sequence comes from Anaerolineae bacterium, assembly GCA_034433965.1. Classification (GTDB taxonomy): domain Bacteria; phylum Chloroflexota; class Anaerolineae; order Aggregatilineales; family Aggregatilineaceae; genus UBA2029. Next base: position 7,491 of record DAOTZZ010000344.1, read on the forward strand.
CCCGCTGACGCCGCCCAGGATGGCATCGTAGGCGTCCTGACCGGCGTACTCGGCCCACTCCGCCTCGCCCGGCAGGATGCCCGCGAACCATACGAAGAAGCCCATCAGGGCATTGGCCCCAAAGCCGGCCCAGATCACACGGCGCGAGCGCCGATAGCCGTAGACCTCGGT
>DAOTZZ010000345.1:0-44898 GCA_034433965.1 Anaerolineae bacterium
GAGGCGGTGCGCCTGCGCCCTACCGACATTGATCTGCTTTTCGAGTACGGGCGGATGTTGATCTATCGCAGCTATGCAGGGCGGGTCTACCGCTACCGGGCGCAAGAGGCGCTGGAGGTAGCACAGCGTGCCGTCGAACTGGCTCCGGACAATGCGCGCGCGCAGGCGCTGCTGTGCCTGGCTTTGCTGGAAAACGGGCGTCCGGAGGAGGCCATTGCAGTCGGCTTGCGCGCTGAGCAGCTCGATCCAACCTCTGCTGAGGCGCGCGCCTATCTCTCGATGGCCTATCGCGGGGCGGGGCGACCCAATCAGGCATTCCAGAAGGCGGACGAGGCAGTGCAGCTCGATCCCAACAGTCTGGATGCGCGACGTGCTCTGGCATTGGGGCTGGCCTTTGTGGGGCGTTTCGACGCGGCGATCCAGCAATATGAACAGGCAATTCAGATTCACCCTCGTTTTGATGCGCTCTATTTCGAGCTGGCAGTTTACTACAAAGCGCAGGAGAACTACGATGCAGCCATCGCAGCCTACGATCAGGTGCTGGCGATGGAGCCGGACAATGTGAAAGCCTACACACGCAAGTGCGAAACCTACTTCACCATGCGCGAAGATGCGCTGGCGCAAGAGGCGTGCGAACAGGCCATTCAGCTTGACCCGACTTATCCGGAAGCGCACCGACAACTGGGGATGGTGCGCTATACTCGCCGGAACTATGAGGGGGCCATCGAGTCCTTTGAGGAGTGCGCCCGACTCCAGGAAGAGCAGGGCGTACCTCTGCCCGAACGCGAGATCGAGTGCTATTACCTGCGCGGGTTGGCCTGGGCGCTGCTAGCGCGTTGCGACCAGGCGTGGCCGGTCTTGCAGGATGCCCTGCTAATGAACCCCAGTGAGCAAACCAAAGCCCATATCAACGAGGGGCTGATGTTGTGCGTCAACTATGACGAAGACTACGACATCAGCGATATCCCGACGCCGGTGCCGCCGACTCCGATTCCGCCTGAACCGATTGGTATCTTCTAAGGGATGATGTAGATGTACCTGCGCACACCGAAGCGATATCGGCCAGGGCGACAGCGCCATTTGCGGCTGATATCCGGGCGTGTGATGTTTCGCCTGATGATGATTGTCATCCTGGCAGGCGCGGGCTGGTTGATCTGGCGGAATCGCGAGCGCGTGCGCAGCTCCGTCTTGCCGGGCCTGGAAGAACTGGCCATCGCGGTGCAGACACAAGTGGCTCCTGCGCCTACGCCGACGGCGACGCCGGACGTGATGCTGGCGCAGGTGGAGTGTCTCAACTCCTACCGACAGGGCGATCTGGAAAACGCGATTGAACAGTGTACAGTGCTGGCGACGGCCAATCCGAACGACGTGGGGCTGCACTATCAGATCGCCCATACCCTGATCATCACGTCCAACTTTGGGCAGAACAAGGCGCGCTTGCAGCAGGCGCTGGACTTTGCCGAGCGTACTATCAACGCCAATCCAACGGCTCCCGACGGTTGGGCCATTCGCGCGCGGGCGCTCGACTGGATGGGCAGGTACGGCGAAGCGCTAGCTTCGGCACTACACGCGCGGGCGCTCGACGAGACCTATGCGCCCACCTACGCCTTTCTAGGAGAAATCTACCAGGACCTGGGTCAGTATGACACGGCTCAGATGTACCTGGAACGGGCGCTGGAATTGGACACCGAAGGGATAGCCGTCGCGGATGCCTTTCGTAACCTGGGGCTGCTCTATTCCAATCAGGGGCGCTGGGAAGAAGCGCTGCAACCCTATCTGGCTGCGCTGCAGCGCGCGCCCAACCAACCCTACATCGCAGTGGAGCTGGCGAACAACTACATTGCGTTAGGCGAAATTGATCAGGCGATCGCGGTGCTATCGTCCATCGTCGAGCGCAATCCTCGCGACACGACCGTGCTCTTTTCGTTGGGGAACGCTTATACGCGCAACGGGGACTTCGACCGCGCGTTTGAGTACTACCGGCGCTGCCTGGACGTTGATCCCAACAATATCCCCTGTCTGTCGTATCTGGGCGGGCTGCAATGGAGCGATGGCGATTTCGTGACGGCGGCGGTCAACCTGCAGCGGGCAATTGAGCTTGGCTCGCAAGACCCTGACGATTTCTACCAGTTGGGGCACTCGCAGGCATCGCTGGGGCGGTGCGACCTGGCCATCCCGTACCTGCAGCAAGGCTATCAGATCGCGTTACAACGCGAGGATGCGCGCCGCCAGGCCAGCTTCATCGCGGCGCTGCAGTCATGTGGGGTGCGCAGTCCCGCCGCAGATACGCAGAGCGCCGAACAGTGACAGCCTGCTGGCAGAATTTTATATGCATTTCTAACGCGAAAAGTTAGCACGCAAGGGCTCAGAGTGCTAAATTGAGCTTGACAGCGCGCGAGCGCGTTGCTAAGATCAGGCTCGGTTTAGCACTCTGGACTTGAGAGTGCTAACGCGAACCTGTTTGAGAGGCAGCACAACAGTTTACGGAGCACCAGCGAGGAGAGGGAGCATAACTTGCACTGAGCTTTTCCAACTGTGTCTGTGTATGCCCTGTACGAATTGCTGGATGTCTGCAAGTGCTAAGGAGAGCGAGCAATGCCCAAGCAGTTGATCTTCGATCAGGAAGCCCGCGGTAGCCTGAAGAACGGTATTGACATGCTGGCCCGCGCGGTCATGACGACGCTGGGGCCGAAGGGCCGTAACGTGGCGCTGGACAAGAAGTGGGGTGCCCCGACTATCACGCACGATGGTGTGTCGGTCGCCAAGGAAATCGAGCTGAAAGACCCCTTTGAGAACATGGGCGCTCAACTGCTGAAGGAAGCGGCGACCAAGACCAACGACATCGCTGGCGACGGTACCACCACGGCGACGGTGCTGGCCTACTACATGGTCACCGAGGGTCTGCGCAACCTGGCCGCGGGAGCCAACCCCATGCTGCTGAAGCGTGGTATCGAGGCAGCGGCGCAGGTGGTTTCCAAGCGCCTGAGCGAGATGGCCATCCCGATCACCACCAAGGAAGAGATCGCCTCGGTGGCGGCGATCAGCGCCCAGGATCGCGAGATTGGCGATCTGATTGCTGACGTGATGGACAAGGTCGGCAAGGACGGCGTGATCACGGTCGAGGAGAGCAAGGGTCTGGAGTTCGAGACCGAGTACGTCGAGGGTATGCAGTTCGACCGTGGGTTCATCTCGCCCTACTTCATCACCAATCCTGAGACGCAGGAATGCGTGATCGAGGATGCTTACATCCTGATCCACGACAAGAAGATCTCCGCGGCGGCAGACCTGGTGCCGATTCTGGAGAAGCTGCTGCAGATCGGCAAGCGCGAGCTGGTGGTCATCGCCGAGGACGTGGACGGCGAAGCGCTGGCGACGCTGGTGCTGAACAAGCTGCGTGGCATGTTGAACGTGGTGGCGGTGAAGGCCCCCGGCTTCGGCGATCGGCGTAAGGCCATGCTGCAGGACATCGCCATCCTGACCGGCGGCCAGGTGATCACCGAGGAAATGGGCCGCAAGCTCGAAACCGCGACCATTGACGACCTGGGTCGCGCGGGCAAGGTGGTGGTGACCAAGAACGAGACCACCATTGTGGACGGCGCGGGCGACGAGCGCAAGATCAAGGGCCGTATCGAGGAAATCCGCGTCGAGATCGAGAACTCGACCTCCGACTACGACCGCGAGAAGCTGCAGGAGCGTCTGGCCAAGCTGAGCGGTGGCGTGGCGGTGATCGGTGTGGGTGCGGCGACCGAGGTCGAGCTGAAGGAAAAGAAGCATCGCGTGGAGGATGCGCTGAGCGCGACCCGTGCCGCGGTTGAGGAAGGCATCGTGCCTGGCGGTGGTGTGGCCCTGATCAACGCCATGAGCGCTCTTGACGACCTGAAGATGGAGTACGACGACGAGAACACTGGTGTCAAGATCGTGCGCAAGGCCCTGCAGATGCCGCTGCGCGGCATTGTGGAGAATGCCGGCTATGACGGTGGCGTGATCCAGGAGCAGGTGATCGCCGAGCAGAAGAAGCAGAACAACCCCAACATCGGTTTCGATGTAATGCGCGGCGAGTTCGTGGACATGATCAAGGCGGGTATCATTGACCCGGCCAAGGTGACCAAGGGCGCTCTGGAGAATGCCGCCAGCATCGCGGGCATGATCCTCACCACCGAAGCGCTCATCACCGACATTCCGGAAGAGAAACCGGCTTCGACGCCTTCGATGCCGGAGTACTAAACCGGTCTGCTCACGAGGATGCGACGCGGCCCTGCCGAAAGGTGGGGCCGCTCTTTTTTTTGGCGTACTTGGGGCGGAACAGTGTATAGTCGCCCGTGAAAGCGTATTACTTATGCAGAGTGCGCTTTAGGGCGTTAGCAGACAATGGAAGCATTCGCGGTTGGGGCGACAATCGGGGGCTACACGATCCGCGAAGAGATCGGCAGGGGCGGCATGGCCACCGTGTACCGCGCCCATCAGATCTCCATGGATCGCGACGTAGCGCTCAAGGTGTTGCCTCCGGAGCTGCTCAATCAGGCTACTTCGCTGGATCGCTTCAAGCGCGAAGCGAGCATTGTCGCCCGCCTGGAGCATCGCGCCATCGTGCCGGTGCACGACTACGGCGAATACCAGGGCATCCCCTATCTGGTGATGCGCTACATGGAAGGCGGCTCGGTAGACGATATGCTGGCCGCCGGTCCCATTTCGCCAGAGCGGACCCTGCAGATCGCCCTGCAGATAGCGCCTGCGCTCGATTACGCGCACCGCCAGGGCGTGTTACACCGCGATCTGAAGCCCAGCAATATTCTGCTTGACGCCAATGGCGACGCCTACCTGACGGACTTTGGCATTGCCCGACTGATGGGGCACAACACCGAGCCGCTGACGACTACGGGGGTGGTGGGCACGCCTTCGTATATGTCTCCAGAGCAGGCGCAGGGACACCAACTCGACGGGCGCTCGGATGTCTACGCGCTGGGAGTGGTATTGTTCGAGATGTTGACCGGCGTGCGCCCCTTTGAGGGGGAAACGCCGTACAGTGTGGCGGTCAAACACGTCACCGAGCCGCCGCCCTCTCCCTGTGCGATCAACCCTGCCCTGTCACGCGCCGTGGAGAATGTGCTGTTCAAGGCGCTGGAGAAGAAGCCGGAAAACCGCTATCAGACGGCTACAGCGCTGGCTGAAGCGCTCAAACACGCCATTGAGCAGACGGGCGGTGGTCACGCTGTCCCTGCCACGATGGTAGAGACCGAGCCATCGCTGACGGAGCGTCTGCGGGCCAGTGCCGAGCGCCGCCGCCTGGATACGTCGCGCGTCCTGTTGCGCCGCCCCGACGCGGGTGTTGCAGTCAGCCAGGCTCCTGCCCCTGTGTCACGCTCGTTGGGGGCTGTTCCTGTCGGCGTGCGGCGACGACGGCGCGGGGGACGGCCTGGCGGTTGGTTCACCTGGGTCACGGCGGGCCTGCTCCTCACCGGTGTGGCGCTCGCTCTGTTGGTGGGCGGCCTTTATGTTCTGATGAACGATTCAGCGGGCGGGGCTACCTCGCCCGATTACGCGGCGACAGCCATCTTCAAGCTCACAGCGACCAAGGATGCGTTGCTCCAACCGACCCTGCCTGTGACCGACAGTCCGGAGGGGATCACTCCATCCCCGTTGCCCACCAATACGCCTCGTCCGCTTCAGACCCCTGAGGCGGAAGATGCCCTGCAGCAAAGCGGGGCCTCACCCCCAACCGGGTGAGACCCCGCGCGGCGTCGCAGTCAGCGGAGTCTACCAGCCGCGCTTCTTGGCTGCGGCCATCTTGATAGCTCCCAGAAGCCGCACCAGGCCTTCGGAGACACTGCCTTCGGGCAGGTGGAACCGCACAACACGGCGTTTCTTGGCCAGCAGCGCCTCCAGGTCGCCCTGCGCCTGGGCACGTTTCAGCAGCATGAAGTCGTAGGGTTCGCCGGGGACGGGGATCTGCTCGTTGTTCTCGACGGTGATCTGGATGAACACGCCGTTGTTGGGGCCGCCTTTGTGCAGTTGCCCCGTAGAATGCAGGAAGCGCGGCCCATAGCCGAGCGTGACAGCGCGGGTGGTGGCGTGACGCAGTTCCTGGCGGATGGCTTCCAGCAATTGCGTGTGGCGCGGGGTTGGAGCCAGATAAGCCATCAGGGCGATGTAGTCGCCTGACTGCGCCCGGCTCATGTGCGCCAGCAGCATGTTCACCAGTTCACCGTAGTCGAAACGACGCTGCCGGACGATACGGCGCAGGGTCTCGGCGGTCTTGCGGTCGGCGTAGAGCTTCAGGCCGTTTTCTTCTAGCAAAGGCGTTTCTTCCGGCAGGGTGCCGTGCTCGGCGATGTAGTCCAACAGGCGCTTGGTGTTGGCCTTGCTCTCCTGCACGTTGGGCTGGTCGAAGGGGTTGATCTGCAGCAAGTGTCCCGCGATGGCCGTGGCCAGTTCCCAGCGGAAGAATTCGCCTCCCAGGTCGTAGGCGTCGCGTAGATTCAGCGTGAGCACAGGGTGACCGGCGATCTTCAGGTCTTCGACAAGCTGATCCAGTGGGGCAGGCGGTCCATCCAGCCGCAGATAGACGAAGAAGCGGTCGTCGTCGAAGTCGCGCGGGTCTTCGGGCACGACTCCGGCTACGGGCACGATGCCCTTGTTCTCTTTACCAGTGCTCTCGGCGATCAGTTGCTCTGCCCACAGTCCAAAGCTGCTGATCTGCGGCGAGGCCACCAGGCATACTTTGTCGCGGCGCTGCTGGGCCAGGTAACCCATGGCTGCGCCCAACCAGACAGCCGGGTTGCTGGTCGTGGGCACGTTGCGCGCGCAGGCCGAAGCCATATTGCGGGCGCTGCTCAGCAGGCGATCCAGGTCCAGCCCCATCACGGCTGCGGGCACCAGACCGAAGTAGCTGAGCACGCTATAGCGCCCGCCGATGTCGGGCGGGTTGAGGAACAGGTACTTGAACTTCCTGTCGAGCGCGATCTTCTCCAGGGGTGAGCCGGCGTCGGTGATGGCACAGAACTGCTCGCCAGCGCGCTCGCCCTGGCGCGCTTCGACCAGGCTGTAGAAGTACTTGTACAGCGAGATGGTTTCTGTCGTGCTGCCGGACTTGGTGGAGACGATGAAGAGCGTTTTATCCAGGTCAATGGCTTGGCTGGCCAGGGCGATGGCCTGGGGATCGGTGGTATCCAGCACGATCAGGTCGGGGTATCCTTCCAGGACGCCGAATGTCTGACGCATCACCTCGGCGGCCAGACTGCTGCCGCCCATGCCCAGCAGCAGCGCATGACGGTAGCCGCGGGCGCGCACTTCGTCGCGCAGGCGGTACACTGGCGCGAAGAACTCCTCCTCGGCGTAGATCACATCGAGCCAGCCCAGGCGCGAGCTGATCACGGCCTGATGGCTGGCTTCTTCTTTCCACACCGACGGGTCTTTGTCCCAGATGCGGCGGACGATCTTCTGCCGGTCAAGTTGGGCGATGACCTCGCGCAGGTCGTCTTCATAGGCGTCGCAATCCAGGCGCTGACGCTTGATCACGCCAGTCAGCAAGACCTGTTTCTTGCCCTCGATGGCTTCCAGCAGGCGGCGGAAGTCGTTGGCGAAGGCTTCCACACCGTCACCCTGCAGTTGCTGCACGATTTTGTCCATGCGCACGCCGACTTCGGCCAGCTTGACCATCACGTCGCGGGCCTCGTCTATTCCCTCTTCCAGGGTCGGTGCCACTGTGCCGTGATCGCGGAACGCGGCGATCGTCTGTGGCGGCAGCGTGTTGACCGTATACGGGCCGATGAGCGTGTCCACGTAATAGGTGTCGGGATAGTTGGGGTTCTTGGTGCTGGTGCTGGCCCACAGCGGACGCTGTACGCGCGCGCCATGCTCGCGCAGCCGGGCGAAGCGCTCGCTTTCGAAGATTTCCTTGAAGTGTGCATAGGCCAGTTTGGCGCTGGCAATGGCTGCCTTGCCCAGCAGGTTGCGGTTGGTCTGCACGTAATCGAAGCCACCGCGTAGCCGCCCGGCACGGATGTTGTTCTCCAGGATGTTATCTACTACCGTGTCAATGCGGCTGAGGAAGAAACTGGCCACCGACGCCACGTGAGAGATGTCTTCTCCGGCCTCCAGGCGGCGCTCCAGGCCACGGATGTAGCGCTGAGCTACCTCGATATAGTTGGGGACGGAGAAGAGCAGCGTCACGTTGACGTTCACCCCCGCCGCGATGGCTTCCTCAATAGCGGGAAGCCCCTGAGGTGTGCCAGGGATTTTGATCATCACGTTGGGGCGGTTGACGGCCTGGAAGAGGCGCTTGGCTTCGCTGAGCGTCTGCTGAGTGTCATATGCCAGGAAGGGCGATACCTCCAGGCTGACGTACCCGTCTTCGCCCTGTGTGCGTTCATAGACCGGGCGCAACACGTCGGCGGCGGCCTGGATATCGGCGATGGCGAGCGCTTCGTAAATTTCCAACACATCGCGGTCGAGCAATGCTGAGATCGCTTCGTCGTATTCTTCGCTGTCGCCGATGGCCTTGGCGAAAATAGTGGGGTTGGATGTCATGCCCATGATGCCATCGGCGATCAATCGTTCAAGCTCGCCAGACGTGATCAGGCTGCGCTTGATGTAATCCATCCAGATGCTTTGCCCACACTTCTGCACTTCGATCAAAGGGTTAGCCATGCATCATGCCTCCTCAAAACAGATCAAACCGGAGTGTAGCCCCAGGCATAGCCAGGTACCCTTTCCGGTTGATCGGTAGAATACGCTAAGGGTGGGAGCGGTTGCTTTCCAGGGCGCGCACTTTCTCGTGGCGGCGCACGAAACGTTCCGTCTGGGCCTGGAACTGCGCGCCGAGAAAAGCTTCCACCAGCTCTTGCGCCAGAGCCGGGCCGATGACGCGACTGCCCAGACACAACACATTCATATTATCGTGTTCTACGCCCTGATGGGCCGAATAGGTATCGTGACACAGGGCAGCGTAGATGCCAGGTATCTTGTTGGCGGCGATACTCGCACCTACACCGCTGCCGCAGACCACGATGCCGCGCTCGGCGGTACCAGCCAGTATCTGCCGCGCGACAGCTTCGGCATAATCCGAATAATCTTTGGGTTCCTCAGCATTGTCTGTGCCGACATCAATCACAGTGTGCCCGCTTTGTTCCAGATAGCGCACCAGCGCTGCCTTGAGCGGAAAGCCGGCATGATCAGCTCCGATGGCGATCTTCATGAGATGGCTCTACTTCCTTCCCTGCGTCCGGCGCTCAAACACCTCGATTATAGCGCGGTGTGGGCGAAAAAAGACAACGGCCCTGACTACGAACAGACAGGGCCGTGTGGAGAGTCTGCATACCGCTTTAGCCGGGGGCCAGAGTGGGCGTTGGGCCGCTGACGGTGGGTGTACTGGTGGGCGGTAGCGGCTGTGTCGGCGCGGGCGGCAGGGTCGGCGCACCTCCGCCGGAGTTGGTCTGTCCGCTCACCCCGCCCGCTGGCGCGACAGGCTCCGTGGGCGCGACATCGGCCACGCAGCGGAAACCAATCGCTGCGGTGGGGCTGCCCGGTGGCCGACTCATGCGGTGCACCGCGCGCAGGAAGAGCGGGATGGTGTCCCAACTGCCGCCGCGGTGGACTTTTTCGGTACCGGCGACCGGTCCCTTGGGGTTGGGTTCGGGCGCGTTGAGCTTTTCGGTGTAGTAGTTGGCCTGGTACCAGTCATACACCCATTCCGAGACATTGCCCGCCATGTTGTAGATGCCGTAGGGGCTGACTCCGTTGGGATAGCTGGTCACTGGCACAGTGCTAGCCGGTTGGATAATCGAAGACATGGCCCGCTGTCCGTCGAACTCGAAGCCCCACGGATAGATCAGGTTCTGTGGGCCGCGCGCGGCGCGTTCCCATTCGGCTTCGGTGGGCAGACGCCGGTTGAGGGCATTGCAATACTCGACCGCACCCCACCAGGTCACGTAGATCACCGGGTGCTGGGCCAGAATCTCGTTGCGGGCGGTGTAGGTCGTGCCGTCAAAGCTAATGTAGCTGTTCTCCTGCTCCTGCATCGTCTGCACGCACGGTTGCCCCTGGCACCCCGTCTTGTGGCTGTTGGGGCCCTTCCAGTTGAGGAAGGTCACGTACTGTGCCACGCTCACTTCGTAGATTTCCATATCGAAGCTGTCCACGGTGGTCTGATGGGGCGGCGTTGAGTCTGAGACCCAGCTAAAGTCCTCGCAGGTCTTGCCGTAAACGGCGCACTCCTGCATGGCCTGTGTCGCTTCTTCAACGGTAGTGCCCATCATGAACGTGCCGCCGGTCACGCGCACCATGTCGGTCTTGATGGCGTCCAGTTCTGGCGGAATGGCGGGGGCCTGGGGCAGGCCCAAGGCGGGCGCTTCCTGGCCGGGCGGGGGTGTGCCCACGACGGGGGTGTCTACGGCTGCCGCTGCGGCTGCTTCTGGGGGAGTCTGGGTGGCAATTGTGCGGGCCACCGCTGCATCGCCCTGAGGAGCAGGTGTATTCTCGCTGCTCAACTCAGCGCCGGGCAAAGGTGACGGGGTAGGGCTGGAAATAGCGACCGTATCGCTGCCCGGTGTCTGGGACTCCTCAGGCAGTCCCTCTCCGGGAGTTAGCGAGACTTCCGGAGCGACCGGGATAGTTGCTGCGCCCTGGGTGGCTGCTTGTTGCGTCTGTTGCAGGGCATTCTGCAGCGCCACCTCGGTTTCGTTGGGCATAATCTGCACCTGCGGGGTGGCGGTGCCTTCTTCCAGAATGGGGAACGACAGCGCTCCTATCGCATAGGCTCCCATACATAGCACTGCTGAAAAGCCTATCCCCAGCACCAGCCCGATCAACAGCCACTGCCAGCCTGCATCGCTGGTGCGTCGTCTGAGACTGCCGTAGTCTGATTTCATAGAGAACGGCGCCTTGACTCAATTTCTCTGGCAGACTGGCCGGAGCCAGTCGCCGCGCCTCTCAAATATACCGCTCCCAGGCGGGCGCACCAAACGTTTGACCTACGCTTCCTCACTGTTTCTCATCGAGTTCTCATCCTCGGTCGCGCTGTTCTGCAAGAGCCGTCGGTAGGTGGCCTGCAACGTCAGCGCATCGGCCACGTGGAAAGGTTCGGGCGCTTCGACGCCGATGGTGCCCTGCACGCCGCGGTCAATCAGTGCCTGCAGTAATTCCCGATAGCGCAGGTCCGCTTCATTGAGCGGCAAGTGGTGACGCTCGCCGCGCGGGCCGTAGGCAATGCCGGACAGGTGCGCGTGAAACTGGCGCAACCCGCGCTCGCCCAGCGTTGCCTCGACAGCGTCCAGGATACTCATGAATTCATCGTAGCTATTGAACTGACCGGTGCGGGCGTGCAGGTGCGCGAAATCTATGCAGGGTAGCACACCAGGAATGTCGCGACTCAGTTGCAGCACCTCATCGAGTGAGCCGAACATGGCGGGTTTGCCCATTGTCTCCGGTCGCAGGATCACGTCTACGCCTTCCGCGTCGAGGATGGCCCGCAGTTCCCGCAACTTTTGGGCGACGCGCTCGTAGACCTGTTCAGGAGGCTGGTCGTGATAGGAGCCAGGGTGAAAGACAATGTCGCGCGCGCCGGCCAGAAAGCCCTTGCGAGCGGCAGCCAGCAAACGTTCGTCGCTCTTGCGCATGAGTTCGGGCGTCTGGCTATTCAGGTTGATATAGTAGGGAGCGTGAATGCTAAGCGTCACCTGGTGCTCCTGCGCCGCGGCCTTGATGGCCGCGCAGGTGTCGTCGGAGACACGCACACTCTGCACCCAAGCGATTTCCAGATGATCCAGGCCAAGCAGCCGTGAGTAGCCGACGGCTGCAGGTGTGCCCGGCTGTGGTGTCGTCGAGGGACTGCCTACTGTGCCAAAGCGCAGCAGTTCGGGGGGCGTTGAGTCTGACATCGGGCCTATCCTTTCCACTCCCAAAGGGGAGTTTGAAGCGGGAGCAGACGATGAGAGCGAATACTGCAGCGCGCCGCAAACAGCGCGACCTGGCGTTGGCGCTGGCAACGTTCATGGTAGCGCTGATCTTGTGGCAGGTCGAGGGACTGTACTGGCTCATGCTGCCTTTTCGCCTGTTCGTGACGATGATCCACGAACTGGGGCACGGTCTGGCGGCTGAGCTGACGGGCGGCGAATTCCTGCGTTTCGAGGTGACGCGCCGTGGTGCAGGCCTGGCCTATACTCGCGGAGGGATACCCTTCGTGGTCATTCAAGCCGGTTACCTGGGCACGGCGCTCTTTGGCGCGGGGCTGCTGACTTTGACACACCGCGTGCAGCAGCCAGGGCGTGTGGCAGTGGGGCTGGGCATCTTCTTGGGGATACTCAGTCTGGCGTATGCGGGATTGCGCCCGACGGACCTGTCCGCGCTGCAGATCGCCCTGGTGAGCGCGGCAGGGCTGCTGGCGGTCTATCTGATCCTCACCCGCGAAACCGACCGCGGACGGTTGGCCGGAGCAGGCGTGGCAGCGCTGGCTGGAATGCTGTTTGCCCGTTTCGCCAGCGACGGCTCGCTGCTGACGCTCCTGGTGGGGCTGGGCAGCGCGCTGGTACTGGTGGCTTTGGGCCTGCGGGCGCGGCGCGACGTGGTGCTGGTTGTGTTGACCTTCCTGGCTTTCCTCACTGGTCTGCAGGCCATCAGCGATGCCTGGGTACTGTTGCGCATCGTCACCCTGCCCGGCACCCTGCTGCCGTTCAACGATGCCAGCGCCATGGCCGAACAGGTGGGCGGCCCGGCGGCAGCCTGGGCGCTGCTGTGGATGCTCGCTGATGCGGCGATCGTGGGGGCAGCGGTGGTCTACACTTTCAGGCGCTGACACTGTGCACATCATGCCGGGGGAAAAGAGTTCCCGTTTTCGGGCGTATCTTCGCCGTCAAGGGGAGGGGGTGGGCCAAACAGGGCGTAGACCAGCACGCCCGATGACGCGAGCAGAATTCCGCCGATGAAAACAATCGCCTGCAGGCGGCCCAGGAAGGGGCGCGTTTCCGGGGTAGAAGGATGGCTGCCGAAGCCCAGCACGTCGGCCAGACCGGCAGCTCCGGCGATCAGCAGGCCGGTGAGCGTCAGGCGGATGCCGATCTCCTGGGCCAGCGTGGCGGGTTGCCCCTCATAGAACGCTTTCTTGACAAAGAAGAAGGCGCTGGCAAACAGGATGCTGAAACCCAGCAGAATGACCAGCACCTGCAGCACCCCCACGCCCGCCGCAGCTTCCAGGCCCACGATGCCCGGAAACAGGCCGATAAGGGTGATGACAATCCCCAGCGCGCCGATGGTGATGCTGATCTCGCTAAAGCGTTGCATGCCCCCTCGCTGTCAGGCCGGCAGTCCGGCCCGCAAGATGCGCAAGAAATTCCCGCCCAGGATCGCCGCCACATCAGCCGACGTATAACCCCGTGCCATCAGCGCCTGACCGATGGCCCACAGGTCGGCGGATGTCTCGAATTCAAGGGGCGTGGAGGCTGCCCCAAAGCCTCCGTCGAAGTCACTGCCAATACCTACATGGCGGGCGCTGCCGGTGATCTGGCAGACGTGATCAATCGCGGCGATCACGTGCTCCATGGTGGCGGCATCTTTGCGATCGCCGAGACGCCAGTCGGGCAGCAGGAACAGATTGTACGGCATAACCCCGACTGCGCCGTCGCGCTCGGCGATGCGTCGGATCAGATCGTCGGAGAGATTGCGATCGGGTCGGTCGGGGCGGAAGCGCAGCGGGTTGGCATGGCTGGCGAAGAGCGGGCCGTCATAGCGATCGAGCGCTTCCAGGCTCGCTTCGGGGGCCATGTGCGCCAGGTCGAGCACCATGCGCAGGTCGGCCATGACTTCCAGCAGGGCGCGTCCCAGGTCAGTCAATGGGCCGGGCGCTTTGGTGCCTCCGCTGTAGCGCGTCTGTGTCCAGGCCGGGCCGACGACGCGCAGCCCTTCGGCGTACCATTCTTCGAGCTGGGCTGGTTCCAGGATGGGATCGGCCCCTTCCATGCCAATCATCAGGCCCAGGCGGTGCTCGGTGACATCACTGCCCTCGTGCCAGGTGTCAAGCACGGCGTCCAGGTCGGCTTGTGTCAGGATCAGGTGCAGGCGCGGTTCTTCTTCGGCCAGGCGATGATAATAGGCAAGCTGTTGCCTGCCCCAGTGATGGGCTTCTTCGGGAGTCGTGTAGACGACCTGCTCGTCCGGATACATCTTGCTCCAGGCAGGCGTCACGAAGATCGAGGCGCAGACTACTGCCACCCGCCCCACCAGCAGTTCCGGCAAGCCGACCATGCTGCGCCCATAGCGCTGCAGGAAGACGGGGTCGCTTTCCTGGTGGCGTCGTGCCCAGGCGCTCTGCCGGAAGTCGCGGTGGTTGTTGAAGTAGTTCCAGGCGATGTCCAGATGCCCGTCCACAATGATGGGCGTCGTCAGATCGGTCATGGCGCGGTGCTATCGTCTCCTTGTGGCGAAACCAGGGCGTCTAGCTCGTGGTAATCCTCCACCTTTCGCCCGTTGATGAAGAAGCTGGGGGTGCCCGTCAATCCGCGGCGGGTGAATTCCTGGCGGGCTTGTTCCAGCACAAGTTGCACTGTGTCACGCTTCAGACAGGCGTCGAAAGCGGCCATGTTCAGACCCAGCGCCTGCGCACCCTTGCGAATGCGGCGCATGTCGAACGTAGAGGTGAGGAAGCGCCGTTGCCAGTCGAACAGCACGTCGGTCATCGTCCAGAATTGTCCCTGTTCACCGGCGCAGAGCGCTCCCTTCGCTGCGTCCCCGGCTCCCCAACCGATGTTCGGGATGGGGATGAAAACGAACTGCACCCGCCCCGCACCAATAGCGTCCAGCAGGGTGACGAAACGCCCTTCGTGGAACTCGCGGCAATGCGGACAGGCGTAGCTGGAGAACTCCTCTATCAGCACGGGCGCATCGGCGCGACCCAGCCGCGGGAAACCCTGTGAGGTGTAGCCCTGTTCCAGGCCCTGGTAGTGACTGCCTGCGCCCGCCGGAATGGGCGCGTCCAGGGGACGCAGCAGGTAATAGAATACCCCGGCACCGATCACGATCAGCAGCAGCGCGGACACGATCAGCCAGCCGCGCAGCCGGACGTGAGTGGCAGGTGGCGAGGGTTGCTTGGGCGAGGGCGCGGTCTGTGGCATCAACAGTTGTCCTTTGCAGGGCAGGGTCTCACAGCCAGCGGCGCACGATTGCTGGCAGTTCAGCCAAGGCGCGGATGGTCGCGTCGGGCGTCACTTCCAGGCCATCCGGCAACCAGCGGTGAGGCTGTTCGATCCACACAGCCCGCAGGCCCGCCCCCTGTGCGCCCCACACATCGAAGTACAGCGTGTCGCCTACGTATACCGCTTCGTCCGGCGCGAGACCCAGCGCTTCCAGGCTCAGCGCGAATATCTGTTCCCCCGGCTTCCAGGCGGCCACGTCGGCGGAAAATACCAGGTGCTCCAGATGTGGCAACAGGGCGAAGCGTTCCAGGTCGGCGACGTGATAGTGCCCCGGCCAGTGCGTGTTGGAGATCAACCCGACGCGCAGTCCCTGCCTGCGTAGAGCGGCCAGCGTCTCGGCTGCGCCGTCCAGCGGTCGCACGTGAGCCTGAATGGAGGACATATAGGCGTGAGCGGCACGCTGGACCAAAGGCGGGGGCAGGTCGGGCACGTTCCACAGGGCAACCATCTGCTCGATCTGTTGCTCAATCCGGAAGTTTTGCACCTGTCGCCCCTGAGCCACAATGGATGCCCACAGCTCGCGGGCGTGATGCCATGCCTGAGTCAGTGCCTGCTCGCGGGGCGGCAGCTCATAACCGGTTTCCTGCAACAGGGCGTAAACGCCAGCCGCCCCGATCTTCTCGGTGTCTTCCCAGTTGGCACCGGGAGCACTGTAGTGAAGTAGCGTGCCGCCCATGTCGAACAGTACGCCGCGCACAGGCATGTCCTTCCCCTCCTCCGTCTCTCAAGCGCGCAGATAATGAGCCAGTAGATGAGCGCAGTGCAACACGCTGTCCTGGTGCGTGCGCTCGTAGGCATGCGAAGCGTCTACGCCCGGCCCGATCAGCGCAACCTGAGCCTGGCCGCCGCTGAACCAGTAGGCTTCTCCGTCGGAACTGTAATACGGATACACGTCCACCTTGTAGGGAATATCTTCCTGACGGGCCAGCGCACATAATTTTTGCGTCAGGCCGACGTGATACGGCCCCCGCGCGTCCTTGGCGCAGATGCCCACGCTGAACTCATCGGAATTCTGACCCTCCCCGACGGCAGCCATGTCTACAGCGACAAGTTCCTGCAAATCGGCGGGGAATCCAGCAGCGCCGCCGTGCCCGGCTTCTTCATAAGTGGCGATGAGCACGGTGACCGTCTGCGACGGGCGCAGACCAGCCTGATGGAGTCCCAGGAAGGCTCCGTAAATGGCAGCCACGCCCGCCTTGTCGTCCAGATGGCGGGAGCGGATGAAACCGGTGTCGGTCAGCTCGACGCGCGGGTCAATGGACACAAAGTCGCCTACCTCGATGCCCAGCGCACGGATGTCCGCGGCGCTCTGGACGCGGGCGTCGAGGCGCACTTCCATCGTCTCCTCGGTGCGTTTTTCCTCGCTCCCCTTGCGGCTGATGTGAACACTGGCATGCAAGGGGACAACTGTGCCGCGGTAGCGTTGTCCACCCGCTGTGTGAATGGTCACGCCCTCGAATTCGACAGCGTTCCACATGAAGTGTCCGATCTGTGTCAGCTTGAGGCGACCGTTGGACTTGATCTCCTTAACCATCAGGCCGAGCGTGTCCACATGAGCGGTCAGGCCACGCGGCGCATCGTGGCGCTCGCCGGGCCAGCGGATGATCAACGCGCCTTTAAGCGTGTGCTCAAAGGACAGGTTGGGAATGTCCAGCGCGGCGAAGGCTCGCTGGACACAGGCGATCGCTTCTGCGCAGTAACCGGTCGGGCTGGGTGTGTTCAGCAACTCGACGAGAAACTCTAAGACGCGGGCTGAGTCGGGACGCAGGTCTGACATGATGCTCTTCCGCAGGGATATGGCTGGTTAACCGCAGCGAAGTATAACCCGTCGCACACAAGCTGACGAACGTTCAGCGCACGGTGAGCCTCGCCAGCACCGCGTGATCGCCCAGGAACGCACCGGCGCTGTCGGTTACCGGCAGGCGGTCGCCGGGCGTCTGCCACCAGTAGACAGCCAGCCACAGCTCGTAGTCTCCAGCGGGCAGGTCAGCGGGCAGGGCGACACCATGATTGTCGCGGATCAGCGTTCCCGGTGCCCAGGTGGACATCGGCGCAAAGCCGTTGACCGGCAGCGCATCGCGTTGTGCTACCAGTCTGCCGTCCGGGGACAACACCAGCAGTGCGACTGTGTAGTCTTGCGCAGTCGGCGCGAGAGCCTGCCATAGCAGGGAGACGGTCAGCGTGTCTCCGGCGCGGGCCAGACCGTGATCGGGCAGGTCGAAGCCGATCAGACGGACACTCTCTCCAAAGCGCATGTCGGTGAGATAGTCGGGCCAGGCGGCCAGGGTGGGGGGTGGCGCGGCGGTGAGATCGAACAGCACGGCGCGGGCCAGGTCAGTGGGGGCAATTTCACGCACAGGGAAGGCATGGCGCGCCAGATAGTGTTCAAGCGGGCGCACCGACCAAGGCATGGCGCGGCTGCTCTCCAGCACCAGCCACAATCGGTCGTGATCCTGCGCCAACGCACCAGCAACCAGGGCCGAGGAGTAGTGGATCAACTCGTCTGGATTGCTGGAGACCAGTTCTGGCGCTTGTTCGGGGCTGTAGCGTTCGCCGGGGGCAGGGGGCAAGGTGTAGACGATGGGAGCGGAACGCTTGTAGTAGTTCATGAAGAAGGCGGTATAGGTGCTGTTGTTGAGCACGATCACGTCGTCGTTGCGGGCCTCATGCTGCAGAGCGGCCAGCAACGCCCGCGCCGGTGCAAAGTCGCCGTAGTAACGTGGGTCACGGCGGATACCGTACAATCCGGCCAGCAGCATCAGCACCGTACCCAGAATCAATGCACCCATGCTCATAGCTGTCTTACGCCTGTCGAGGTTCTGGTGACGGGTCAGCCATGTTGCCCCGCCCAGGGCGGCAAGTGCCAGCGTCACGCTCAGGGCAGGCAACAGCCAGACTTCCCGGCCCACGGCGTGTCGCCAGGCGATATCTGGCTGCACATCGCCGATCAGTTGGGCCGAGACCCATAGTTGAGACCAACGCGGCGACCAGGCTCCCTCTTCCCAGGCGATTACTGGCGGAGTCTGGCTGGCGAGGGTGCGATCGTAGGCGTCGAGGGGGACGAAAGTGCCCAGCACCTGTACAGCCATGCTCAGTGCCAGCACTAGCAACGCGCCGATCTGCGCCCGGCGAGGTGCCCCCCGCGCCGCAAGCATATCGCTCACGGGAAGCAGCCACAGCGCCAGAAAGGGCGTGAGCGGAACCATATAGCGCGGCCCCCAGCCCCGCCCACCGTACCATTGATCGGCACCGCGCACGGCGGCGTAGCCGATGACCATGCTCACCAGAGCCATCAGTGGCACGGCGATCTGCCGCCAGCGACCCTGCCGGACCAGACGAGGGAGTCCGGCCAGGCCGAGCAAGAGCACTGGCGAAAATAGCCAGAGGCTGCGCCCTGGACTGAGCAGGTAGCCCAGCACGCCTTCGCCCAGGTCGGGCAGGTGGGCGCGGGCCTGTCGCAACCGCTGCACGAAGGCGTAGCGGTTGGACAGACCAAAGAGGGTATCCGCATTGAGGGCGATGCTGCCTGCTGCGGCGCTTACCAGTGCGATCAACGCCAGGGCGACAACCTGTCGCCGGGTCAGGCGCAGATGTCCCAGTCGGGTGGGTAGCGCTTCGAGCAATATGGCAGGCAGGAGCAATAGCGCCGCTTCTTTGGCGAACAGCGTCAGCCCGATCCCGCCCACGCTGGCAATGGCATACCGCAGGGCAGGTTGCCCGGCAGAAAACCGCTGACGGGTGCGCAGCACCAGATAGGCGCTGCCCAGGCTCAGCCAGGCCAACAGAGGTTCGCGGAAGAAAGTGCGGCTGTAGGGCCAGGCAATCGTCCCCACGCCGAAGGCCAGCGCTGCCAGCGCCGCCGCGCGCGCCCGGTAGCCCAGCGCCAGCCCGTAGGCGTAGAGCGTGCCCGCTGTCAGCGCGGTGACCGATATGTTGAACAGCCACACCGTGTGTGCCAGACCAATTGCGGGTAGGGACTGAGCGATCAGAAAGAGCGGCACGGCCAGGGCAGGTTGCAGTGGCTCGAAGTCAGCCTGCGGCGGCGATACTTCTGCCAGCGACAGCGGCGGGTAGGCGTCGAAATGATAGTTTTGCGCCAGCGTGCCGCGCCGCGCCAGACTCTCTGTGGCGTCGAGGAGAAACCATTCATCGCGGCTGATCGCGTGGCCGTTGAAGGTAAAGAAATAGACAGCAATCAGCCCGATGACCAGACAGCCGCCCAGCGCCAGCCGGTACGTTACGCGTTCGGGGGCCGACGAAACATTCATGATCCGCGGCTCCGCTTGCTCTTCAGCAGCTCGCGGTAGAGCGCGCCGAGTTCGGTCACCAGGCGCTCTATACCGAACTGCTCGCCCACCTGTTGCCGGAGAGCGAACCGCTCTTCTGGCGACGCGCGCAAGGCGCTCACCATTGCCCCCGCCAGCGCGTCCGCGTCGCCAGGGGGAACCAGGGTGCCCAGACGCCCGCCATCCAGCAAATCGGGGACACCGCCTACGGCGGTCGAGACAACTGGCACCCCCGCGGCCAGCGCTTCGATGATGGAGACTGGCGTCCCCTCGTTATCCGACGAAATCACCAGCAGATCGAGATCGCTATACACCGGGCGCAGATCGCGCAGAAAGCCGGTGAACGTCACCGCGTCGGCTATTCCCAGCGCTCTTGCCTGGGCGACGAGCGACCCCCGCAGTTCGCCATCACCGATGATGACGAAGTGCGCGTCCGGGTGCGACTGCCGCAAGCGCTGTGCCGCCTTCAGAAAGAGCGCATGGTTTTTGATCGGCACCAGCCGCCCCACAATACCCACCAGCGGTGCATCGGCGGGCAGCTTATGTTGACGGCGGAACTCACCCAGATGTCGTGACGTACTGAGATAGGGAGACAGATCCAGGCCGAGTGGCACGACGGCGATCTTCTCGGCGGGAGCAATGTGGTAAACGGAGACCAATTCTTCCTTGAGCGCCGGGCTGATGGTGATCAACCGATCGGTGAGGCGCGCGGTCAGGCGTTCCAGCGTCAGGAAGAGCGCGGTCTTGCGCGGCCCGAAGTAGCCGTGGAAGACGTGCCCGTGAAAGGTGTGCACGCGCACCGGCACACCGGCCAACCAGGCGGCGACCCGGCCCACAAAGCCCGCTTTGGCGGTGTGCGTATGTACCACATCCGGACGCAGCTGCCGCATCAGTCGCCACAGCTTGAACAGAGTGATCAGGTCACGCAGGGGGGACAGTTCACGTCCCAGTTCCGGCACATAGACCGGCGTGACGCCGTAGGCTTCAGCCAGATAGGCCATGTCGCCTTCATGGGGGCCGACGTGCCCGCAGACCAGGGTGCTGTCGAAGGCGGGCGGGCGCAGGTGGGCAGTGAGCAAAGTCACGTGAATGGCCGGGCCGCCCACATTCAGCCGGGCGATGATGCGCATGACACGGATCGGGCGGGTGTTGTCCACAGGCTGCCACCTCACGGAGCGCGTATTTCCGCCGGATCAATGAACAGTCGGTGCCACCACTCAAAAGTCAGCAACAGCCATAGCCGGTGACCGTGATTGCGCCGCCCGCTGAGATGCTCGTCAATCAGGAGGCGCAAGGCTTCCTCGCGGAAATAGCCGCGCGCCAGCGTGTGTGGATCGAGCAGAACCTCCTGCATGTAGTCGCGCAGATCGGCGCGGAACCAGCGCCCAATGGGAACGCCAAAGCCGTGCTTGGGCCGGTTGATGATGTCCGCGGGCAACAAGTCACTGGCCAGATGCCGAAGGATCAGTTTGGTTGTGCTGCCGCGCAACTTGAGATTGGACGGGATGCGCGCTGCCAGCTCCACCAGCCGATGATCGAGGAAAGGAGAGCGTGCTTCCAGCGAAGCGGCCATGCTGCAGCGGTCGGCTTTGACCAGCAGGTCATCGGGCAGGTAGGAGCGCAGGTTGGCATCGAGCAGTTGGGCGGTCAGATCGCGCCCGTCCCCTGCTGTGAAGTAGGCGCTGAAGTGATGCAGCGGCGCTTCCGTCACCGGCTCGACGAGCAGCGCGTCCAGGTGTGCGTCGCCAAAGATGCGCACCCAGTCGAAGTAGGCGGCGTGCGCCTCTCGCTCTGCCCCGTAGACGAATCGCCGCGCCCGTTGCGCCACACCCCGATAGGATGTGGCTTCGGGCAAGGTGTCTACCAGGCGGCGGATGCCAGCGCGCAGGGCACGGGGTAGCCGCTGGTAGTGGCGGGCCAGATGCGCGGCGCGGAAGCGCTCGTAGCCGGCGAATAGCTCATCTCCGCCGTCTCCGGTGAGAGCAACGGTCACGTGTGCGCGGGTGTGCTGACTGACCAGGTAGGTGGGAATGGCCGAGGAGTCAGCGAAGGGTTGATCGTGATGCCAGACCAGTTTGGGCAGCAGGGCGATCGCGTCCGGCTCGACGATGAACTCGTGATGGTCGGTGCCCAGCAGAGTCGCGACCTGGCGGGCGTAGGGTGTCTCGTCAAAGGATGGTTCTCCAGCAAAACCGATGGCGAAGGTCTTGACCTGGCCAGGGGTGTGACGGGCCATGAGCGCCACGATCAGGCTGCTGTCCAGTCCGCCGCTGAGGAAAGCCCCCAGGGGCACGTCGCTGAGCAGACGCAGGCGCACCGCTTCTTCGAGTTCGGCCCGCAGTTCGTCCAGGTAGTCTTCTGGACGGGCTGCGGGGTTGGCGGGCGCGGCGGCGGGCGCTTCCCAATAAGGCGTGAGGGTGACGCGCCCGTCTTCGCACACCAACAGATGGGCGGGGGGCAGAGTGACGATGTCCGCAAAGAACGTGCGCGGCGAAGGCACGTAGCCGTAAGCCAATAGCAGGGGTAACACATCGCTGGCGGGCCGACGCGGCACGGCGGGATGGGCAAGCAGGGCTTTGATCTCAGAGGCGAAGAGCAACTGGCGGGCAGTGCGATAATAGAAGAGGGGTTTCTTGCCCAGACGGTCGCGGGCGAGCACCAGACGGCGGCGCGGCGCGTCCCACAGGGATAGCGCGAACATGCCGCGCAGCGCGCGCACGAAGTCCAGCCCACGTTGTTCGTAGAGAGCGATGACAGCTTCGGCATCCGAGCGAGAGCGGAACTGATACCCGCTGCGCTCCAGTTCGTGGCGCAGGTCGGGGTAGTTGTAGATTTCGCCGTTATAGGCCAGGGTGATGGTGCCGGACACATTGCGCATGGGCAGCGCGCCGCTAGGCGACAGATCGAGCACCGCCAGACGACGGTTACCCAGACCGCACGGCCCGCTGATGATTTCCGCGCCCTGGTCTGGGCCGCGATGGGTCAGCGTGGCATTCATGGCCGCCAGCGTGTCCGCTGGGACGGGAGTGTCATCCAGATGCAGAATGCCACACAGACCGCACATCAGCCTTGCCTCTGGCATTGCCTGTACAGCGCCAGGGTGTGCTCTACCATGGCCGCAACGGTGAACTCACTCTCCAACCGCTGGCGAGCCAGCTCTCCGCGCCGCTGACGTTCCATCGGGTCAGCCAGCGCTGCCCGGAGCGCCTCCGCCAGTGCGCTGGCATCTTTGGGAGGGATCAGCCAGCCCGTTGCCCCATCGCGCACGATCTCCGGAATCGCGCTGACTCTGGTGCTGATGATCGGCAATCGGTAAGCCATGGCTTCCAGCAGCACCAGGCCAAAGCCTTCCCATAGAGACGGAGCCAGGAACACATCCAGGCTGGCCAACACAGGGTACACGCGATCCTGCCAGCCCAGGAAATGCACCCGGTTGGCGATGCCCAGCATTTCCGCCTGGCGTTGAAGATCGCTGCGCAGCGGGCCGTCTCCGGCGATGACGTAGTGCGCCTGGGGAAAGACCTGCGCAACGCTGGCGAAGCCGCGCAGAGCGTAACTCAGCCCCTTTTGCTCAATCAGGCGGCAGGCCGAGCCAATCAGTATGGCATCGTCGGGCAACCCCAGGCTTGCCCGTAGTTCGTGACGCGCTGCTGGCAACGCGGGCAGAGTGGCCGGATCGAGGCCGTAATGGACGGTATGTATCCGACTGACAGGAGCGCCCTCGATCCGGACGGAGAAGTCGCGGATGGCGTCCGAGATGGCGATACCCGCGTCGATCCAGTGCCACAGCAGGCGGTTGAGCAGGCGCACTGGCAGACGATAGCGAAAGCGATCGTCGTTGTGGCGCGAGCTGATCACGCAGGGCACTTGCGCCAGGCGGGCGGCGACGATGCCGTACAGATCGGCGTGAATGAGATGAGTATGCACGATATCCGGTCGTTCGCGACGCAGCAGGCGCGCCAATCGCCAGACCAGAGTGATGTCCGCATCGTGACGAATGGTCAGGCGGGTCACCGGAATGTTCAGAGTCTGCGCCTGCGCGACCAACGACTCTATGGGGTTGCCTGGTTCGGTCAACGCCCACAAGCGAGCGTCAATGTCATGGGCGCGCAGTCCCGGCAACAGGGCGAGCAGATGGTTCTCTGAGCCGGCGATGCCAGTCACCTTGGACAGGTGGACGACGCGCATCCCAACCATGGCCGGGCAGGTCAGACGGGCATTTGCGTTCGGTACCAGGCCAGAGTACGCGCCAGCCCCTCCGAAAAGGAGATCCGCGGTTCGTACCCCAACCGGGCGCGCGCTTTGTCAATGGCCGCGCGCGAATGGCGCACATCGCCGGGACGCGGGGCCACAAAGACCGGCTCGATGGCCGTGCCCAGCAACTCGTTGAGGATGTCAATCATCTCCAGCAGGCTGATCTGCCCGCCGCAGGCGATATTGAAGACTTCGCCAGACACGCCCGGCGTGTGACAGGCGAGCAGCGTACCGTGTACCACGTTGTCAATGTAGGTGAAGTCGCGCGTCTGCAGGCCGTCGCCTTCCACATGGGGCGGGTCGCCGCGCAGCATGGCCGTGACGAACTTGGGGATCACCGCGGCATAGGTTGAAAGGGGGTCCTGGCGCGGGCCGAAGACGTTGAAATAGCGCACCGTCACGGTTTCCAGGCCGTAGACCGAGGCGACTGCCTGACAATAGTGCTCGCCCGCCAGCTTGGCCGCTGCGTAGGGCGAAAGCGGCTGTGGCAACATGTCTTCGGCCTTGAATTCGCTCTCAACATCACCGTAGGCCGAGGACGAGCCAGCGTAGACGACGCGGCGCACGCCCGCGTCGCGGGCGGCCAGCAACACGTTGAGCGTGCCGGTGACGTTATGTTCGTGGCAGCTCAGGGGATCATCTACGGAGCGCGGCACGGAGGCCAGCGCCGCCAGATGCAGAACGTAGTCCACACCCTGCATGGCCTCGTCCAGGGCAGCCCGGTCAGTGATGCTCGCTTCGAACAACTCGATGTGGTCGAGTGATAAGGACAGATTCTCGCGTTTGCCGGTGGAGAAGTTGTCTATCACACGCACGTGATGCCCGTCACGCACCAGCGCGTCCACGATGTGCGAACCGATAAACCCTGCGCCGCCAGTGACCAGATAGGTCTGTGTCGGGCGAGTCTCCATAGATTCCTCCCCAGGTGTGCAAACGCTCACGGGGCGCGCTTGCTGCGAATGTAGGTGCGTTCCAGGAACAGAAAGGCAGCAATGGTCACCAGACCAATGCCTGCGCCGATGCGCACTCCCCCCTCAATACTGGCTGTGGAGAGCGCGACAGCGGCCAGTCCCAAAGCAATGCTGACAGCATAGAGCGTGAGCACGGCGGCCCGCTGACTCAATCCCAGGCTGACCAAGCGGTGCGACGTGTGATCTTTGCCGCCCTGCATGGGCGAACGGTGCTCGCGCAGACGGGTGAAGACGACAAGTGTGGTGTCGAAGATGGGCAGGCCCAGCACTACGACCGGCACCATCCAGGTGATCACCTGCCGTTCGGCGGGCACGCGAAAGTCGAGCTTGATAGCCAGCACAGCGAGCAGGAAGCCCAGCACCATGCTACCCATGTCGCCCATGAAGGTGGTCGCCGGGTTGAAATTGTACAGCAGAAAGCCCACCGATGCGCCCGCCAGGGCCGCCGCCAGACTGCTGACCAGGCTGAGTTCTTCGCGCACGGCCATGACGAAGAAGAAAAGCGAGGCGATCGCCGTGATCCCCGCGGCCAAACCGTCCATATTGTCCTGGAAGTTGAGGGCATTGGTGATGCCGACGATCCAGAACAGCGTCAACGCGACATTGAGGATGTCGCTGTCGAAGATGCGCATATGGATACCGGCGGCGATCAGCACCGCGGCGGCGACGATCTGCCCTCCCATCTTGACCATGGGCGACATGCCCTGGCGGTCGTCTACAAATCCGACCAACACCAGCCAGGTAGTTCCCGCCAGGATAGCGCCGAACTCCACCAGGTAGAACGGCGGGCTGAAAAAGACCAGCGCCAGCACCAGCGCACCATAGATCGCCAGACCGCCCAGCAACGGGGTGGGGCGCTGATGGACTTTGCGCGCGCTCGGTTGATCGAGCACGCCAAAATGAAAGGCCAGACGGCGGGTGATCGGTGTGAAGCCCACTGCAGCCGCAAAGCCCGCAATCATCACAGGGAAGAAATCGGTCATGTCCACAGTCTATCCATTGTCACGGCTCTCGCTCGCAGTGACGCTGCTCTGGCCGTGTCTCAGTCGGGCGGGAGTATACCGTAGCGGATCGCGTGACACAAAACAGCGCCAGGTTGTCCCGGCGCTAACTGCTCCGTGAAATGCCATTATACCCCCCACTGCGCGCTTAGAACAGGCTGAGCTGCTTCGGCGGAGGTTCGTCATGCGTGTTGTTGCTGGTCGCTTCCACTTCCTTGAGCAGATCGAGCATACGTCGGAAGTCGGCCTCCATGGCCGGGCGCAGATTCATGTTGCGCAGCACGGCTGCGGGATGGAACATGGGGTAGTAGATGCGCCCGTCGGCGCGACGCGGCTGCCCGTGCACCTTGGTAATGCGCGCGGTCGGCGGGAAGAATAGCGCCATGCTGAAGCGCCCCAGGGTCACAATAATCTTAGGGCGAATGATCTCGATCTGACGGTTCAGATAGGTTTTGACGCAGGTATCAATTTCTGTGGGCAGAGGGTCGCGGTTTCCAGGCGGACGGCACTTCACCACATTGGTGATGAAAACGTCGTTGCGGGTCAGGCCGATCATGGCCAACAGTTCGCCCAGATATTTCCCTGACGCGCCGACGAAGGGCAGCCCCTGCTGATCTTCGTGATAACCCGGTGCTTCGCCGATGAACAGGATTTCGGCGTCGGGGCGTCCGGTTCCGGGCACCACACGGGTGCGGGCGCTATAGAGCGGGCAGGCCTGGCAGGCGCGTATTTCCTGGGCGATCTGCTCAAGAGCGGCCCGCCGTTCTTCCAGGCTCAGGGTATCGCTCACAGGAAACTCCTCTCTGGCTCGTAAGCATAAGTGAACTGGTCGTCGAACTGGATGCGGCTGGCAAGCAGTTGCCAGCGCGTGTCCAGGCGCTGAGCATAGGCGGTATCGAGCGGGCGGGCTTCCATGAGCAGTGCATCTTCGCCATCGTCGCGGTAGTAGTGGCGACGACGCCCTACCACGCGGTATTCGTATTTGTGGTAGAGCGCCTGCGCGGTGACGTTGCTCTCGCGCACTTCCAGCACCGAATACTCGCCATGCAGCAGAATAGCGCGTTTGAGCATACTGGCCAACAACAACTCGCCCAGACCCTGTCCGCGGAAATTGGGATGGACGGCGATCGTGCTGATGTGGACCTCACCGGCGATCAGCCAGCAGCCCCCGTAACCAACCAACTGTCCGGCGGGTGTCTGCCGGGCGAAGAGGCGCGGCAGCCAGCGCCAGCGTTGCGCTGGCTGGCTGGCGGGTGAGGCCAGTTCCAGCACAACCAGATGCGAGGTGTCGCGGTTGGTCAACTCAAAGCGATAGGCATTGGCCGACCAGGGCGTGCTGAACGAGAGCCGGTCAATCTGTACGACTTGCTCGATGTCGCTCAGCCGCATAGGGCGCACGATCACCTGGAGCATCATGGATGGGGGACTCCCGGCTGATGCAGGTAGATGGGGACGACGGTATGTGGATCGTCCGCCTGACCGGCTGTCAGCCGCGCCCAGGCGATCTGGGCCAGATATCCGGCGCGGCGCAGACTGACCGCAGCAGGTAGCACTTGCACTGGCGCATGGCTGGCGGCCAGCGCGACGTAGCCCTGTTCGTCCACTTCTCCTGCGACAAGAGTACTCTCAGTGATGGTAGCGAACAGACTTTGCCAGTCGGTGATCTGCGCAGGGCTTTGAGGCACCCAGCCGCCGTCTTGATGGCGGAAGGTCTGGGCGCACACCCGTCCACGACCGGCCTGCACCAGGGCGATCAGAGGCTGCGGGGCGGGCGGAACGGCTGCCGCCGCGATCTCCAGGGTGGGCACGGCCACGAGCGGGATACCCTGCGCCAGGGCAATGCCCTTCGCCACTCCCATGCCGATGCGCAAGCCAGTGAAAGAACCGGGGCCTTGCGCCACGGCTACAGCCTGCAGACTGGAAAGGCTAAGGCGCAATTGCGTAAAAGCAGCGCGAATGGCCGGTGAGAGTTCCGTAGAATGGTTGTTGGCCGTCAGCCAGGTGGATTCCAGCAGCAGGCGCTTGCCGTCATGCAGCGCCAGGCTGATGAAGCGCGTCGCAGTGTCAATGGCCAGGATCAACGCCAGCCCCTCCTCAAGGGTTGATCGTTTGGGACAGACGGGCTTGCAGGGCGCTCAGCAGGGCCTGATAACGTTCGCCTCTGGCTTCAAGCATGAGCTGACGCTCCTGCTCGCCCACGATGGTGAAGGTTACCCATAGATGCTCCGCCGGCAATGCGGCCTGGATGTTCTCCGGCCACTCGATCACCACAAAGCCCTCGCCGTGCCACAGGTCTTCCAGGCCAATGCCCCAGGCATCGGCGGGGCCGTGCAGGCGGTAGCAGTCTACGTGATAGAGGATTGCGCCATCAGCGTCGCGGCGATGCTCGTGAATGAGCACAAACGTAGGGCTGGTAACCGGTTCGAGCACGCCCCAGCCGCGCCCAATGCCCTGAGTAAAAGCGGTCTTGCCCGCACCCAGGTCACCCGAAAGGCAGATCACGTCACCGGGACGCAACAGTTGTCCCAGCACCGCTCCCAGCGCCTGAGTCTCAGAGGGATGATGGCTGGTGAAAGTGAGAGATGAAGCAACAAAGGTTGTCACGGTCTATGCTCCTGCTGACTGAGCTATTGATTATACAGCGCGGCCAGACCGTGACAACCGTCATTCGCGATGCGTTTGGGCGTTATTTCAGGCTCAGGCGAGGGGGTCTCCGTACATCTGATGTTCGACCCAGCGGGCGATGTAGGGATAGTGGTAGTTGTGCCCGTTCCAGGTCTCGATGGCGGCGATGACGGCATAGACGACCATGCCCAGCGGCAGCGCCAGCGATGCCAGGATGAACACAATGTAGGCCAGAATCACGATCGGGACCAGCAGAAAGCCCACCAGTACGATCATCAGAATGATCGAGATGAACAAGAGGGCCACGCCCACGATCGTTCCTACCACCACCAGCGCCAGCCAGCCGACTGTGCCCACCAGTTGAATGGCGAAGGCTTGCAGAGCGTGGAAAGCCACGTATTCCGAGCGTTTGCGGAACGAGAAGTAGATGAAGACCGGAATGAGCATGGTGAGCAGCACGCCCAATCCGCCGCTGACCAGTGCCACCAACGCGGTCAGCAAGGTGCTTGCATGCGCCAGCGCGGCCCACTTGCGCTCGTTTTCCGTTGCCCGGCTGAAGGCTGGCAAACGCTTGACTTTGGCTGGTGGGCGCACTCCCTCGACGGGCTCCTCGCCCGGCGCGGCCAGGCGACTGCGCACGTTGCCGTAGTAGCGCTCTTCGTATTCCCGCACTACCTCTTCATCGCCGCCCGCGTCGTGCTCGGCGCGGCGGGCCAGATCGGCCACGGCCTGGCGCAAATGAGGCGGGATCGGTTCAGCTTCGCCTTCGACAGAATGATCTGCCGGTGGTTCGGCAGGGATGATTGGATCCTGATCGTTCACGCTGTTTCTCCTGCCTGATAGCAGTTACACATGGTCGCAGCTTGATTGTCGCACCAGCCGCCCACAATTATCTACACGCTTATACGCAAGCGCCTATGGTTGAGTTGCGCACACGGCGGACGATTGTCCACAAGCGCGGCACTGCCCCCAACTCCGCGTTATACTGGAGGCGCTGGAGGAGGGGCAAACAGATGTTACAGAGGTTCCTGGCAGAAGATTTCACGGTCTCCAAGCGCCAATTCGGAGTGTTGCTCGTGGGGATTGGAACGGTGGCGCTGTTGATTGCTCTGCTTTCTTTCGTTGGTCAGGGGCCGCGCCTGGTGCAGGTGCCTGGCGCGGTGGGAGGGATAGTCAGTGCGCTGGTCGGGTTGACCCTGCTGCCGCTGGGCGACATGCCCGCTTAGGGGACGCGATGATCGCAGAGCGCCTGTTGCATCCGACAAAACTGTCCTGGAGCCGCGCTGTTCACCGCGTCTTGATGGGGCTGGCGTTGGCTTTGCTGCTCGGTCACCTGGCCATCTACGTCCATTATGCCATCGGGTTGATGCGCTTTCCCTTCGACTACGATCAGGGCGAAGGTTTCGAGCTGGTTGATACCATGCTGTTCAGCGAAGGGGAATGGCCCTACCGCAATAACGAGGTGTACCCCTTCTACGCCAGCAACTATCCGCCCCTGTTTCATGTCCTGCTGGTGCCTTTCGCCTGGCTCTTTGGCCCGGAATACTGGTATGGGCGGCTGGTGGGGTTCGCGGGCACGCTGATCACCGCGACGGCCATCGGCGCAATCGTGCATCGGGAAGAGCGCCAGCGGGCGGTGGCGATTCTGGCCGGGTTGGCCTTCCTGGCCTCTAACTATGTCTATCACATCGGCCCTCTGTTCCGGCAGCACATGACGATGGTCATGTTCGAGACGCTGGCGGTGATGGTACTCGCTCCGACACCGGCGCTGACCGATGTCCGGCAGCGTCGTCGCAGGATGGCTTTGGGGATGCTCCTGCTGTTGGCAGCGGGCTACACCAAGCAACACGCCATCGCGACCTGCCTGGCCGTGTTCGTCTTTCTCTTCCTGCGCAACCCGCGACGTTGCCTGATCTGGGGCGTGGCCTTTGCTGCTGTGGGGGGCGGACTATTTCTGTGGATCAACTGGGCGACAGATGGTCAGTGGTGGACAAACGTCATCGCCGCCAATGTGAACGACTACTATCCGGCGCAGTATGTGGGTTTGCTGCGCCAGTGGTTGCGTCTGCACGGCGCGCTTATCCTGCTCGCGGCGCTGTTCGCTCTTTACGAACTGTATTTTGCCCGTCTCTCGTTGTATACCCTCTGGTGGGTAATGGCCGGGCTGAGCACCGTGCTATCCGGCAAATGGGGCGCGGGCGATAGTTACTTCACGACGACGATAGCCGCGACCTGCGTGCTGGCTGGTCTGGCAGCAGCGCGCACTCTGCGGAGCGGCTGGACGTTGCCCGATCATGCGCTGGCCCGTCGTCTGGAAAGCGCGCTTCGCCCCTGGAAGCGAAATCGCGCTGCGACCACGGCGCTCGTCAGCGCCATCGTCCCGCTGCTGTTCGTGTGGTACGCGCTCAGCGTGGTCAAGATGCCGACCGAGGGGCGTTTCTTCGGCTGGTTCAGCGACAGGCTGGGTCTGTCGTCTAGCTATGGCGCACGCTATGCCTTCTACGATTCCGCTGGCTGGACGCAGGGCTATGCCTCGATCGGGCATGTGCCCTCGCAGACGGACATCAATAACGGCTGGCGCATTGTGGACATCGTGCGGGCGTCCGACCGTCCGGTGATGAGCGAGGAAGCGGCCTTTAGTCTGCGGGCGGGCAAGGACGTGATCACTAATCCGACCCAATTGAAGAATCTGTATGAGAATGGTCTGTTCGATCCGACGGCTCTGGTTGAAGCCTTGCGGGCACAAGATTTCGGCGCGGTGATCTTCCGGGCGCAGTTCTACCCGCCGCCGGTGTTGGACGCCGTGTACGAGGCATACTATCCCGCGCAGACGATCCCCATGAACGGTTTCGCCTACGAAATCTGGTTGCCAGGGCCACCTGCGGAGCAACGTGCAACACTGGCACAGGCGCTGGAGTCGGTACAGCCGGGGCAGACGCGCGAAATGGCACTGACGTTGCCCTTCGATCAGGCGCTGGCCTGGCGGTGGCACGCGCTGACCTATCATGGTTGGGAAGCCGCGCATGGCAAACCACAGCCGTCAGGCGAAGGGGGGACATGTATGGTTTCCGACTTTCGTCAGGGGCAGCGCACTATCACGGTCGAGTTGTGCCCTGACGGTGCGGCTTCGCGGCTGATTCTGTCGGGATAGAGTGATGAGGGCGCTGAGCGGTAACGAGCGGCGGAGACTATGGCTCTCCGCCCTGTTGTTGTGGGCGACGACGACGTGGCTGGTGCAGCAATGGCCAGAACGCGGCTTGTGGTATGACGAGACGGTCAACGCCTACTTCGCCACCCAAAGCTGGGGCGATCTGTGGGAATGGTGTACGCGCATTGACAATCAGATGCCGCTGCACTTCGCGCTGCTGAAAGGGTGGGGCACGTTCGGCGGGACGAGCGAATTCGCTCTGCGCCTGCCTTCCGTCTGGTCGGCGCTGCTGGCTGTGGCCGCGCTGATCGCCCTTGGACGAAGGCTGGGTTCGTCCTGGATGGGCTGGCTGGCCGCTATTGCCTTTGGCTTGACGCAGAGTTTTCTCTACGCTGCGTTCGAGGTGCGCCCGTACGGGGTGGCGCTGGCACTGACGGGCTGGGCCAGCGTCGTGCTGTGGGAACTGTGGCAACGTTATGCCGTGTGCGGGCGTCGGCGCGACCGTCGCTTTGCTACGTTGCTATTCGCCTATTGGCTGCTGGCCTGGGGGCTGTGGTACACCCACTATACCGGCGTGCTGGTCCTGACGGTGCACGCGGCGCTGGTGGGGTGGGCGGTGTTGCGCCGTCCGGAGCGTCGCCGAGGTACGATTGCGCTGCAGCTTGCTGGCGGGACGGTCGCCGGGATGTTGCCCTGGTACCTGGCCCTGGCCGGACGCGACGTGCGCGCAGGGACGGCCTATGCCGGGCGCGTTGATCCCTTGACTGCGCTCAAGACATACGCCGATTTCTACGCTCACGGGCAGCGCGCCGTTCCGGCGGACGCGCCGCCTTATACATGGGCGGTGGTGGCGGTGCTCGCCCTTGGCTGCCTGCTCTGGTACGCACTGCGCAGATGGCACCGGCAACCTGTCTGCTCGTTGCTTGTGCCGCTGGTCGGCACGCTACTCCCGCTGACTGCCCTGATCGGGCTGGTCTACGGCGTGCAGGCCAAGCTCTCCGGACGGCATGGCTGGATGGTATGGCTGGGGGCAGCATTGCTGTTTGGCGCGGGCTACAGTGCGCTTCAGCCCTGGCGACGGTTGCGCTGGATGGGCTGGCTGGGCGCGCTGGTGGTGCTGTGGTTGCCTGCGCGAGCTACTTATCCCCCGGTCTACAACAGCTATCTGCGCGAAGCATTCGCCTACGTGCGGCAGCACGCTGTTGCCGGCGATGTGCTGGTGCTGCGCGACGGCACGTTGTTCACGGCGGAGGGCTATTATCGGCCAGGGGTGCCCTGGATCGGCCTGCCGCCAGAGCCATTGACCGATGTGAATCGGTTTCTGTTCTTCGACGAGGCCGCGGATGGCCTGGAGGCTCTGGTGGAGGCGCAGCAGGCCCAGCGTGTGTGGGTGCTGAGCTGGCAGGGCGACATCATGGACCCGCAGAATCTGGTGGCGGGGATGCTGGAGTTTCTGGGCGAGCAGGAACCGCTGCCCGGCGCGTTCGGTTTTGGCGACGTGTCGTTGGCACTGTATCGTTTGGAACGGTCAGTGGGGGACTGGCGCGAGCAGGTAAGAGCGCTACGGCCAATCGCGCAGTATCCGCCCGACGGCCCCTGGTATCTGGGAGGATATATCCTGCAGCGAGGGCCAGTCGCGCCGGGCGCTACCATGTGGGTACACACCTGGTGGCGGCGCGGTGAGTCTGTTCATCCGGACGCGCGGCTGAGTCTGCGCCTGTACGCCGCGGACGGAACATTGGCCGCACAGCACGATCAGCCCCCCGGCGGACCGTCGTTCGGGCAGGAAAACTGGGGGTTGGAGACACCGATCTTGAGTCGCCTGGCACTGAGTGTGCCGCCGGACATGCCAGCGGGACTCGCCGAGGTGCGCCTGATTCTGTACGAGATGGAAAGCGCTCTCGAACCCCTGGAAATCGAGGTAGGGCGGCTGCAAATCGGGGGATGAGAAACAGCAGGCCCGACTTTCTGCGTGGCCGGGCCTGCCATACAGTACGTGTTCTTGAGCGTCAGCGGCGCACTGCCAGGATCAGACCCAGCAATGCCAGGACAGCACCTGCTACGATGGCGACAATGGGGATCGTGGTGCCGAACAGTTGGAGCTGATCTTTGGCATCCTGCGCGTCCTGCTTGGCGTCCTGCACCGACTGGTCAGTGGCCCGATATTCCAGGTGAAAGACGGTGACAGGCAGGAACTGCGCCACGATCTGCGGATCAACCAGCCCCAGCGCCTGGATACGGTCAATCAGCGGCGTCATCAATTCTTCAGAGAGGCCGACGCTGCGGATTTCGACCTTGTGCGTGTCAATCAGCACGCCCGTGGTTGGTTCGATCCAGTACTCAGCCTGGTATTCGTAGACGTAGGACAGCGGCACCGGATCCGGCCAGCCAGCCTGTTTGATCAGCGCGGGTAGTGCCGCCGCTACCATGGGGTTGATGTCCAGGCCGCCGACAAGCTGACCGATCTGCGCCTGGGTCAGTTCGGTGGGCAGGCCCATGGCGGCTACCGCTTCGGGGGCGATGGGGCGCGGCTCAGACGAAGAGGTGAACAGATAAGTCTTGATCCCGGCGCGGGGATGCTCGACTTCGCCGGAGAAAGTCAGCGGCACAGTCGAACGGTAATCGTCGCTCCAGCCTTCGTAGTCCTTTTTCTCGGTGTCAATGGGCCAGCCCAGCACCAGCCCTGCACGGTCTATCAAACCCTCTTTGCCGCGCCACGCTTCAGGATAGTCGGTGCGGAATTCCATGGTCTTGCGGTCAATGGCGTGCCGTTTGATCTGGGTGAGCAGAGGAGTGCCATCGGGCAGTCGCAACTCCTGTTCTTCCAGCACCAGAGCCAGCCCGTCTGACGTTTCCTCGGTCTGGAAGTGACGCTCCAGTTCGACGGTGAGATCGGTCATGAATTGCAGCGTCTCGCGGTTGAGCAATACTGGCATCGTGCCTTCGTAGAGTCGGGTGGTGTCTACGTCATCGGGGAACTGTTTCATGCCCGGTACGATGACCAGCATGAGCACCAGTCCCGCGACAACCAGCACCAGGCCGACGAGGAGTACGATGACTCCTGCCACTCGACGGTTCATGCGCTTTTCCTCCTTGTCCATTGCGTCTAGCGTACTGAAGCAGCCGGTGCGTTCGCACACCTGCTAATGATACCCGTGACGGGAACAAAGCAAAAAAATGTCTCTCAGCCTGCGCCGACCGTTGCACCGGAAGGCGAACCGCACCCAACAATGCCGCTTTTGCCTGTGCACGTTTGTGGTACAATCGCGTCGGTTTGTGAGCCGGGTCTGTTCGGTCAGATGCCGGTGTAATCATCGTCCACAAATTCAGAAACTGAGAGACAATGGGCAACCAATACGAACAACAAGGATTCACGCTCTGGTTCACCGGTTTGTCGGGAGCGGGCAAGACGACTGTGGCGACTGCGCTGGAAAAGGAACTGCGCGCCCGCGGCCTGAAGGTCGAGCGGCTCGACGGGGACACGGTGCGCAAGAGCCTGACGCGCGACCTGGGGTTCTCCAAAGAAGATCGTGACAAGAACATCGAGCGGGTGACTTTCGTCGCCAAGTTACTGTCGCGCAACGGCGTGGCGGTGCTGGCCGCGTTCATCTCGCCCTACCGCGCAACGCGCGCGATGGTGCGGGCTGAGACGACCAACTTCATCGAGGTCTATGTGCACGCGCCGCTGGAGGTGTGTGCTCAGCGCGATGTGAAAGGGCTCTATGCCAAAGCGTTTGCAGGGGAGATTCCGGATTTCACCGGCGTCAGCGACCCCTACGAGGAGCCGGAGAACCCGGAGATTGTGCTGCATACGCATCTGGAGACAGTCGAAGAAAGCGTGGCCAAGTGCCTGACCTATCTGGAGGAGCACGGATTCATCCCGGTGACGGAGACCGCACGCTGACATTCACTCTCCGCCATGTCCCACCAAGCCCCGCCTGGGGCTTTTTTGTTGCAGGCGTTTCAGGGAGTCAATGGCGAGGACGAACACCAGTGACGCGGTAGATTTCCGGGTAGATCGGATAGTCCTTGTGCTTGCGGGGAGGCAGCGGCTCGGCGACGACGATCTCGCGCACATGCTGGTACGTCTGCGGACTGATGAGAATCTCACCGGGCAGGGCGTTCTCTTGCAGGTACTTGGCGCGATTGATCGGCGTACCGATGGCGGTGAACTCTTTGCGACTGGGGCTGCCCACGTTGCCCAACACCGCGACACCTGTTTCGACGCCGATGCCATAGAACAAGCGATGTTCGGGGGGCAGGACTTCATGGAGCGCCCGCACATCGTAGGCCATTGAGAGGGCGGCGCGCACGGCGCGGGTGGCGTGATCCTCCTGCGGATTCAACTGTGTGTTGAAAAGGCCCACGACGGCATCGCCCATGTACTTGTCCACGATCCCCTCCTGCAATTGCAGGGCGTCGGTGCAGACGGTGAGATAGCGGCTGATGATGGTCATCAATAATTCGGGATCGAGATGTTCGCTGAAACGGGTGAAGCCGCGCACATCGGCAAAGACCACCGAAATCTCGCGTTCGTCACCGCTCAGGCCCAGCCGGTCAATGCTTTGGATATTGCGTACCAGCGATGGCGGCAGGTAGGTGTGTATCACCTTGAGGGTGGCGTCTCGCCGACGAATCTCGGTGAGATCGTCCACTACCAGGGCTGTGCCGACGATGACGCCTCGCGCGTCTTTCAGCGGAGTCAGGCGCAGGCTCAGCGTCACCGCGCCACGGTATGGCAGCACTGGCTCGATCTCGAACACATGAGGCCGGTTGTGCAGCAGGACGGTCTGCGTCACGCTGTTGAGGCTGGCAAACACATCGGGCAGCACATTGGTGATGGGTCGTCCTACCGCCTGATCGTGAGGGATGCCCAGTATCTGCTCCGCTGCGCGGTTGTAGATCACGATGCGATCGTGACGGTCGGTGGTGATCACGCCGCTGGCAATCGATTCCAGCACGTTGTCCAGCAGGTGTTTCATCTCGGTGATGGAGGCCAGAGTCTCCCGTACCCGCGCGAACAGATGCGCGTTCTCGATGGCGACTGCGGCCTGATTGGCAAAGGCCAGCAACAGCGACGCTTCGCGCTCGCCGAACAGGTTCAGCGCCCGCCTGTTGTCTGCGTAAAGCACGCCGATCACCTGTCCCCTGGACAGCAGGGGGACACAAATGAGGGAACGAGGGCCATGAGTCATGATGCTGGTCTGCAGGCCGAGGTGAGTATCGAGCAGGGCGTCACCGGCGATCACCGGCTGGCCGGTGCGGGCCACCTGCTGAACGACGCTCTGGCTGACAGTGAAATCCATTGCTTCCAGAGGTCGGCGCTGCGCGTCGCGGGCGATGCGGAACTCCAGAGTTTCCCTGTCGGGGGACTGTAAGACGATGTAAGCCCGCTCCGCGCCAGTGATGGCAATGGCCGTGTCTATCACCTCCGCCAGCACCGCGTCGGGGTCGTGGGACGAATTGAGCAGAGCTGTGGTCTGCGCCAGCGCGCGCAGTTGATCGAGGGTCGTGCTGTCTTCGGCTAGATTGTGCACGATCTGTTCGAGTTCGAGGCGGGCTGCCAGCAGCCTGTCCAGTGCACCCGGCGCAAGGATCATGCCGCGTTGACGTAGCGCCTGATCCTGTTGCTGTGCCAGTACCACCAAACTCTGAACCTGGCGTTCGAGGTGAACCAATCTCTCCAGGGCCTGGCTCTTGATGTTGAGGGTGTTGAACATGGGCGATGCACCTCTGGTGAGCGGGATATTTGTCAGGGTTGGCGGCTGCGGCGGACTTCGAAGATGCGTGTCGGCTGACTGCGCCCCTTGACAAGCAGCGTGCCTTGCTCGATGACCTGCAGCCCGTGGACCGAGTCGCGCAGGAAGTCAGCGCAGGCGGTGTAAGTGTCTTCGCTGAGGATGATCTGACCGGGCGCAGCGCTCTCTTGCAAGCGCTTGGCCAGGTTGACTGTGTCGCCGATGGCGGTGAAGGCGCGGCGTAGCGGGCTGCCCACATTGCCCAGCGTCGCCACGCCGGTATGAATGCCGATGCGCCAGTGAGGGACTGTTTCTTCGCCCAGCCGCTCAGTCAGAGCCTGAAATTCTTCAGCCATGGTCAGCGCGGCCAGCACTGCCTGCCAGGCGTGATCGGCGCTGGGGTTGAGTTGGGTGTTGAACAGGCCCATGATCTCGTTGCCCATGAACTTGTCAATCACCCCATTGCGGCTGTGAATGGCATCCGCTCCGGCTGTGAGATAGAGATTGAGTTGTTCCATGAGTTCCTGAGGGCGCAGGGTGTCCGGGAATGAGTGGAAGGGGCGCGTCTCCACAAACAGGGCGGTGATCATGCGACGTTCGCCGCCCAACCCCAGTTCATCGAAACTCTGAATGTTGTCTACCATGCCTGGCGGCAAATAGCGGCGAACCAGTTCC
Organism: Anaerolineae bacterium; assembly: GCA_034433965.1. Classification (GTDB taxonomy): domain Bacteria; phylum Chloroflexota; class Anaerolineae; order Aggregatilineales; family Aggregatilineaceae; genus UBA2029. The sequence goes on from DAOTZZ010000345.1 coordinate 37,878, forward strand.
AGCGTCGCCTCGCGCTGTCTGATCTAAGTCAGATCGTTGACCACGATCACGACGCCCACGATCCACTCTTCATCGAGCAGGGGGGAGAGCGCCAGATGCAGGTATGTTTCGCCTCGCTCAGGCAGAGTCAGGCTGAGATCAAGGCGGTGACTCTGCCCCCTTTCCAGGATGTCAGCTTGCAAATCGGACAGGGTGCGCGCCAGCGCAGGCATGACCTGTGCCAGATTGAGGCCCTGCACGGCAATCGCGGGCACGCCAAAGATGCGCGCTGCCGCCTGGTTGCAGGTCAAGATGGTACCTGCCTCGTCGAGCGTTATGACGCCACTGGCGATGGAGGCGAAGACATCGTCCATCAATTCCTTCATGGCCGTGACTTCGCTGAGTGCTGCCTGCACATGCGCGAAGAGCCGCGCGTTTTCGATGGCAATGGCGGCCTGGTTGGCAAAGGCAGTCAACAAGTGCAGTTCTTTCTCGCGGAAGACGCCATCCTTAACGCGATTGTCCACATAAACGACACCAGTGACGCGATCTTTGAGCACCAGGGGAACGCACAGGATGGAGCGCAAGGCGTGAATCACCACGCTTTCCTGCGTGCTATAGGCCGGGTCGGCCTGAGCATTGGTGGTCAGCACAGGTTGCCCCGTCTCGGCGACCTGACGGACGACCGTGCGGCTGACGATGAACTCGCCGCGTTCGAGCGTCTCGCGATCCAGGTTGCGTGCCACACGGAATTCCAGTTCGCCGCTGTCTTCGTCGCGCAACACAATATAGCCGCGCTCGGCCCCCGTCAGCCTGATGACTGTGTCCATGACCTCGTTGAGCACCTCATTGAGATCGAGCGAGGAGTTGATCAGGGCCGTGGTTTGGGCCAGCGCACCAAGTTGTTCCAGTTCGACATAAACCGGCTGCAGGAAATCCGCCAGGCGGCGCAAATCACCAGTCAGCGCATCCAGCCCATTCAATACCTCTGGCGTCAGAGCCAGTCCGCGCTGGCGCAACAGGCTGTCCTGGGCGTGCAGCGTGTCGCTCACCTCTTGCAAGGCACGGCTCAGCAGGGCCAGTTGATCGGTCAGCCCGTGATTGGTGGTGAGACCGGTCATGCTGCGGCAATTTCTCCCAGGCGGCTGAAATGTACGGGTGCGCTGATTATACCCGCAGGGCGCATGGTGACCATAAGGAGGACAGGCCGGGTGCGTGCAAAATGTGTCAGGCGGTTTGCCGTGATCTGCTGCCCCTCAGCTCCCTCGCCCTCGCGACCTGCGTTGTGGGGCGAGGGGAAGCGCCTTCCTCACGTGGATACGCTCTTTCGCCCGCCGCGCGGGAGAAGGGGCCGGGGGATGAGGGCCACCGGGCGAGGCAAATCGCCGACGACCTGTGCACGCACCCGACAGGCGCATCGTCGTGTGCAACTCTGAAAACTCCGACAAAGTGAGTGATCGTCTTTTGGTAGGTTTGCTCAGGCGAAGGTATTGCCTGTTTGAAGGGCTGTGTGATAATCTCTGGCGAACTTTCCGCCAGGAAGCTGGCGCAGGTTTTCTGATCACAGACAGGCCGGGCAAGGGTGGCCTGGGCACTGTTCGAAGGGGAGACGGAACAGCATGTTGAAAACGCACACGTGCGGCGAATTGCGGGTAGAGCATGTGGGGCAGCAGGTCACGCTCGCGGGGTGGGTACATCGCTGGCGCGAGCATGGCGGGCTGATCTTCTGGGACCTGCGGGATCGCTGGGGTATCACGCAGGTGACCATCAACCAGGAGACCGCGCCGGACGTGCACGCGATCGCCCGCGACGTGCGCGTCGAGTGGGTGGTGCAGGTGACGGGCACGGTCATCCGCCGTCCGCCGGGTATGGAGAATCCCGACCTGGACACCGGCGAAATCGAGCTGGAAGCCGCGGCGCTGCGCATTCTCAACCGGGCCAAGACGCCCCCCTTCTACATCAACAAGAACGAGCACGTGGATGAGGCGGTGCGGATGCGCTACCGCTACCTGGACCTGCGTCGCCCGGCCATGCAGCGCAACCTGATTCTGCGCCACAACGTCATCCGCTTCATCCGCAACTACCTCTCTGACCGTGGTTTCATCGAAATCGAGACGCCGATTCTGTTCAAAACCACGCCGGAAGGTGCGCGCGACTACCTGGTGCCCAGCCGCCTGCACCCCGGCAAGTTCTACGCGCTGCCGCAAAGCCCTCAGCAACTCAAGCAGTTGCTGATGGTGGCGGGCTTCGAACGCTATTTTCAGATCGCGCGCTGTTTCCGGGACGAGGATCAGCGTGGCGACCGGCAGCCGGAGTTCACCCAACTTGACCTGGAGATGAGCTTCGTCGAGCGTGAAGACGTGCTCGATCTCATCGAAGGGATGTTCACGGCGCTGGTCGAACAGGTCTCCGACCGCGAACTGGTGACCAAACCCTTCCCACGCCTGAGCTATGCCGAAGCCCTGCGGCGCTATGGCACCGACAAGCCCGACCTGCGCTATGGGATGGAGATTGCGGACCTGAGTGACCTGGTCGCCGATTGCGGCTTTCGGGTGTTTGCTGACACGGTGAAGGCGGGTAATCCGGTGCGGGCAATCTGTGTGCCGGGTTGCGCTTCATATAGCCGCAAACAACTGGACGAACTGGAGACAATTGCCAAAGAGGCGGGAGCGAAAGGGCTGGCCTGGATGGCCGTCGAGGCGAGCGAGGCCGGACCGGTGCGCTCGCCCATTGCCAAGTTCTTCAGTGCGGAGCAATTAGGGGCGATCCTGGAACGGACGGGAGCCAAACCCGGTGATTTGCTGCTCTTCGCTGCGGACAGCGAGGCCGTGGTCTGCGAAGTGCTGGACACGCTGCGCCGCGAGATGGCGCATCGGCTGGGGCTGGACGATCCCAAGAAGGTGGCGTTCTGCTGGATTATTGACTTTCCGCTGTTCACCTGGAACGAAGACGAGCAGCGCTGGGACCCCAGCCATCACCTGTTCACCGCGCCCATGTGGGAAGACGTGCCGTTGCTGGATACCGATCCCGGCAAGGCCCGTGGGCAGCAATATGACCTGGCCTGCAACGGCTACGAAGTGGCTGGCGGGAGCATCCGTATCCATGACCGGGCTATCCAGGAGAAGATCTTCGCTCTGATCGGGCTGGACGTGGAGATGGCCAAGGAACGCTTCGGGCACATGCTGGAGGCGTTCGAGTACGGCACGCCGCCGCATGGGGGCATTGCTCCCGGTATTGATCGCCTGGTGATGATCCTGGCCGGGCAGCCGAACATCCGCGAGGTAATCGCCTTCCCGAAGACGCAACAGGCCGCCGACCTGATGGCGGGCGCGCCGTCGGAGGCGGAACCGTCGCAACTGGAAGAGCTGCATATCCGGGTGGTGTTGCCCGAAGACTGAGCGGAAAGCCCCCGCACGCGGGATACCTGCGGGATCCGTTAGCGCTCGGCGGGGGTGTTGCGACTCTCGTCCTCGATCGGGCGCTGGCGTTCTTCGCGGGAGCGAAAAGCCGGGCACTCGCGGCTGAGGTGCCAGGCGAGTTTTTCCGCATTGGCCAGCTTCTTACCACAGTGGGGACACACAACGGTCGTCTGTGACATCCTGTTCAATCCACTTCCAGCATACACAAAGCGGGCCAGATGACACATCCGGCCCGCTTTTCTACTTGCGCTCGGCCAGCCCTTTATTGTTCGTGATTGCCCACACCAAACAGGCCAGTGGGCAGATTAGGCTGGCGTGATTTCTCTTCGTCCTTGCCGAAGCGAATCACCTCGCCTGTGTCGGTGATGGCTTCCACCGCCAGACCCAGGCTCTGCAGTTCCTTGACCAGCACGCGGAAGCTGGCCGGAATGCCGGGTTCTTCTATCGGCTCGCCTTTGACGATTGCCTCGTAGGTCTTGACGCGCCCCTGCACGTCGTCGGACTTGACGGTGAGCATCTCCTGCAGCGTGTAGGCCGCGCCATAGGCTTCGAGCGCCCACACTTCCATCTCGCCGAAACGCTGTCCGCCGAACTGCGCCTTGCCACCGAGCGGTTGCTGAGTAACCAGACTGTAGGGGCCGGTCGAACGGGCGTGTACCTTGTCTTCCACCAGGTGAGCCAGCTTGAGCATGTGAATGATGCCCACTGTCACTGGCTGGTCGAATGGTTCGCCCGTCTTGCCATCGTACAGGATTTGCTTGCCGTAGATGGGCACCGGTTTGCCGGTCTTGATTTCGACGCGGCGTGCTTTCTGACGCAGTTCCTCTTCGGACAGACCCGCGGGCGGGCGCTCGCCAGTCACGTGCTCGATCCACAGTTCCAGAGTGACGCGGCGCGCGTTGGCATCGCGTCGCTGGCGCTCGTTGAGGTCGGTGATGTCACCGAAGGCCAGGATATCTTCGGGATCGTAGCCGCGCTCGCGCAGCCATTCGCGCAGGACAGAGCGCCGCGCGTATACGCGATCCAGGGCCAGGCGTTCCACATCGTAGGTGCCAAGTGCGCCCAGCCAGTGATCAATGTAGAGCCGGCGCACTTCCTCATCGTCTTCGAGGTACTCGGTATCGTAGGCTTCTTCCTTCAGCCATTGCCAGGCCCGCTCGCCGATCTCGCGCCAGGCGCGATCGATCATCCAGGCGCGGCCCAGTTCGGCTTCAATCTCATCTTCCTCGGCTCCGTCGAACACAGGCGAGATGGCGCGGAAGCCCAGCCGGTCCGCGGCCCAGCCCAGGTGTGTCTCCAGCACCTGGCCGATGTTCATACGGCCTGGCACACCCAGCGGATTCAGGATGATCTCGACAGGCGTGCCATCTTCCAGGAAGGGCATGTCCTCGATGGGCACGACCTTGGAGATGACACCCTTGTTGCCGTGACGACCGGCCATCTTGTCGCCCTGGGTCAGCTTGCGCTTCTGGGCGACGCTGACGCGCACCATCTGATCCACGCCGGCGGGCAGATCACGGTGTTCTTCGCGGGTGAAGATCTTCACGTCCACGACTTTGCCGTGCTCGCCATGCGGCTGACGCAGCGAGGAGTCTTTCACCTCGCGGGCCTTTTCGCCGAAGATGGCGCGCAGCAGCTTCTCTTCGGGCGTGAGTTCTTTTTCGCCCTTGGGCGTGATCTTGCCCACCAGGATATCGTTCGGGCCGACTTCCGCGCCGATGCGGATGATGCCGCGCTCGTCCAGGTCTTTGAGCGCCTCTTCACCCACATTGGGGATGTCGTAGGTGATTTCTTCCGGGCCGAGTTTGGTGTCGCGCGCCTCGACCTCGTGTTTCTCGATGTGGATCGAGGTGAACTTGTCCTCGCGCACCAGAGATTCGCTGATCAACAGCGCGTCTTCGTAGTTGCCACCCTCCCACGACAGGAAGGCAGCCAGCACATCGTGCCCCAGCGCCAGTTCTCCGTTGACCGTCGAAGAGCTATCGGCCAGCACATCGCCTTTGCGCACAAATTGCCCCTTGCGCACCACTGGCCGCTGGTCAATGCAGGTAGACTGGTTCGAGCGGTTGTACTTGCGCAGGCGGTAGGTCTTCAAGCCGTCCTCGGTGCGCAAGACAATCTGGTCGCCCTGGACAGAGACCACCTCACCGTCGCGGTCGGCAATCAAGACCTGACCAGAGTCGAGGGCAGCCTGGCGTTCGACGCCCGTGCTGACAATAGGGATATCTGGCTTGAGCAGCGGCACGGCTTGGCGCTGCATGTTCGATCCCATCAGGGCACGGTTGGCGTCGTCGTGCTCCAGGAAGGGAATCAGCGCGGCAGAAATGCCCACGATTTGACGCGGAGCCACGTCCATGTAGTCAATGCTCTCGCGCGGGGCGACCAGGAAGCGCTGATGATGACGCGCCGAGACGCGGTCACTGATGAAGTGATGATGCTCGTCCAGTTGCGCGTTGGCCTGAGCGATGGTGTAGCGATCTTCTTCGTCAGCAGACAGATAGTGCACCTCATTGCTGACGAACGGCATGATAGGCACGGACTTCAGCCTCATTGCTTGCAACTGCGCCCGCACTGTCTCGTCAACGACTGTGCCCGCGGGGATGGTCTGTCCGCTGGCCTCGTCGGTCACGTCCTGACGCAGAATACGGTTCAGCAGGCGTTCATCGTCCACAGCCATTTCGCGGTAGACCTTGCGATAGGGCGTTTCGATGAAGCCGTACTCGTTGACGCGCCCGTAACTGGCCAGACGACCGATCAGCCCAATGTTCGGGCCTTCGGGTGTCTCGATGGGGCAGATACGCCCGTAGTGACTGTGATGCACGTCGCGCACGTCGAAGCCCGCGCGTTCGCGGCGCAGACCGCCCGGCCCCAGGGCCGAAAGAGTGCGTTTGTGTGTCAGTTCGGAGAGCGGGTTGGTCTGCTCCATGAACTGCGAAAGCTGGCTCGACCCGAAGAATTCGCGCACCGCCGAGACCACCGGGCGGATGTTGATCAGCGTCGTCGGCGAGATGCTCTCGGTCTCGCGGATGGACATGCGCTCGCGCACCACCCGTTCCATGCGGCGCAGGCCGATGCGCAGCGCGTTCTGGATCAATTCGCCCACCGTCTTGACGCGGCGGTTGCCCAGGTGATCAATGTCGTCTGGTTCTTCCAGACCGTTGTTGATCAGGATCATGCGCTCGACCAGCTTGACCAGATCGTATTTGGTGATGGTGCGCATGGTCGGCAGCACCGGATCGTTGAGGTGCAGGCGCTGATTGAGCTTGTAGCGGCCCACGCGCTCCAGGTCGTAGCGGCGCTGGTCGAAGAGTTGCTCTTGCAGGTATTCGCGGGCGTTGTCCAGGGTAGGCGGATCGCCGGGGCGCATGCGCTTGTAGAACTCCAGCAACGCGGCCTCGGCTACCGTCATCCCATCGCGCAGGTCCCATTGCGGTTCCATGCGGATGGTGCCCTCGATGTAGCGGTGATCGGGGTTGTTATCCACCTTCTCGTAGATAGCGAGCAGTTCTTCGTCCGTACCCTCTTTGAGGGGAGAATGCTCGTCGAAGCCATCACTTACAGCCGCCAGCGCTCGCAGCAGAATGGTCACGGGGATGGTGCGCTTGCGGTTGAACTTGATGGCC
>DAOTZZ010000346.1:0-1657 GCA_034433965.1 Anaerolineae bacterium
GCCCTGCTGCCACACCTGTGCAGGCGCGCGCCCCATGTGCCGGTGATCGTCATCAGTCGCGGGGTGTCCGCCGAAACGCTGGGGCGCGCCCGACGCTTTGGTGCGTTGGACGCGCTGGAACTGCCGCAGCGCGCCGCCGAACTCCGGGCCTTGATCGCTCGCCTGTGGCAGGAATACCTGCTCGCCGCCTGAGCGCGGGGCAGGCATTGACAGGCACGGCCTGCCCTTTTACTATCACAGTAACGGTTCAACCAGGAAGAAGAAGTGCCCATGCCCCTGGAAGTCATCGAAAGCACCGACCCACTCGCCAACCTGATCCGCTTCGAGACCTCGGCGGTCTTCGAAATGCTGATCAGTCTCAACATCCTGTTGACGCCGGAGCGACGGCCTGAGTGGTGTGCGCAGGCACGGGCGGCCCTGGCCCCCGATCTGCTGGCCGAACTGGAAGCGGTCTATGGGCCGTACTGGAACGGGTTCTTCTTCTTCGAACTGGCGCTGGACTACTCCGATCATCATGATGTGCCGGGCTTCATTCAGCACGTGCGCACTATGCCGCCGGAGCGCTTCGTCTTCTATATGGTCGGGCGTATCGTGCCGCCAGAGGTGATCGTCGGCACCGGCCTGGATGTCGAGAAGCTGAGCGCCGCGCTCGACGCGACGCCCTATGAGCAGGGCTGCATTTGCCGCGAAGTGCCGATGGGAGCCATCCTGGCCGACGTGCCGGGCTTTCAGGCGCGGCTGACCAACCTGTGGCAGCGCTATTGGGACGAGTTTTTCCACGCGCAGATCCCCCTGCTGCGCCCGCACTGGGAACAGGGCCTGCAGGACAAACGCGCTCTGCTGTCTCGTCTGGGCGGCATGGGGCTGTTCGAGCACGTCACCGGGCGGAGCGAGTTGATGCCGCCGTTGCCGCCCGACCATCCTGTGCGCGAGGTGGTGTTCATTCCCATTTTCCTGGCCGGTTCGCCCGTCTACATGTTCTACGGCTACGGCAATATCACGGTGCTCTTTGACAGCGAGCGCACCGAGGCGCGCATGGCGCAGATCGCGCAGAACAAGGAGCGCGCGCTGGAAGTCCTGAAGGCGCTCAGCGACAGCTCGCGCCTGGACATTCTGCGTCTGATCGCGCAGCAAGAGGGTCGCATGAGCGGCAAACGCCTGGCCGCCAAGCTCAACCTGTCCGCATCCGCCGTCTCGCGGCATCTGGCGCAGTTGCGCGATGCGGGCGTGATCGTCGAGGAGACGCGCGACAACCGCACCATCACCTATCGCCTGCAGCGCGAGACGCTGACCTCCTTGCCCGATCGTCTGCTGGATTTCCTGTATCACTGAGCGGGTGAAGGGTGCGATAAGCGCGACAGGCCGTGCGTGAAGAACGCGCGGCTTTTTTGCGTCCCGCAGTGGGGGAGCGCTCACTTGAGCACAGGCGTGGGCGTGCGCGTGTAGCGCGGCGGCAGGAAAGGCGTTGGCGAGGGTGTGGGAGAAGGCGTAGCCGACCAGGTCGGTGTGAAAGAGGCGGTCGGCGTAGGGGTGCGCGTGGGCGACGCCGTCCAGGTGGCAGTGGACGTGTGCGTGGCCGTCGGCGTGGGGGTGTGCGTGGGCGTGTTGCTCGGCGTGCGCGTCGGCGACGGGGTGAAGGTGGCCGTCGGCGAAGCGG
>DAOTZZ010000347.1:0-8029 GCA_034433965.1 Anaerolineae bacterium
ATTTGTCGCCAGCAGGTGCGCCCCCCATGCCGCCAGATAGGGCACGATCAGCGCCGCCAGAAACCAGCTTCGCGGGGGGACGCGCCACCAGCGCAGCGGCGGGATGATCTGCACCAGGGCACGCCACAGGACGAAGTTTTCGCCCATGGCGTGAGCGCCAGCGAACAGCACCACCGCCAGCCAGAACAGCAACGGGCGCGGGCGCAGCAATACTGCCGCCAGCGCCAGCGCCAGCGTGCTGATGCCGACGTAGACCAGCATTCCGCCGAGTCCGCCGTGATCGCCGAAGAACAGACCAAACCAATCCTTTGCTCGCAGGCTGAACAGCGCTGCGTCGTGCGGCGTGAGTCCGGCGCGCGACAGGTCGGCACGCCACAGCAATAGCGGCACCCATTGCATGGCGCTCAGTCCGGCGGCGAGCAGACCGGCGGCGAGCAGATAGAGTGCGGCCTGCTTTCGCCGCTGTGCCGCCGGCCAACGCCACAGGGCATAGACCGCTGCCAGCGCCAGACCATAGGCGCTCAGGCGCACGTCGGCCAGCAGACACAGCGCCGCGAAAATCCCCAACCAGAGCGTCGCTCGCCGTTCGGAAGGGCCGTTCAGCACGCGCTCGACGGCCCACAGCAGCCAGGGTATCCACGCCGCCGCATAAACCAGGTCCACATGCCCGGCTCCCACCGCCGCGATCACACGCGGGGCGAAGGCGTAGCCCGCGCCCGCCAGCATGGCCGGGCCATCCGGCAGACCGGTTGCCCGCGCCCAGACGCGTGCACCCAGACCGGCCAGCAACAGGTGCAGCCAGATCAGGACGTTGAGGTGCCAGCCGGGCGGCAAGAGCAGGACGAGCCATTGGAATGGATACCAGACCTTGCTGAGGGGATTGGCGGCGAAGGGCGTTCCGCTCATGATCGACGGTCGCCACAGGGGCAGAACACCGTCTTCGAGTACGGAGCGGCGCAGGAACAGCGCGTTCGGCCAGTGCGAAGTCATGGCGTCGGAGAAGTCGGCGTCGGGTAGCGTCGGCAACCGATCGCCCCCCAACCCGACCGCCAATAAAAACGCCGCCAGAACGACGGCCAGACCTGCGGTGAAGACCAGCGCAGCACGCCTCTCCGCTTCAGCGGAGGACGTAGATGGTGACATCACCCTCGTTCACTTCTCCTTCGATCCGTTCGGGAGATAGCTCCGCAATACATTTCCCCGCGTCCGGATAGGTGTTGCCGTCATCGTCCTCTGCGCCGAAGGTGCGCTCTTGCGGCCCCCAGAAGAGGTAACGGACGCGGAACGGCAGATCGTCGCTCAGCAGGGTGTCGCAGTCCTGCCCCCGGTAGAAGCGCTCGACCTGCCGCAACCGCTCTTCGGCAGGCACCGTCTCGAAGGGGTGCCCATAGACGACCACCTGACGGGTATAGGCGGGTATCCACAGGCTGATGTTCGGCGCGGCCAGCACCACCGCATCCGGCTCGCCCTGATCGCGCAGCCACTGCATGGCGTGCCAGTAGTCCGTCTCCACCAGCAAACCCGTCTCCAGGCCACTGTCCGGGTTAGACACCGCCCCGAAGAGCGGAATGCCCAGCACCAGGATATTGCTGGGAATCAGCACAACCAGCAACGCGATGAGGGCCGGAGTCCGCCAGTGCGCGGGCACACGGTAGAACCAGGTGTCCTCCAGGCCGCGCACGGCGAAGTAGACCAGCGGCAGAATCAGCCCCATCATCAGGCGGCGTTGCAGGTTGAACGGCGCATACAGCCCGGCCACGTTCACGATCAACCACAGCAACATGAGTTGGTCTCCGTCGCGCTCGAAATGGCGCACAGCGCGAATCAGCCCTGGCAGCGCCACGAGCAGCAAGGGACCATACCCGGCCAGCAGCAGCCATGGGGCCGGCGAAGGTGTCTCGTTCTGCGCGTTGAACTCGCCCATGATGGCGTTGAAGTGGAACACAGCGTAGTCGTAGACGGCGAAGGGAATGATCGGCAGCCACAACATCGAGGCCCAACGCAGCTCGTGCCGCGGCACCTCGCGTGTGATCCAGGCGCGCACCCCCACATACAATACCAACGCCCCCGCAAAGGGGATCAGCGCCGTCGGCTGAATGAGCGCCAGCACCACCGCGAGCAACAGTATCCCTAGACCGCCGTTTTCAACGCTGGGCGGATCGTGATAGCCGCGCCGGAACACCACCAGATAGGCGGAAGCGATCAGCGCCAGACAGGCGATGCTCATCGGAAAGTGCGGGTTGGCGAAGGAGGCATAGAAGGGGAACGCTTCGGGCACCGACAGATCGGGGGCCAGCGCTTCGGGATCGAAGAGCACCACCAGCCAGCCCAGGCCGGCCCCTACCGCGCTCAGCACGAAGAAGAGGCGGCGCGGTCGCTGCCGCACCCACACGGTCGCTCCGAGCTGATAGAGCGAGATATACATGAAGAAGCTGGTCGCCATGCGCACCAGGTGAAACGTCACCAGGCTCGACAGCGCCAGCACGCGCGCCGCGTGCCCCAGGAACAAATAGAATGTGTGGAATACAGCCCCGTCGTGTTTCTGGGGAGTATGGCGAAGTTGAAACAGCCACGACCCCTCGCGACCCTGCTCGATCTTGGCCAGGTAGGTCGCGCCGTCTTTGGGGTTGGTCAACATCCCCATGAACTGCCATTCGGCGGTGCTCTCATTGCGGGCCAGCGCCCAGGCATAGGGGACAATGGTCAGGGCCACCAACAGGCCGCTGATCACGATCACCCATCGCCACTCAGCAGTCGAGATGTATACGGACCGTAATGTCTGCATTGCACCCCCTGCTAGAGGCCCCTGGCGTTTCGTCGCCTGGCAGGCATTGGCCTTGAACTGCAGAGACACCCCGCGGTGACACAGCCTCATACCCGCCGCACTCGCGCGCTCCCGCGCGGCAGGTTTGCCCGCGGATTCCGGCGTGAGTATAATGCACGGTACTGTTCTGCTGTTCACCCGGCATCCGGTACGCTCATTTTACAACGCCCGGCGCTAGCCGCCAGTTCAGAGACAACCATGAGCCAGACCAGAGCGCTCTATCGCCTGCAAAAGCTCGACCTGGAATTAGAGTCCCGCCGCGCGCGGGTGCGCGAAATCACCGCGGCGCTGGAAGACGACCGCGCCCGTCAGCAGGCGCGCGCCGACGTGAATGCGCTCGAAGAGCGCCTGCGCCCCCAGGAAACGCGCGCCGCCGACCTCTCGCTGGAGATCAAGACGGTCGCCGAGCAGACAAAGCAACTCAATACTCGACTCTACGGGGGCAGCGTCAACAATCCCAAAGAATTGGAAGACATCCAGAACAAGATCGCCGAACGTCAGCGGCGACACGCGGCGCTCGAAGATGCCTTGCTGGAAACCATGATCGCCGTCGAAGAACTGCAAGAGGCACTGTCCGCCGCCCGCGCACACCTGCAAGAAGTCGAGCAGCACTGGGAGACCTCCCAGGAAACGCTCAAAGCGGAACTCGACCGGCTCAAGAGCGAAATCCGTCATCTCAAAGCAGACCGACAGCAACTCGAACAGACGATCAGCGCGGAGTATCTGGCGCTCTATCAAAATCTGCGTGCGCGCAAGAATGGCTACGCCATCGCTGTGCTGGAGGGCGACAGTTGCTCGATCTGCGGGGTGGGGCAGACAACGGTGACCGTGCAGCAGGTGCGCCAGGGTCTGGAACTGATCACCTGTGAAAGCTGCGGACGTATCCTGATAGCCTTGTGACGAGGGGATGCCATGCGCTTCGATCCGCTCTCCTTTCTGGCTGGTTTTGCCACTGGCGGCGTCCTGGCGCTGATCACCTGGCGGGTTCGTCGCCGCCTGGCCCGGATTCAGCAAACAGCCGAAGCGCAAATCGAAGGGACGCGGCGCTTCGTGGGGCAGGCCGCCGACGCCCGCTACGCCCGCGACCTGCTGCGCGTTCTGCAATCCTATCACCTGGCCGGTGATCTGTTCCACCTGACCGATGTGCTGCTCGAACCCCGCCTGCTGCTGCCCCCGCCGCCGGTCGTTGCGCCCAGCGGTGACGACGGGCTGGCCCGCGACGTTTTCGACGTGGTGCCGGTCTTTCACGACATGCCGCAAAGCTACGCGCCCTATAATCTGGAGACCATCCCGCTGACCGACCTGGGCGCGGGCGACCGGCTGGTAGCGTTGCTGGGGGCGGGCGGCATGGGCAAGAGCGTGACGCTGGCCACGCTGGGGTTGATGGCGCTGGGCGAGGTGACCTTCGAGTCGTTCGAAGATCTTTCGGCTCAGGCCATCCTGGCCGAGGAGAAGGACTTGCCGGAAGAGCAACGCCGTGCCCGCGCCGCCGAGCGTCAGCGCATTCAAGAGCGGGTGCTGGAAAAGCTCTATGACGTGCGGCAGCAGCGCCGCCAGCAGTACGGCCTGACCGAAGAAGACGAGCAGCGCCTGCCTCCGCTGGAAATCTCTTCGCTCACGCCGGTGCTGGTGCACCTGGGCGATGTCGAGCTAGACCCCATGCTCTATGGCAAGGGAAAGAACATGGCCGTTGACCCGGCGGAACCGCTGGTGCGCGCCGCGCAACGCCGTCTGAGCGCCATGACCGCGCGCGTCGCCGGCAGCGTCATCTACCCGGCGCTGGAACGCGGGCGTGCGCTGGTGCTGGTGGACGGCTTCGACGAACTGTCGCCGGCAGCGCGCGCACCATATCTGGACTGGCTGCGTCAGTTGGGGGCGGTCTACGGGCACAACCTGATCGTGGTGGCCGGGCCGCCCGTGGGCTACGAGGCGCTGGTCGAGGCGGGCTATACGCCGGTCTTTCTGCGCGCCTGGCGCGACGAAGACTACACTGCCCTGGCGGAGCGCTGGGCTGCAGTCTGGCCGCGCGTCCATCGTCGGGCCACTCCTCCAGACGAACAGATTATGCGCCGCCTGACCCAGGACAACCGCGGGCGCAGCATCTTCGATGTCACGCTCAAGCTATGGGCTGGGCTGGCCGACGACACGCGCGAAATCGGTCGTCAGGGCTGGTACGACGCCTTCGTCCTGCGTCGCCTGTCACATACGTCATGGCGCGAGGCGCTGCCTGCCCTGGCCGCCGCTCAACTCGACGCGGGCGGCCCGCTGGTAGCAGCGGAGGCCAGCGCAGCGCTCAGCGCCAGCGGCAAGGTCAAAGGGGGCGACGCCCTGCCCGATCTGGTCAAGGATGGCCTGCTGAGAGAGTTTGCGGGCGAGCGCTACGCCTTCGTCCATCCGCGCCTGGCCAGCTTCCTGGCGAGCGAGACGCTGCTGGAGCCAGGGTCGGAGCGTCCGACCGAACTGGCGCTGGAACCCGCCTGGCAGGAAGCGTTGGGATTTGCCGCCGGGCGCATCAACATCGTGCCCGTCATTTACCGCAAGCTCAGCGTGCCGCCCGACCTGTTCTACAGCAACCTGTTCGACCTGGTGCACTGGCTGCCGGATGCGCCGCCGGACGCGCCCTGGCGCGGTGACATCTTCACCCGCCTGGCCAAGGCGCTGCTCGCCACGGAGCAGTACCCGCTGGTGCGCGAACGCGCCCTGGCCGCGCTGATCGCTTCGCGCGACCGCAACGTGCTGTTCATCCTGCGCCAGGCCCTGCACGCCGCCGACGCCGATATCCGGCGGCTGGGTTGCGTGGGGCTGGGCGCGCTGGGCAACCCCGAAGCGGTCAAAGACCTGGCGGCCATGCTCGCCGACGAAGACCAAGACGTGAAGCTGGCCGCAGCGCTGGCGTTGGGCGCGATTGGCACCGAGCAGGCTATCGAGATCATGATTCACGGCCTGTTCCAGGAAGGACACGAGGTGCGCCGCGCCATCGCCGAAGCGCTGGCCGCGTTGCCCGGCAACGGTCACGACATCCTGCGCGAGGCGATCGTCGCCAAAGAGGTGGAAATCCGCCGCGCGGCAGTCTACGGCCTGCGCCGCATCCGCGCACCCTGGGCACTGACTGCGCTCTACCGCGCCATGATGGAAGACGAACAATGGTACGTGCGCACGGCGGCGCAGGACGCCTTCACCGCCGCACAGTCACCGGAGCGCCAGGGGCCGCGCCGTCATCCCGAAGCCGACGCGCTGAGCTGGCTGATCGCCTGGGCCGCCGACCATGGCGAGGGCGTCCCCGCAGGTCCCAACGCCCGGCAGATGTTGATCCGGGTGCTGCAGGAAGGACAGGCGCTCTACCGCATCATGGCTGCGCAGACGCTGGCGCGGCTGGGGCATATTCCCGCGCTCAAGCCGCTCTACGCCGCCCTGCGCGACCGCGACCCCTCGGTGCGCGGCGCTGCCTATGAAGCGCTGGCCGAGCTACAGATGCGGCTGGGCGAGCCACTGCCAGGGTTGGTGTAACTTCAAAAGCGCGCGCGGATGAAGTCCAGCACCACCGGATCAAGTCGGTGAGCGTCGTCGGGCGACCAGCGCTCTTCCAGATTCTCCGTACCCACGAATTGCCAGAACGCGGCGATGGACGCCTCGTCCCATTGCCCGTTGACCGGCCCCTGGTAGTAGCCGTGACGGGCAAGCATGGTCTGCAATTCGCGGGCGAGCGCCGCGTCAATAGGCAGCCGCGCTTCGGGAGGCGTCGAGCCGAAGTAGAGCCGGTGCAGGTCGAGCAATTCGGCCAGCCGGTTGACCGGATCGGGGTGATCGTCCACGCGCAGGTCGAGGTAGCGGTCGTTGTCCCCGCCATAGCCGCCGCCTGGCTTCACCACCAGCAGCGCCGCCGACTGTTTGCCGCGCCGGTCGCCCCCCGCCGCATCTCCTGCCCGCAGAGCGGCCAGCAACCGCTCCGTCAGTTCACCGGAGGTCGTCTCAAAGGCGACGGCCATGGCGTCGAGCGTCTCCGGCCCGGTGAGGATGTTGCCCTGGCAGGTATAGCCCCGCCCCAGGCGATGCCCCGCCCAGGACAGACATTCTTCGCCGGTGAATGCCGCGGCGCGCCCCTGTGCATCCACCAGCCCGATCTGCCGGTGCGCCCGCTGCGGATCGTCGCGTAGCAGCCGCTCCAGCGTCTCGTCGGCGCTCAGTCCCGCCGCCAGCAGTTCCAATCCCTGCGGACCGGCGCTCACGCGGGCCAGGGCCTGCGTGGCAACCGCCCCCGCGCCCGCCCGCGCCCAGCTCACCACAGCGCCGGCGGCCAGGAACTTGCTCGCCACGGCCACGCCCCAGGCACTTTCGGCAGGATCGTGAGCCACAATCGAGAATGTACAGAGGAAAAGCCTGGACACTACCTACCTCCCGCTTTTGGTCAGAACGGCGGCTCGCCGTCGAAGAACAGATTCCACCACAAACGCCAGCGGGAAATCCCCGGCTCCGGAACAGGCGTAGGCAGGAAGACCGGCGGTGGCGGCGCAGCGGTCGGTATGACCAGATTGCCGGGAATGGGGATGACCAGCACTTCGCCGTCGCGCACCATCTTCGCCTCGCGGTGCGCCCACTCCTCCACAGCGGCGTCGCTGGCCGCGTAGTCGCGCTGACGCAGTAATTCCAGCCGCTCCTGCTCCAGCACGTCAATCGTCGCCTGCAGCCGTTGGCGCTCGGCTTCCATCTGCTGACCGCGCGCGATGCGCCCGCTGAAATTGATCACCAGCAGCAGCCCAATCGAGAGCAGCAGCGCGAACACGATCTGCAAGCTGCTGATCTGTTGCGGGCGTTCACGCCGCCGTGACAAGGGGGGCGTTTCGTCGCCGGAAGCAAAGGTGAGCGGATCGTCGGACATAGCCCTGGTCTGGCTCCATGACACTGCCACAAACGTACCACAAGCTCCGGCGCGGGGCAACGAAAACGCCCAGGGCGTTGAGGACCCTGGGCGTATGCCGAAGGTGGGAGTCGAACCCACACCCCCGTAATGAGGACTGCGCCCTGAACGCAGCGCGTCTGCCAATTCCGCCACTTCGGCGTGGTGGTGGTCATTTTAGCCTGGAACAGCGGTCTGTCAAGAGCCGAATTGCCGCGAGGCGACTAATCCACCACCGCAATGACGCTGAGCGTGCAGAAGAGTGAAGCGTGGGTCTAGCAGTGTCTTCCTCACCCGTCCTGGGTCTCTGC
>DAOTZZ010000348.1:0-10605 GCA_034433965.1 Anaerolineae bacterium
TGCGTTCCCTGCAACATCGCGCCAGCCTCCTGCGCGGCTGGGCCGCCCTCTATGGCGAAGACCTGGTGGGTTATGCTCTGGGCTGGAGCCATCATACTGAAATCAGACTGGCCGATCTCGCGACACATCCAGGGTATGACCGCGCCGCCATCGCCCAGGCCATTCTTGCACACCTACACCGCCTGCAACCAGAAGCGCCCGGTCTCAGTTACAACGTTGCCGAGGATGATCCGGGTCTGCCAGGTTATCTGGCAACGGGCTATGAAGTGATCCAGGCCCAACTGGAAATGCGGCTTGCGCTGTAAGAACTACGAAGCATCCAGAGTCGTGAGCCTGCCAGGAAGCCATAGTGTAACCGTTGGGTTTCTGGAATACCTTTGCGCTACAATCGCGGCGTTTGTCCGTATCCACCTTCGATAATGAGCTATGGCAATGACCAGATCATATCATTCTCGCCTGATTTTCCTGATGTTGTGGGGTATCACTATCCTCGCCTTCGTCGGGCAGACGCTGCCAGCGCCTGCTGCACTGGCCCAGGACACCGCGTCTGAACTGCGCGTGGCCATGCCCGCCCCCCTTTCATTAGACCCGACAACTCTGTCTCGCTTCGACCTGTCCACGCGCGACGTGGTCGAAAACCTCTTCATCGGTTTGACGCGCTTCAATCCGGCTACGGCGCAGATAGAGCCTATGCTCGCCCGCAGTTGGTCGGTGAGCGAAGATGGCCTGACGTGGACGTTTGAACTGCGCGAAGATATCTCCTGGGTACGTTACAATCCGCAGACCCAGGCGGTCGAGGCGGTACGTCCTGTAGCTGCAGGGGATGTTGTCTATGCCATTCAACGCGCCTGCGATCCTACCCGCCCGTCGCCTGTGACGGCCAATCTGATGGTCATCCGCGGTTGTCTGACCGTCGCCAATGCGTTCCCGCAGGTAGTCAACGATCTGTTCATCGCGCGAGAGATCGGAGTACGCGCCACCGGCCCGCACACCCTGCAGATCGAGTTACTATTCCCCACCGGCTACCTGCCCAGCCTCCTCAGCACGCCGGAGTTTCGCCCCCTGCCCCGTGAAGCCGTGACCGCTGCGCAGGACTGGACGCGCCCATCTACCATTCTCACCAGCGGTCCCTACGCGCTGCAAAGCTGGACGAGTGAAGGCATGGTGCTGGTCAAGAATCCCTTCTGGCCCGCCCCATTTGCAGGCAGCATTGAGCGCGTCTCTGTGTCATTCACCGACGACGCCAACAGCGCCGTGTCGTTGGCTGCAGCGGGCCGGGTTGATTTTGTGCGACTTTCAACCACAGAAGTTCAACAGGCACAGACAATCGCGCCAGATCGCCTGCATATCGAACAGGGTGCTACTCTGACAGTGTTGGGTTTCTCGTTTGAACGAGCCATGGTTGGGCAACCGGAAGTTCGCCGGGCGCTTGCCACAGCGCTGGAGAAAAGCACCCTGGCCGCAGAGGTCTTCGGCGATGAGATGATGCCGGCCACCGCTTTCACCCCCACCGGCATGGTCGGCTCACCCACCACCATCAGCCCGAACGCTGCGCGAGACAACGTGCTGGCCCGCAGCCACTATGAAGCAGCCGGGTATCCGAATTGCGTCGGCATGCCTGAACCGCTCACGCTCTGGGTCGCTGACGACGATCCGCGGTGGCTCTCGCTGGGCCAGGCTATCGCCGTTCAGTGGGCCGAAGTGTTAGGGTGCAACCCCAATCTTTTCAAAGTGGAGACTGTGTCGCGCACTCTGCTGATCGAGCTGGCCCACTCGACCTACGACGCCGAAAAACTGACGCGTCCGCATGCCTGGCTGGGCACCTGGAGCGCCGACTATCCCGACGCAAATGCCTGGCTTAACGATGCCTTGCACTGCCGCTATGGTTACTTCCGCGTAGGGCGTGCCTGTGATGCTGCGGATGATCTGCTCGACCGCGCCGGAAGCGAAGCCGATATTCCGCGGCGCATTCAACTCTACGAACAGGTGGAACAACTCTTCTTTGCACCAGAGAGCGGCAGTTTTCCGGTGATTCCGTTGCTGTTCTCCATCAACGCCTGGCTGCAGACTCCTGCGCTGGGCAACATGAATGCTGCCACCGCTACCCGCTTCGACACCTGGACGCTGTCTGACGCTGAATGATGGCCAGAGGACATGGGGCAAGCCGGTTTCCGCTGACTCGCCCCATGTCTCAGTTGGACCGCGCCTGGAAATTCACATAATACGAGGTGACCGTGGTGACTACCTCGTCGCCAACGGACGCTTGGCACGAGTCAGCCTCTACCGTCGGCGCGTTGGACACCAGGCCAGGGAGGGTCACTGTATAACTGCGTCCGGCCTCCATGCTGAAGTCCGCGTAGCCAGCCTCGCGCTCCGGTTTCAGGCCAGTGAAGAAAGTATCCGATTCGTTGCCGCTCCACGTCACTGTGACCGGAATGCCGGGCACTCCGTTGCCACGCGCATCATAGATCCGCACCTCGATCACGCCAGGCCGGTCAGGATCGCAGAAGGACTGTAAGCGAGCCAGTGCAAAGGCTCCGGAAGCGGGAGTGCTGGTAGGTACTACTGCCATTGCGCCTGTCGGAGTGGGACCAGGCACAGTCGGCGTCTTGGACGGAGGCGGTGTCAACGTGGGCGTTGGGGGAAAAGTCGGCGTGGCAGGCACAATGGTGATCGGTTCGGGCGTCGGATACAACCCATCCGCACAGCCGCTCCCTCCCTGAGGGCGATAGAGTTGTTCCAGAGCCCGGATCACGCGGATGTCGCTGTTGGTCACTGTTTTACCTTGCTTCACCCGGTTGCAGGCAACTTCCGCCACAACGTCCCAAACGTTGCGGTTGGGACTCACAGCCCGCAGGCGATCGGCAGCGAGCAGAATGTCCTGATTCTGGGCATAGCTGAGCGCTACCGCCACTACGTAATCCTCGCGCGCCGCTGCGCTCAGTTGCCAGGGAGCCGTGTTGCGCTCGATGACCGGATCAATCTCCCAGGTGTACACCAGGCCGACGGCCAATCCCAGCGCCAGACCCAGCGCCAGCGCCCACCACGAAACCCCTCTGCTGGAGCGGACGTGTTTGCTGCTGGTCATGGCCACTATCCCTGAGTCGCAGGAGCGGGCGTAGGTGTGGGGCGATAGAGTTGCATGATGGCAGGCAGGTTCTCCGGCCCGATTAGCGCTTCCACCAGCGCTACCATGACAGGGATCGCCGGGATATTGCTCTGGCTGATGTAGCGCTCGGTCAGCTCGATGACGTAATCAATGGTGTTGGGCTTGCCCAATGGCCGCAGGCGTTCGAGCGCTGCTTCAATGTCACGATCCACTTGATACCCCTCCGCCACCATCAGCGTGTACTCCTCTTGGTAGCGCGGAGCGAGTGCCGACAGTGGGCTGTTCCGATACTCCACAGGGAACGGCCCCCACCCCAGGAAGACTCCCGTAGACAGGCCAATCAACAGCCCCACCAGCAATGATCCGATGCGTCGCTTAGCCATGGCACCCCATCACGTCTAGTAGACCGGTACTCTCCCCCCTGTTATAATCTCCTCTGCGACTTCGGACAAGAAGAAGAAACGCGAAGGGCCGGGGATATGCAGTTCCCGGCCCGGTAGTGAGTGGTGCCGAAGGTGGGAGTCGAACCCACACGGGAGTTACCCCGCGCGATTTTGAGTCGCGTGCGTCTGCCTGTTCCGCCACTTCGGCCAGTCGGTTGATAGTATATGCAGTTTTTCGCGTGTCGTCAATGCCGGGGCCGCCTGACACATGGCAGAAACCCAACTTCTCCAGGCCGCCAGACGCGGTGATCTTTCCGCCTTCAACCGCCTTGTGCTGGCCTACCAGGATATGGCCTATTCGGTCGCTTACCGCATTCTGGGTGACCCCGATGCCGCCGCCGACGCGACTCAGGAAGCCTTCATCGCTGCCTACCGCAAACTGCATCAGTTCCGCGGTGATCAGTTCAAACCCTGGCTATTGCGTATCGTCACCAACGCCTGCTACGACGAACTGCGCCGCCAGCGCCGCCGCCCTGCAGTGTCGCTGGAAGATTTCCACGAGACGCAGTCCGCGGAAGAGCCGGCGTTGCACAGCCAAACAGAACAACCGGAACAGCATGTACAGCGCAGTGAACTCAACGCGGCGATCCAGGATTGTCTGAATGCCCTACCGGACGATCAGCGGGTTGTCGCTGTGCTGTCAGATATCGAGGGGTATTCCTACCAGGACATAGCCTCTATGACCGGCTGGCCGGTGGGAACAGTCAAGTCACGGCTGAGCCGTGCCCGCGGACGGCTGCGCGACTGCCTGCGCGCCGTGCGGGAACTTTTGCCTGCCGAATACCGTCTACAGACAGAACAGGCTCGCCAAACCGGCGAGACAGAACAGGCACTCTGAGCCAGGTACCATGCCGAACACACCGCTTTCCGACCGCGATCTTGAGATGCTCTCTGCCTATCTGGATGGAGAACTGCGCCCTTCAGAAGAGGTTGCGCTCGAAGCACGCCTGGCTCGCGAAGAAGCTCTGCGCGCCGTGTTGGAAGATTTGCGGGCCAACCGGCTGTTGTTGCGTCAGGCCCCCCGGCTGAAGGCCCCGCGCAGTTTCGCTCTCGATCCTGCCGTATTCGGCCAGCGTTACCCGTGGTGGCAACGGGCGTTCTTCGGCAATCTGCTGCAGATCAGCGGGGCGCTGGGTGCGGCAGCAGCGATTGTGTTGATCGTGATTGGGCTGGTGATGAACATGAGCCAGCAGACCGCCCCTGCCGTCAGTCCATCCCCGGCCCTGGAGGTCGCCGCACAGCCCACACAGGTCACCCTGTTACTCACTGCGACGGCTCTGCCAACTGCCGCTTTGTTACCACAGGGTACGCCCACGCCCTTCCCGACGGTCGCCTTGCCCGCAGCCGAAGAAGCCGCGCTGGCCGCACCTGCGCCTATGCTGGCACAACCGGAGCAACCCCTGCTTTCTCCTGCGCCAGAGATGTTCCCTGCCGACGCCTTCTCTGCGCAAGAAGGTGCTGGCGAAGCTGGGGCCTTCGGCTTGGCCGCTCCCCCCGGTGAAGTACAATTGCGCGATGCATCCGCTGCGACGCCGACGTCCGTCACTCTGGCTGCCAGCCCTCAGCCCATGCTCATCGCAACAGCGACTCCGGAAATTGCCGCCGAAAACGTCATGGCGGCTCAACCCAGTCCTTCGCCTGCGACGACGCCGGAGTCAGAACGCGTGGCAAAATATCAAGCCCAACCGCCCGAAGACAGGTCTCCGGCACGCTGGCTGTTGATCGGGGGGATAGTCGTGTTACTGGGGTCTGGGGCACTTTTTGCCGCTGGCTGGTGGAAAGGCCGTCACCCATGAGATACCCGGCCAACTACTGCCAGGTCTGCGGTAGCCCGCTGGAAAATCGCTTCGCACACGGCAAGATGCGGCGCGTCTGTCCATCCTGCGGTTTCATTCACTTCGAGGATCCCAAGGTCGCCGTAGTTGCCCTCATTGAAGACCAGGGACGAGTGCTACTGGTGCGCCGCCGATTCAACCCAGAAAAGGGAAAGTGGGCCTTGCCAGCCGGTTTCGTAGATGATGGTGAAGACCCCGCCCAGGCAGTCGTGCGCGAGGTCAGGGAAGAGACCGGCCTTGAAGTTGCCGTCACCCGCCTGCTGGACGTCAGCGCGGGCGCGGGACGACCAGGGGCATCCATCATCATCACTTACGCGGCCACCGTAACCGGGGGGAGCGCGTCTCCCCACGACGACGCCGACGCCATCCTCTGGCTCGGCCCAGACGATCCCTTGCCCGATCTGGCCTTCGACAGCACCCGCCAGGCTCTCAGACGCTGGCAGGAGCGTTGACAGCAGGGATTACCGGGCTTCAGCGGCCATCATTCTCCGTGGAATACCCGATCTTACTCATCGTAGACACCCACTCCGGCGTCATCCACAATTTCCAGTAGATATTGAGCAGCACCGGAGCATACCGTTCGACCAGCACCCCCAGCCGGGCCAGGAAACCGCCCAGGACGATTTCGTGTTCTCCCCGCACCAGTCCCAACACGGCCCGTTCGGCTACAAAGTCCGGATGCTCCACGGGAAATCCGTACCGTTCCACCAGATTTTCGACCTCTGGGGTGATCATGTCCGTGTGCATCCAGCCGGGGAGCACCAGCGTCACATGCACGCCGGTGCGGTGCAGCTCCCGACGCAATGCATCAGAAAAGCCCGCCAATCCGTACTTGGTAGCCACATAGGGCGCGAACGTGGGCACCGCAGCACGGCTGAGGCCGGAACCGATGTTCAGGATATACCCGTGATTATGCGCCAGCATAGATGGCAGCACGAGTTGCGTCAGGCGGATCGCCGCCCACAGGTTGAGGCGAACCATCTGCTCAATTCGCTGAGGATTCTGCTCGACGAACGGTCCACCCATCGAGATGCCCGCGTTGTTGACCAGCACATCAATGCGGCCAAAGCGCTCCAGCGTCAGGTCTACCACACGCCGTAGCTGCGCCTCGTCGGTCAGATCGGCAGGGATGACCAGCACAGCGGACGTGTATGGCTCGATCTCGCGGCGCACCATCTCCAGGCGGTCTTCGTGCCGGGCGACCAGCACTACCTTGGCCGCTCGCCGGGCAAAGGCAAAGGCCAGAGCGCGCCCCAGTCCGGAGGACGCGCCAGTGATGAGGACCACCTTTTCGTTGAGTACCAGTGTGGAATGTCTGGGGCGGAAGAAACGCATCAACCAATATCCCAGACCGACAACCAGTCCTCCCCACAAAGCGCGGCGCGACATTTTCATACTATCTACCCCTTGCGGAACGATAGACAGCGGGGGCAGCCGCATGGCTCCCCCCGCCAACACAAACGTCTTGGCGTGCGGAAGCCTTCACCGACCAAAGGCCAGCGTGATCCCGTTCGCCAGATCGGACAACAGATAAGGAAAGATACCCAGAGCCAGCGTGCCCACCGTCGCAATGCTGATCGCCCAGGCCAGGGGAGCAGGCACATAGGCTTCCCCCTTGCCCTGTTCGAAATACATATACCACACGATGCGCAGATAATAGTAGGCGGAGACCAGACTGGTCAGCACACCGATCACGGCGACCGGAATCAAGTCCGCCGCCACCGCTGACTTGAAGACGAACCACTTACCAACGAAACCCGCAGTCAACGGGATACCGGTCAGACTGAGCATGAACACTGCCATCGAAGCCGCCAGCAGCGGTTGTCGGGCCGCTAGGCCACGCATACTGTCCAGCCCCGTATTCGAGGCGTCGTCCTTCTCTACTGCGATAATCACCGCGAACGCGCCCACGTTGGTGAAGGCATAGGCCACCAGGTACATAATGACCGCCCGCGCCGCTTCATCGGCCACAGCCGGCGTTCCAGAGGCAGCGACGCCGATCAGCAGGTAACCGGCATGGGCAATGCTAGAATAGGCCAGCAGGCGCTTGAGATCGCTCTGCACAATGGCGACCACATTACCCAGGATCATTGTCAGCGCGGCGATGATCCATACCGTGCTCTGCCATGTGGCCGCAGCCTCACCGCCGAGTGTCAGATTTCCCATACCGGCACCGAGCACACGGGCCAGCGCCGCAAAACCGCCGACCTTGGCAGCCACACTCATGTAGGCCACCACTGAGGTTGGTGCCCCCTGGTAGACATCCGGCGTCCACATATGAAACGGCACCGCCGCCACCTTGAAGCCCAGCCCCACCAGCACCAGGCCCGTCCCCACCAGCAGCAGGTACTTGCTTGAGGCATCATCGGTCACGATCTGCTCGATGCTCTGCCAGAGGGCGCGAAAGTCGGTAGTGCCAGTCGCCCCATAGACGAGCGCAATTCCATAGACCAGGAAGCCAGACGAAAACGCGCCCAGGATGAAGTACTTCAGCGCGCTCTCTTCCGACGCTTCCTGTGGCCAGCGGAACCCGCTGAGGATATACAGAGGAATGGAGAGCAGTTCGAGCGCCACGAAGACAATCACCAGGTCTCCTGCCGCGCCCATGACCATGACACCCAGCGTGGTGAACAGCAGCAGATAGTAGTATTCGCTGCGCTGCCGGTGAATGCGCTCCAGGTAATTGTAGGCCACCAGAACGCCTAGAATGGCCGTGATCAACACGGTGACATTCACCGCGTCGCTGAAGCGATCGGCCACATACATGCCACCAAAGGCCAGCGCCCCGTCGCCAAACTCGACCAAGTCTCCCAGCGCCAGCAGGGCAAGCACCAGCGCCGCGCCCAGCCCTACCAGAGTCAATGCCACCGTGATCTGCTTGCGCGTCCGGGGGATGAACAGGTCAACGATCATCAGCAGGCAGGCGTAGACTCCCAGGAAGATAGCCGGTAGTGCTGCCCCAGCGTTGAGATCGCTCAGGTTCGGAACACTAAACATGGCCCCTCACCGCCTTCACTGGCCAGCCGCCGTCATCACGTAGGTGTTCACCTGGTCAACCAGTTCTTTCACCGACCCGTCCATGAACTTGAAGAAGTACCCCGCCTGCAAGCCAATGACGAACACCATGACCAGGATCGGCACCAGCGACCACAGTTCCTGCCAGTTGAGATCGGGCAGGCGCTTGTTCTCTTCTTTGTCCAGCGCGCCCATGAAGACTGTGTTGAACATGTACAACATGTACACAGCAGCCAGGATGATGCCGATGGCGGCAAAGAAGGTGAACCACCAGCTCAGGACAGATGATCCGGCTGAGCCAAGCAGGATGGTGAACTCGCCCACGAAGCCATTCAGCCCCGGCAACCCCATGCTCGACAGCACGATCACCAGTGCGATCCCGCTGTACAGGGGCATTGCCCGCCAGATACCGCCAAAGGCGCTCATCAGCTTGGTGTGCCGCCGCTCATACAGCACACCCACCAGGAGAAACAGACCGCCCGTGCTGATGCCGTGATTGACCATCTGCAGGATGCCACCCTGGATACCTGCCGGGTTCAGCGCGAAAATGCCCAGCATGACGAATCCCAGGTGACTGATGGACGAGTAGGCGACCAGTTTCTTCACATCCTTCTGGCCGTAGCTCACCCATGCCCCGTAGATGATCCCAATGACCGCCAGCACGGCCACATAGGGAGCGAAGGTCTTGCTGGCCTCCGGGAACAGCGGCAGGTTGAAGCGTACGAAGCCATAGGTACCCATCTTCAGCAGCACACCTGCCAGAATCACCGAGCCAGCCGTGGGAGCCTGCACATGCGCATCGGGCAACCACGAATGCAACGGCCACATGGGCACTTTGATGGCGAAGGCTACGCCGAAGGCCAGGAACAGCCAGCGCGCCGTGTTGGTGCTGAAGGATAACTCGCCTGTCTCCAGCTTGGCCAGAATGTCCGGCAGGCTGAACGTCCCGGCCTTGTTGCCCAGCCACAGGATCGCCAGCAACATGAGCAGGCTACCCGCCATGGTATACAGGAAGAACTTCACCGCGGCATAGATACGGTCTTCCGCACCCCAGATGCCGATCAGGAAGTACATGGGCACCAGCGTCACTTCCCAGAAGATGTAGAACAGGAACAGGTCCTGCGCGACGAAGACCCCCAGCATGGCCCATTCCATCAGGACCATGAAGAGGTAATACAGCCGCACACGATCTTTGATGGGATTGAAAGACGCCAGAATGGCCAGCGGCATGATGAAGGTAGTCAGCATCACCAGCCAGATGCTGATGCCATCCACGCCCACATAGTAGCGAATAGTAAACGAATCGGCGGTGATCCAGTCTACCTTCTGCACCATCTGCAGGCCGGAGACGTTCGTATCGAAGTTGCGCAGCAGCAACAATGACGCGCCGAATGTCACCAGCGAGGTAACCAACGCCCCCCAGCGGTAGCCCTGTTCCGTGCGTGCGAACAGCAGCATGAGCACCAGGCCCACCAGGGGGAGCATGAAGACCACAGTGACCAGCGAGATATCTTCCATAAGTTGGGTCCCTCTGTGTTACAGGCCAAGCCAGTCGCGGATCAAAGGCACAAGGATCAGGAACATCACCAACAGCGCGCCAAAGAGCACGCTCAGCGCGTACATGTGCACGTAGCCCGTCTGGATCGTGCGCAGACGCTGCCCGGCCCGGCGCGTGAGCCTGCCCAGACCATCGAAGGCGCGGTCAATGATCCCTTTGTCTACACGCCAGGTCAGCACAGCAGTGGCCGCGTTGAACGGATCGCGGATCAGGCGTTCGTGTACGTAGTTGTGCCAGAAGCGCCAGTCTACCTGCTCCGCCAACCAGTAAGCTGCATTGCGATAGGGATAGACGATGTAGGTGAAATAGAACTCGTCCCAGTACAGTTTGGCGTTCGCCAGGGCGAAGCCCCGTTGTGTGCGCGGATCGACTTCCAGCGGATCGTGGCGCAGCGTCGCCAGTACCGGTTCACGGTAGACCGAGCGAGCCAGGTAAATGGCCCCCAGGGCCAGCAATACCGCAAAGGTTGCCAGCAGGAAATTGAACGAACCGGCGTGTGCGTAGGTGACGCTGTGCTCCAGGAAACTGGTGAACTGATGCTTGCCCAGAAGCCAGTCGAGAATGGGGAAGCCGCCCGGCACATTGATGAACCCGATCAGCAGGCTGAGCACTGCCAGGATGATCAGCGGTACGGTCATCACCCGC
>DAOTZZ010000349.1:0-10488 GCA_034433965.1 Anaerolineae bacterium
TCGGCTGGGAGAACGCCGCCAAGGCCCGCGAGGTGATTCTGGCTGCTGTCGAGCGCTACAAGCACAAGTTCCCGCCGGAAATGGTCTGAACCGCCGCCTGGTGAAAGACGCCTCATACACGCCCCGCTTGTCCTGGGGCGTGTTTCATTTGATCTGAGACTGCTGAGACGCAGAGCGCGCAGAGGAACCAGGCAGGAAGAAACTCTGCGCTTTTCTCTGCGCCCGCTGTGCCCCCCGGGGTTGATCCCGCTGGCAGGCCCCTCTCCCTGCCCCGCTGGACGCCCTCCGGCAAACGTGGTAAGGTAGCCGCAGATGACCGGTCACGGGAGGGACAGCCATGCTCGCCGATTTCATCCGCGATCATCTGGGAGACGATGCCGCCGACCTGATTGCCCGGCTGGCACTGATCGCCGTGATCCTGCTGCTGACCTGGCTGCTGCGCGAACTGTTCACAGCCGTCGTCCCGCGCGGAGTACGCCGCGTCACCCGCCGCTGGAACCTGGGCTGGGACGAACGGCTGATCGCCGCGCTGCAGCCGCCAGTGCGCTTCACCGTGACCGTGATCGGGCTATGGGCGGCGCTGCTGGCGCTGGAACTCCCCGCCGATGTGCGCACTGCGCTGGCACGGCTGATGAACTCCCTGCTGATCGCGGGCATCTTATGGGGCATCTATCGCCTGATAGCTCCGGTGATGGAGATGCTCCTGGCGCTCAACCGTCGGCGGGGACGACGGGCCGTTGCCCCGTCCCTGCTGGAAAGACGCCTGGGGCCAGTGATGCAGCAGATCGGCGGCGTGCTCGTGGTGCTGATCGGCCTGGGCGCGATCATGGACGCCTGGGGCTACAACGTCGCCGGGCTGATAGCTGGGCTGGGCATCGGTGGGCTGGCCGTGGCGCTGGCGGCCCAGGATACGCTGGCCAATCTCTTCGGCTACTTTGTCATCCTGGCCGACGAGCCATTTCAGATCGGCGACTTCGTGGTCTTCGACGAGGTGAAAGGCACGGTCGAGCGGCTGGGGTTGCGCAGCACGCGCATCCGCGCGCCGGATCAATCGCTGATCACTGTGCCCAACCGCACGGTGATGAACGCCAGCATCACCAACTGGTCGCGTCTGCGCAAGCGTCGCCTGGAAATGACGCTGAGCATCGAATACAGCAGCACCCCCCAACAGGTGCTGTCGGTGGTGCAGGCCATCCGCGACATGTTGCAGCGGCACGAACTGGTCGAACATAAGTCGGTGGTGGTGCAGTTCACGGGCTTCCGCGAAGGCGCGCTGGATATCCTGATCGTCTGTTTCGTCAATACGCCGGATTGGGCCGATTTCCAGGCGGCCAGGCAGGATATCAACCTGAAGATCATGGACCTGCTGGCCGAGCGCGGCGTGTCGGCTTCCACCCCATCTCTGATCGTCTATCTACAGCCCACCGAGTCCGGGGAACGCGACGCGCGCGCTACCGCCGTGCTCCCGCCCCGCCCCGAACCCCTCAGCAGCACCGCCGAGAACTCGCCCAACCCCAGCGACGCGGCCAACTGACCGTCAGAGCATATCTCGTCCCAAAGCCACAGAGGACCGCCGCGCTGCAGCGGGGCGGCAGCCCATCTCTCCGCGTGCCCGTGTCTGGTCGTCCCTCCTGTCACCTGCCCCTGACTGTCCCCCATTAACATTAAAAAAGATTAAACATATTGCCCGCTGCCTTTAACCCATCGTTTCCAGGCCCTTTATGGCGCACTCTTATCCTGATATGCGGTCGGGGAAAGTGAACAAGTTTCCTGTCCAAGCCATACCAATCATCAAGGAGAGAACTATGCGCACTACCCGCACCTGGAGGAACTCGATCGGCCTGCTGCTGGTTCTGGCACTGGCCCTGCTGGCCCTCGCCAACGCCCTGCCCCCTCGTAATGTGGGCGCACAGGGTGACGAAGAACCAATCGAACTGCCGGAAGTTGACACGTTGAGCGTAACGGGCGACATTGCCATTGCCGGAAGCTCGACAGTCGAGCCGGTCACGGTTGCTATGGCAGCGCGCTTTAAGGACGACGGTTTCACGGGCAACATCGCCATCGCTGAGACAGGCACGTCAGCGGGCTTCGAGCGCTTCTGCAAAGAAGGCTCGACCGACATCAGCAACGCTAGCCGTGCCATCAAGGAATCCGAACTGGCCGACTGCCAGGCGATTGGCCGCGAAGTGCTGGAATTCTTCATCGGCATTGATGCGCTGACAGTGGCGGTGAGCAAGGAGTCGTTCGTTGACAAGCTCAAGCGAAGCGATCTGTTCAATATCTTCACTGGCCAAGTGACCCGTTGGAGCGAGGTTAACCCCGAGTGGCCTGATGAGCCGATCCAGCTCTTCACGCCAGGCACCGACAGTGGCACCTTCGACTACTTCGGCGAAGCGGTGCTGGGTACCAAAGGCCCCTACAAAGAACGCGAGGCACGTTTCGCCGCCTTGCTGGCCCCCAACCCCACCACCAGCGAGAACGACAACACCCTGGTGCAGGGTATCCTGGGCAGCCCCAATGCCATCGGTTACTTTGGCTTCGCCTACTTCTATGAGAACCGCGACACGCTACGCGCAGTGGCGATCGCCAACGATATGAAGAACGACGAAGAGGGTAATCTGGTGGTCATCCCTGAGGAAGAATGGGAAGCTAAGGGCATCACCTACGTTGAGCCGAGTGCAGAGACCGCCGAGTCTGGCGAGTATATGCTGAGCCGTCCGCTGTTCATCTACTCGGCCAAGAACATCCTGCAGGAAAAGCCACAGGTGGCCGCCTTCATCAACTACTACCTCACCAATGCCAACGAGGTAGTCACCGAGGTCGGTTACTTCCCGGTCAGCACCGAAGCGCTCAACCAATCCAAGCGCGTCTGGCTGGAAGCTATGGGCCTGGAAGCTGAGTAACGATCTGTCGCAACACCCAACGGTATGGGAGAGAGGCGCTCCCATACCGTTTGCCCCTGCCTGGGGCTATGAGAGAGTCTTTTCTGGCAAGTCAAGGAGCGTGTGACCATGGATGAGGCAACCGTACTGTCGGAACGCGCGCGCGTCTTTCCCTATGCGCAGCAAGTCGTTCCTTCTCTGAGGCTGCACAAACACCGTCGCCCTGGCGAGATGATGATCCAGGGATTTCTGTTTTTGTGCGGCTTCCTGACCATCTTCACCACCATCGCCATTGTGATCGTACTGGGCCGCGAGTCGCTGCTGCTGATCACCACCAAGTACGTGGACGCAGCGGGCACCGTGCACAAGATCGGCGTGCTCGATTTCGTCAACACCATCGAGTGGCAGCCGCACCGCTACAAAGTGGGCATCGCTCCCTTGGCCACGGCCACGCTGATGAGTTCGTTCATCGCCATGCTGGTGGCGCTGCCGCTGGGGCTTGGCTCGGCCATCTACCTGAGCGAATACGCCAGCTCGCGCGTGCGCAACACCGTCAAACCCATCCTGGAAGTGCTGGCAGGTGTGCCCACGGTCGTCTACGGCTTCTTCGCCCTGCAGTTCATGACACCTCTGCTGCAGAGCATCCTGGGTCGCGATACTGTCGAAATCTTCAACGTGGCCTCGGCAGGGCTGGTGATGGGCGTGATGATCCTGCCGCTGGTCGCATCCATGAGCGAAGATGCGTTGAGCGCCGTGCCGCGTTCTCTGCGCGAAGCTGCCTATGGCCTGGGCTCAACGCGCCTGGAAACGACGATCCGCATCGTGCTGCCCACGGCTGTCTCCGGCATTGTGGCCGCTTTCATCATCGCCATTTCGCGGGCCGTCGGCGAGACGATGATCATGGCCATTGCGGCGGGCGCGCGTCCCAACTTCACCTTCAACCCCTTCGAGTCCGCCTGGACGATGACCGGCTACATCGCCAGCATCAGCGGGGGTGACCTGGCCTACGATACTCTGGACTACAACAGCATCTTCGTGGTGGGGCTGCTGCTCTTCCTGATGACGCTGTTCCTCAACATCCTCAGCCGTTCGGTCGTCGCGCGGTTCCGCGAAGTGTACGAGTAAGGAGCGCCCGGCGATGGACCGACTAGCACTGATTGGCATCCTCTTCTTCAGCGGGCTGCTGGCGATCAACGGCAGCCTGACACTAACCACCCTGGCCGCCCGCAAAGGTTACTCACCCCGCTGGGGCGCGCTGGTGGGCGCGCTGGTCGGGCTGCTGGGTGGGTTGACCCCAGGGCTGGCCGTGCTGCGGCTGGCCGATCACGGCGGGCTGGCAGTGCTCACCGCCCTGATAGGCGGCGCTGGTCTGACTGTCTTCGTGGGACGGCTGGCCCCAGACCGCGATCCGCAGCGCGACGACCTGCCCACAGGAGAGTCTCTGCGGCGCAACATCATCGCCCGACATGTGCGCGGGCGCATTGCACAAACGCTGTTTGGGCTGTCTATCGCCGTGGCGTTGATCGCCCTGGCGACCCTGCTGTGGACGATCATCAACAAGACAGTGGGACTCACTGCGGTGCAATATGCCATCGAGCCGGGCGCGCTGACGCTGGTCAGCTTCGATCCGGGCGCAGAACAACCGGCTGACATCGCTCCAGAGACGATCCCCGCCCTGCTGGTGGACAACTTGCACCCTGTCCGGCTGCGCGAACTGGTGCTGGAGCACGTCGCCAAAGCCAAACCCAAGACCTGGGCAGAACGGCTGACACAGCCGGTGAGCGACGTATTGCCCGCGGGCAGCTATCCGGCGTCCCTGGCCGATGTGCCGGTCGGTGCACTGGAACCAACGCAGGCCATCGAAAT
Source organism: Anaerolineae bacterium (assembly GCA_034433965.1). Taxonomy (GTDB): domain Bacteria; phylum Chloroflexota; class Anaerolineae; order Aggregatilineales; family Aggregatilineaceae; genus UBA2029. The sequence continues at coordinate 4,749 of DAOTZZ010000349.1, forward strand.
TCTGGCGGAGGCACTGGATACACCGACCCTGCAGACGCTGGTCTACGCCGAAGCAGGGCGTCCTCTGAGCGCGGTATCGGAGGCGGAGATCGCCGCCCGACTGAGCGCCGCACTGAGCGCAGAAGCGGCGCAGCGCCTGCTTTTGCAGCGGGTGGTGAAGACGGAAGCGGACGAAATCCCCGCCGCGCCGGTGTCGGCAGTGCTGAATGGTTTCAAGTACCCCGAAGCGCTGGCGGCGGTGTCCTTCGATCAACTTGACGCGGATACCGCGATTGCGCTGCTGTTCGCCAACCTGGAACGCGCCGACCTGGAAAACGCTGTCCTCGACGTGCTGGACACGCGCGGCCTGGACGATGTGTCGTCGGCGCAGTTGTCGGCCATTACTACGGCCAGCGTGCGCAAGGCCCTGCTGCGCGTGGCTATTCTGCGCGACGTGGCCAGAGCTGCGGAGAACAACTGGCCCGATCTCAGCGGGCAGCCCGTGAGCAAAGTGCTGGCTGGCAAGCAATACCCGCCTGCGCTGGCCGAGACGCCGATCGGCGGGCTGAACGAGGCCCAGGCCACCAGCATCTTGCTGCTGAACCTGGGCCATGATGGTGTGGTAGACCTGTTGATGCGCGAGGTCGTGCAGGCGCAGGTGGTCAAGGGCTGGACGCTGTGGGAATCGCTGACGCAGCGCAGCGCCATCGAAGAGGAACAGCGCCGTCAGTTCCCGCAGGCCGAGTTACAGTGGCAGTCGTGGCTCAACGCCGAATTCCTCACCAGCCCGCTTGATCCGCGCCGTGCCGATAGCACCGGCGTGCGTCCGGCGCTGTATGGCTCGCTGCTGATCATCCTCATCACCATTGTGGTCGCCTTCCCCATCGGCGTCGGCGCGGCGATCTACCTGGAAGAGTACGCCGGTCACAACCGCCTGAATCAGATCATCGAGACCAACATCAACAATCTGGCCGGGGTGCCGTCCATCATCTACGGCATGTTGGGCCTGGTGATCTTCGTGCGCGCGCTGGAACAGCTCACCAGCGGGCAGGCGTTCGGGGCGAACACAGCCAATGGGCGCACGGTGCTATCGGCGGGCTTCACGCTGGCGTTGCTGATCCTGCCGCTGATCATCATCAACGCGCAGGAGGCCATCCGCGCCGTGCCCAGTTCGCTGCGGCAGGCCAGCTATGGCCTGGGCGCGACGCAGTGGCAGACGATCTGGCACCATGTGCTGCCCTACGCCATGCCCGGCATTCTCACCGGCACCATCCTGGCCATCTCACGCGCCATCGGCGAGACCGCGCCGCTGATCCTGGTGGGCGGGGCAACCTATCTCACCAGAGACCCCGAAGGGCCGTTTTCCATCTTCACCGCGCTACCGCTGCTGATCTATCGTTGGACGACCCTGCCCCAGGAGGAATTTCGCAACGCTGCTGCCGCCGCGATTGTGGTGCTGTTGGTGTTGCTGCTGAGCCTCAATTCGCTCGCCATCATCTTGCGCAATCGCTTGAGCAGGAGACTGTCATGACCCAGGCAAGTACCAATGGCCGCTACGCCATTGAAATGCAAAACCTCAACGTGTACTACGGTCAGTTCCTGGCCGTGCGCAACGTGAGCCTGAAGATCGAAGCGCGGCAGATCACCGCGCTGATCGGCCCCTCTGGCTGCGGCAAGAGCACGCTGCTGCGTTCGATCAACCGTATGAACGAACTGGTGCCCGGTGCGCGCGTCGAAGGGCAGGTGCTCTTTCACGGCCAGAACTTGTACGACCCCGACGTTGATCCGGTAGAAGTGCGACGACGGATCGGGATGGTGTTCCAGAAGCCCAATCCCTTCCCCAAGTCTATCTTCGACAACGTGGCCTATGGCCCGCGCGTGTTGGGCGTGCGCGATAAGAAGAAGCTGGCCGAGATCGTCGAGCACAGCCTGATTCAGGCCGCGCTGTGGGACGAAGTGAAGGACGATCTGAAGAGGTCGGGCCTGGCGCTTTCGGGCGGGCAGCAACAACGCCTGTGCATTGCTCGCGCTCTGGCGGTGGAACCGGAGATCATCCTGATGGACGAGCCGTGCTCCGCGCTCGACCCCATCGCCACGCTGCGCATCGAAGAACTGATGCGCGAACTGAAAGCGAACTATACTATCGTCATCGTCACGCACAACATGCAGCAGGCCGCGCGCGTCTCCGACTATACGGCGTTCATGCTCTCCGACGAGACCCGCGCCGGTGAGCTGATCGAGTATGGCGAGACAGAGCGCATCTTCACGCGCCCGCGCGATCCACGCACCGAAGACTACATCACCGGGCGTTTCGGCTAATGGGGACAGGACTCTTGATGACCGACAAATCTCCGCAGGCGCGCGCGACTCTCGACCACGAACTGGCCCGCCTGCGCGACAATGTGCTCAAGCTGAGCCATCTGGTGGATCGTGCAATTGAGCAGTCTGTACAGGCGCTGAAGGATGCCAACGTAGACCTGGCCCGCCAGGTCATCGCCGACGACGAGCAGATCAACGCCCTGCGCTATGAAGTGGAGCAGCACTGCTACCTGCTGCTGGCCCTGCAGCAACCGACGGCCCGCGACATGCGCGCCATCGTCACGGCGATTCACATCGCTGTCGAACTGGAGCGCATGGGCGATCACGCCCGCGGGATCGCCAAGCTGGCCATTCAGCTTGCCCAGGAGCCGCCGCTCAAGCCGTTGATTGACATCCCGCGTATGACTGTCGTGTGCCACGAAATGATGCACGCCAGCCTGGACGCCTACCTGACGCGCAACGCCGAACTGGCCGAGCGCACCGCTCACCGCGACGACGAGGTGGATCAACTGGACGAGCAGGTGTATCGCGAACTGCTGACCTACATGCTGGCCGATCCGCGCAACATCACGCGGGCCACGCAGTTGCTATGGGTATCGCACAACCTGGAACGTATCGCCGACCGCATCACCAACATCTGTGAGCGCGTCGTCTTCATGGTCACCGGAGAGATCACCGAGTCAGGCGATCGCTGAGCGCTCCCCTCATCCACGAATGTTCCGTTGCGCATCCCTGCGCACACACGCTCCTGCGCCGCCCCATCGCCTCATGGGGCGGTGCGCCTTTCTGCCTGGGGGCCATTTGACACGCCCGGCGGGATGGGTATCATCAGCTTGTTCTGGTGGCAAACAATGTGTGCGTCTCGGAGGGAGAGAAATCTCACCGCGGAGAAGCTCTGTTGTCCTTCTCGGCGATCTCTGCGCACTCTGCGGTTAGAGAAACACCCGCCTGAGATGCACCCCAACCCACAGGAGAGCGAGAACTATGTCAGACCTGACAGGGCGCATTGCCATTGTGACCGGCAGCGGGCAGGGCATCGGCCAGGCGATCGCGCTGGAACTGGCCCGCCGCGGCGCAAAGGTGGTCACCAACGATGTCACCGGTTGCTGCGCCGAAGATACGCTGACCATGATCCGCGACCTGGGCGGCGACGGACTGGCGATCACCGCCGATGTCAGCGACTCCGCCCAGGTGGAGAACATGGTCAAGACTGTGCTCGATACCTTCGGGCAGGTGGACATCCTGGTCAACAACGCGGGCACTACGCGCGACAACCTGATCGTGCGCATGCCGGAAGAAGAGTGGGACTTCATCCAGAAGGTGAATCTCAAGAGCGCCTGGCTATGCTCGAAGGCGGTCGTGCGCTCGATGATGCGCAGGAAATACGGGCGTATCGTCAATATCTCCAGCGCCAGCGGGCTGATGGGGCAGGCGGGGCAGACCAACTATAGCGCCAGCAAAGCGGGTATGATCGGGCTGACCAAAGCGCTGGCCCGCGAAGTCGCCTCGCGCGGGATCACCGTCAACGCCGTTGCGCCGGGTTTCATTAAGACGGCGCTCACCGACAAGATGCCGCAGGACATCCTGGAGCAACTGCTGCCGCTGATCCCGGTCGGGCGCATCGGCACAGTCGAGGACGTGGCCTATGCAGTGGCCTTTCTGGTCAGTGAGCAGGCCAGCTACATCACCGGTCAGGTGCTCTCCGTAGACGGCGGACTGGTGATGAGCTAGCACCTGCGCGTTCATAGGGTCCTGAAACGCGATCGTGCGATCCGCGATCCGCAATTCGCCATGCGCAATCAAGAGGGCCATGCTCTATCTGGTCGCAACACCGATCGGCAATCTGGGCGACATCACCTTGCGCGCGCTGGAAACCCTGCGCGCCGTTGACCTGATCGCCGCCGAGGACACGCGCAAGACCGGCCTGCTGCTCAAGCATTTCGACATTCACAAGCCGCAGATCGCCTTCTTCGAGCACAACGAAGAACGCGCTGGCCCGCGTATCCTGGAAGCGCTGCAGGCCGGGCAGTCGGTGGCCCTGGTGACCAACGCCGGCACGCCCGGCATCTCCGACCCTGGCTTCACCCTGGTGCGCGATGCCATCGCCGCGGGCATCCCCGTGACCATGATCCCCGGCCCGACGGCATTGATCATGGCGGTGGTGCTCTCCGGCCTGCCCGCGCACTCGTTCACCTTTCGCGGGTTTCCGCCGCGCAAGAGCGGCCCGCGTCGCCGCTTCCTGGCCGTGGATCAGGATTCGCCGCACACGCTGATTTTCTACGAAAGCCCCTACCGGCTGGTGAAGTTTCTGGAGGACGCGCTGGCTGTCTATGGCGACCGCCCCGCCGCCGTCACCAATGACCTGACCAAGCTATTCGAGACGGTGCACCGGGGGCGGTTGTCGGAGTTGCTGGCGTACTTCCGGCAGAACGAGCCGCGCGGCGAATACACGGTGGTCATCGCGGGCAAGGGTGGGGACGATGTGCCTGTGACAGACGACGAGGGCGAGGAGGGCACGCGGTGAGCATTGACCGCCTCACGCTGCCGCATGGGGAACTATCTCTGCCCGCTTTCCTGCCCGATGCCACGCGCGGCGTCGTGCGCGCTGTGGATAGCGCCGACCTGGAAGGCGCGGGCGTGACGGCGCTGGTCATGAATACCTATCACCTGATGCAGCGCCCCGGCTCCTCGACGATCAAGGCGCTGGGCGGGCTGCACCGTATGGCCGCCTGGTCGCGCCCGATCATGACCGACTCCGGCGGCTTTCAGGTCTATTCGCTCATCCGCCAGAACCCGAAATACGGGCGTCTGAGCGACAAGGGCGCGGTCTTCACGCCGGACGGCAGCGGGCGTAAGATCACCCTGACGCCGGAGAAGAGCATTCAGCTACAGATGAGCTACGGCGCGGACATCCTGGTCTGCCTGGACGACTGCACGCACGCCGACGATCCCTTGGACGAGCAGCGTCGCTCCGTGCGCCATACGGTGGCCTGGGCGCGTCGCGCCAAAGCCGAATATCTGCGCCTGATCGAGCAGAAGAGGCTGGACGAGAGTCAGCGCCCGCTGCTTTTCGCCGTGATCCAGGGCGGCGGCAGCCCGGAACTGCGCCGTGAGTGCGCCGACGAACTGCTGGCGATTGGCTTCGACGGGTACGGCTACGGCGGCTGGCCGCTTGACGCGGACGGCAACCTGCTGACCGACATGCTCGCCCTGACGCGCGAACTGGTGCCGTCGCAATTCCCCGTGCACGCGTTGGGCGTCGGCCATCCGGCCAACGTGGTCGCCTGCGCGCGCCTGGGTTACGGCCTCTTCGACAGCGCCATGCCCACCCGCGACGCCCGCAACGGACGGTTGTACGTTTTCAGCGAGGAGGGGCCGGGCGCAGTGGAGAGCGGCGGATCGTGGTTTTCTTACGTGTATGTGGGCGACGACCGGCACATCA
>DAOTZZ010000350.1:0-8183 GCA_034433965.1 Anaerolineae bacterium
GCCTGGGATCAGCTTGAACCGCAGCGAGGAGTGCTCAGCGAGACGTTCTACACCTACCGTATGCTCGTGCAGCGGGCGCACCAGAAGGGCTTCAAGGTGATGATCAGCGTGGCCAAAGCGCCGGATTGGGCGCGCGCCTCGCAAGAAGAAGACGGCCCGCCGATCAACCCGCAAGACCTGGCGTCTTTCCTGGTGCGCATCATGGGCGAAGTGCGCGTTGACCTCTATGGCAATTCCTACTTCGCCGCCATCGAAGTCTGGAACGAGCCGAATCTGCGCCGCGAGTGGAACGGCGCGCCGTTGAGCGGGGCGGAGTATATGCGCCTGTTCGACGCGGCCTACAATGCCATCCGCTCTGGCGAGGGCGGGAACAGCGTCATCATCGTGACGGCAGGGCTGGCCCCTACCGGCATCAACGACGGCGTGACGGCTATTGACGATCGCGAGTTCCTGCGGCAGATGTACGCGGCAGGGCTGGGCAATCCGGCCTATCAGAACATTGCCATTGGCGTGCACCCCTATGGCGCGGCCAACCCACCCGACGCCCGCTGGTGCGGTCAGGACGACTGCGGGGCGCCCGGCTACAACAACCACCCCTCCTGGTTCTTCCTGAATACCATCGAGGACTACCGCGCGATCATGGAGCAGAACGGGGATACGGGCCGTCAACTGTGGGCGACGGAGTTCGGCTGGGGCACGTATGAGGGCTTCACCACGCTGGAAGGCGATCCGGCCCCGCCGCCCGACGATCCGCCCTATTTGCAGTGGATCGATCAGGAGACGCAGGCGAACTACATCCTGCGCGCCTTCGAGATCGCGCAGAGCAAGCCCTACATGGGGCCGATGATCCTGTGGAACCTGGACTATTCCAACCAGGAGCTGATTGACGCGCGCGATTCGCGCGCCGCCTATGCGCTGCTGCGCGGCGGAACGGATCCGCTGCGTCCGGCGTTCAAGTTGTTGGAGGCCGCTCCCAAACGGTGAGCCTGGGCATGGTGGGGGCGTATCGCCATACGCCCCTACGATCCCGCTGACAGCATAGGGGCAGGTCTCGAAAACTGCCCCCAAAGTATCCACTTCAAGGGCGGACAGGGCTAGAGCAAGCGTAAAGGTTGGCTCGCTTTATTCATCTGAGGTTTCCTCTCTGCGCTCTGTGCGTCTTGGCGGTTCAAGATCACTGCCCCCAAATCCGAATGCCCCCTTCTTCCGGATCGTTTTTCGCTTTGACTGGCCCGTGCTAGAATGGGGGCACGCTTTACCCGGAAAGGATGAGGCGAGTGATGGTTGCTGGCGGGGGCTTCTGCGACCGACACGGTCCCTTCGATCCACCCCATCAGACCTGCCCATACTGTGTGCTAGAAGAGGCGCAGCGCCGGGCGTATGGGCCACCGGCGGGCAGCACGTCGCGGCACGCCGAACCGACTGGCGCGTCTGCGGCCTCGCCCGATAGCCCTCAACTCACCGAAGCCATCCCCGACGAAAGCGTGCAAGAGGCTTCCGCAGCCCCACCTGCCCCGCCCGCTCCTCTGGGTTGGCTGATCGTCAAAGCGCCCCTTGAAAAACGCGGCACGATCGTCCCTGTGCAGGCCAATCAAATCATCGGGCGCGAAGGGGATATCCGCTGGGACGACCCGCGCCTGTCGCGCCATCACGCCCGCCTGACGCTCGAACCGCCCGCCGACACACCTGACGAACCGCCGGTCTTTCACCTGTGGCCGTTCGGGACGACCAATCCCGTGTTCATCAACGGGCAGGAAATTCGGGGCGCGACTCCTCTGCACGAAAACGACGAGATTCGCCTGGGCGACACCCTGTTCATTTTCAAGATGTTGCTGGACTGAGGGGCAAAGACTATGGCTGAGACAAACGCTGCGCCGCTGAACGTCAGCGTGGCCATGTACACCGACGCCGGCAAAGAGCGCGCAGAAAACCTGGACGCCATCGGCAACCACGTGCCCGAAGACCCGCTGGTGCTGGGCCGTCTGGGACAGCTGTTCGTGCTGGCCGACGCCTCGCCCGACCTGGAACGCGGCGATCTGGCCAGTCAGTATGCCGTCAGCACCATCCTCAGCAGCTACTATGAGCAACCCGAAGGTGCGCCCGCCGAACGGTTGGCGCGCGCCATCGCCGAGGCCAACAACGTCATCTTCGCCGAGGCCATCGAGTCCGGCCTGGAAATGGGCACGGCAGTGGTGAGCGCCATTGTGCGCGGCAACGAGTTGATCGTCGGCAGCGTGGGCGACTGCCCGGCTTTCCTCATCCGCGACGGCGCGCCGCGTCGCCTGACGCCGGAACCGCCCGCGGCAGTGTTGGCCGTGGAGCAACCCGCGCGCCTGCTGGGCGTCAGCCATTCGGCGCGGGTGGACATCATCAGCGGGCGGGTGCGGTCGGGCGACTGTGTGGTGCTGTGCAGCGCCAGCCTGACTCGCTCGGTGACGCCGGAGGAGATCGCGCAGACGGTCGGCGAGCAGGTCGGGCAGCAGGCCGCCGAGACGTTGGTCACGCTGGCCAATGAACGCGACGGCGGCGATGATGTGTCGGTCATTGTCCTGCAGCTCAGTGCCGATCTGCTGCTGGTACAGTTACCGCCCATCCCCGACCCCATGCAGGCATGGGGCCTGCCGCGCCGTGCGCGCCGCACCCGCGCCGTCGAGGCGAGCGCCCAGGAGGAACGGGACGAGCGCCTGCTCCAGGCCCAGGAAATGTTGCAGACGGCCTGGCGGACCATGCGGGGCAATACGTTGCTGGCCGTCCTCGGCATGGTCGTGGCGCTGGTGCTGTTCGGAGCGTTCATCCTGGCGCTGGCTGGTCTGGGGGACGAGGACGAGGCCAAACCGACACCCATCCCGCCCGCCGACCTGACCGTCACCGCCGACATTGGCACCCGCGCTGCGGCGCAGGCCATCGCCCAGGCCACAGCAGATGCAGCGCTGGCAGCGACTCAGGCAGAGATCGCTCGCCTGACCCTGACGCCGCCCACGCCCGTCCCCACCAGCGGGCCGCAGATGGAAAGCGGCCTGTGGTTCCGCGTGCTGGAGGGCGATCCCATCCCCGCCTACGACGCACCCAGCGTCTCCGCCAAGCGCCTGACCGATCTGCAGCCGGGCAGCACCTATCGCGTCTCCGGCGTAAACCGCGAGGCGCAGTCCGGACCGTGGTATCAGGTGGTGGACAACCTGGGCGAGGAAGTGCGCTGGGTGAGTGGGCCGAGTCTGCATGCGCGCATTGTGGCGGTGAACGATGCCGGCGACCCCTTGCCGCCCGAACAGCAGCCGCTCGACGTGCCACCGCCCGGCGAGGCACGCCAGGCAGCGCCGACTCCTTCGCCGCGCCCGCCGTCGCCCTCGCCAACACTGGCCGGACCCGTCACACCGGAGACGCCCGGCGCAGGTACTCCCTCCGCCTCGCCGACAGCGACCTCCCGGCCCGCAATCTCCTATGGCGTGGAGTCCTGGGAAGTGGGCGGGATGGTGGTGATGCGCGCTGATCTCAACCTGTGCCGCATCCCCGACGTGACCGCCTGCGACATCGGGCGGGCATCGGCGGGGGAAATGGGCACCATCGTTGAAGGGCCAGTGCCGTCAGGCGAGCACTGGTGGTGGGAAGTGGAGTTTCAGGACGGGCGCGCGGGCTGGATCGCGCAGGTATTGCTCGGCACACCCTGACGCCCGCCTCAGCCCTCCACGCGGAAGATCAGCACTGTGTCGCCGACGGTGATGCGGTCGCCGTTGTGCAGGCGTTGCGCGAGCACTCGCTCGCCGTTGATCCACGTACCCTGGGCGCTTTGCTGATCCTGCAGAAAGAATGCTCCCTGCGCAAAGCGGATCATGAAGTGCCGCCGCGACACCTTGGGATCAGGTATCTGCACGTCACACACCGTCGAGCGGCCCACCAGCGTATCGGCCTTTTGCAGCCAGAAACGCTGTCCCCCCAGCGCGCCGCCCACGCCTTCCAGCCAGGCGCGCGGCATATTGGCCGGACGCGCGACAGCACCAGGGGCATAGGCCGGAGCAGCCTGCGGCATCACGCGCGACTGTGGAGACGGGGCCGGTGCGGCGGGCGGCGGCATGGCCGGGCGGGGCGGGACGGCGGTCAACGGAGCGCCGCAGCGCCCGCAGACGGTGGTTCCGGGAGTGTTTCCCGCTCCGCAGCGCGGGCAGATGACCGCACCTGCCATTGGCGCGCGATGGGGCGGTTCAGCGGGAGCGCGGCTGACGCGCAGATAGATCACCAGCAGCGCGATCCCCGCCACAAAAGCCATGAATGCTCCTAGCGCGACTATCAGCAGGATCAACAGTTCCACGGCGTTACCTCTGCCTTCCGGATGCACTGCTAGTATAAAGTCGGGGCCAGGATGTGCAAAAGATGAGCGATTCTGATCCGGACGACACGTCGGCAGTGGGCAAAAACGATTGATGCCCTCTATATTCTGCCCAGATTACCGGACTTCGGGATCCACTGTGCAGAAGCATTTAAGCTGAGAGTTCGCCGATGATGGGGTCTCCGCTGTTTTCGGTCATCCTGTGCACATTTAACCGCGCTCACCTGCTCCCGCGGGCGCTGGACTCCTTGCTGGCACAGCAAGAGACTGACTGGGAAGCGCTGATCATCGACGACGGCAGTACTGATCACACGGTTCAGGTCGTCGAACTCTACCTTCGGCGCACACCCCAGCTTCACTACGCCTATCACTCCAACCAGGGGTTGGCGCTCAGTCGCAACATGGGCGCGCGTCTGGCGAAAGGCGAATTCCTGACCTTTCTCGACTCTGACGACTGGTTGACCCCCGATCATCTAGCGGTACGCAAACAGGCCCTGCAACAGAACCCCACTGCCGACTTTTTGCATGGGGGCACACAGATCATCGGCGATCCATATGTGGCTGACCGCGACGATCCCAGCACCCTGGTACATCTGGATCAATGCATCATAGATGCCACGTTTGTCATCCGCCGTCGTCTGTTTTGGAGCTTAGGGGGCTTTCCTGCGCTGCCCTATTCCGCCGGCAATGCTTTGTATGAACGCGCAGTACAGGCTGGCATCAGGCCCCTCAGAATCAGCGCGCTTACTTATGTCTACGACCGCACAACACCTGACTCGATCTGCTCCATTGCGGCTCAGGGCGGCATTGTCGCCATCGAACAATTTCGCAAAGGCCGCTGGCTCCCACCAACGTCTCTCAAACCGCGCTGAACGACTGACTGCGGCATCTCGCTCAGAAGGCCAGGATCGTTTGCACGCCGTAGACGAACAGCAGTGCCCCACCGATCACCGTCACCCAGGCCAGGGCGCGCCGATAGACGTTGAAGCGCTGCACATCCGTGATCACCACATAGGCCCCTGCCAGCGCGTGAGTCAGCACGGCGGCCAGGAAAGCGATGTCAATGGCTTTCCATAGCGGGTCGTCCAGCCGTTCCAGCACGCGATCCACAGTGATATGCCCCGGCGGATAGTGCACCACCACCATATGCAGCGTCAGGAAGAACAGCAGCGCGACCGCGCTCCAGCGTTGCATCAGGAAAATACGCATAGTCGCCCTCCCTCATTCCAACGCGAACAGCAGAATGGGCAACCCGCCCGCGATGACCAGGATGGCGGAAACGACCAGCGTTGCATAGAACAGGCTGCGCCGGTATTCGGTCACGTCGAAGTAGTGCACGATCAGCAGGCGGATACCGTCTACCCCGTGATAGACCACGGCTGCCAGCAGGCCGATCTCCAGCAGACGGAAGATGGGCTTGCCCAGAAAGTCCATGCGCTCGTTGAACGTCTCTGCGCCGCTGTTGATGCCGCCGATGACCCACATGTGCAGCAACAGGTAGAGCACCAGGGCTATGCCGGTCAGGCGGCGCAGCACAAAGGCGATGAAACCGGAACTACGGTACATGCTCACTCACCTCCTGACAGCAAGGGGGCCTCGCCCACTATCTCGATCGGCTGATCGAGGCGGCGCTGCCGTTCGCGGCGAGTCTCCTCGAACGCCAGGCGCTTGATAACCAGTTTGCGCAGCGTCTCGATGGCGGCAGTGGGGTTCAGCCCCTTGGGGCAGGCGTCTATGCAGTTGAAGATGGTGTGGCAGCGATAGACGCCGTCGCCGCGATCCAGGTCTTCGAGCCGCTCCCTGGGGGCGCTATCGCGCGGGTCAAGCACGCGCAGAAACGCTTTCAGCAGGGCGTGCGGGCCGATGTACTCTTTGGTAAGGGCGATCACCTGGCACGAGGAGTAACACGCGCCGCACATGATACAGCGTTCGGCGTTGCGCAGCGCGGCCACTTCCTCCGGACTGACGCGGAACTCTTTTTCCGGGATATTCTCCGGCGGGATCAACCAGGGTTTGACGCGCAGGTATTGTTCCCAAAAGGTCGTGCGGTCAACCACCAGGTCTTTGATCACGGGCAGATAGGGCAGCGGGCGCAGGGTCACGCGGCCTTTGCGATCCAGGTGATCGCGCAGCGGCGCATCGCAGATGAGCATGTTCTTGCCGTTGACGTTTGCCGCGCAACTCCCGCAGATGGCGTGACGGCACGAGCGGCGAAAGGTCACGCTGCCATCCTGTTCTTCTTTGATCTCGTGCAGTGCGTCGAGGATCGTCTTGCCCTGCGTCGCTTTGACGGTGAATTCCTGCCAGTAAGGTTTCTTGTCCACATCCGAATTAAAGCGCTGGATGCGGATGGTCACAGGCGGGACAGAGCCGTTTGTCGTCATATACATTGCCTCCGGAGAGTCGTGAGTCAGGGGTCATGAGTCTGGAGTCCAACGAATCCCTACTCACCACTCCTCAATACTTGCGCTCCTGCGGCGGGTACTTTTCCCAGTCAATGGTCACGGGCCGGTAGCTCAGCGCCGGGCCGTCCGGCGTTTTGTGGGCCACCGTATGCTTAAGCCAGTTCTCGTCGTCGCGCTTCGGGAAGTCGGTGCGGGCGTGCGCGCCGCGACTTTCGGTGCGCGCCAGCGCGCTGACGGCGATCACCTCGCTGAAGGTGAGCAGATTCGCCGTCTCGATAGCGCCCAACACGTCGGTGTTGAAGCGCACGCTGCGATCCATCACCCGAACGCGACTGAAGCGCTCCTGCAGGGCACGGATGTCGGCCAGAGCCGTTTTCAGGCGCTCTTCGTCGCGGAAGATGCCCACGTTGGCCGTCATCGTCTCTTTGAGCGCGCGCGCAATCGCCGCCCAGGACTCGCCCTTGCCGCCTGGAGGGTCGTTCATCAGACGGGCGATGCGACCCCGCGCCGCCGCTGCCGGATCGCCTTCGATGGGCTGCAATGCCGCGCCGCCCTTGACGAATTCCGCCATAGCGCGGCCCGCCCGTCGCCCGAAGACGGAGGCATCGAGCAGGCTGTTGGTGCCCAGCCGATTGGCCCCGTGCACGCTGATGCAGGCGCATTCGCCCGCCGCGTAGAAGCCGACGATAGGTGTCCCCTCTGCATCGGCGATCACCTGACCGTCGGCAGTGGCCGGAATGCCGCCCATGCTGTAGTGCGCGGTCGGCTGAATGGGGCACAATTCGTCTATGATGTCCACGCCGGCGAACTTGAGGGCGATGTCGCGCACCTGCGGCAGCCGCTCCATGATCCGGTCACGGCCCAGGTGACGCAGGTCCAGGTAAATGCCCTGGCCGTCTTCGCCCACGCCGCGCCCTTCGTCAATCTCGCGCTGCTCCGAACGGCTGACCAGATCACGCGGGGCGAGTTCCATCTTGTCCGGCGCATACTTCTCCATGAAGCGCTCGCCATCTTTGTTGAGCAGGTAACCGCCCTCTCCGCGGCACGCTTCGCTCATCAGGATGCCGTGCCGGTACAGCCCCGTCGGGTGGAACTGCACAAACTCCATGTCCATCAGGGGCACGCCGGCATTGTAGGCGATGGCTACACCGTCGCCAGTGTTGGCTGTGGCGTTGGAAGTGATCTTCCAGGCGCGGCCATAGCCGCCCGTGCCGAACATGACTGCTTTGGCGCGCAGGGTGACGATCTCGCCCGTGTGAATGTTCATGGCGATCACGCCCTTGCACACGCGGTCTTCAACGATCAGGTCGAGCGCGAACCACTCGCTATAGAACCGGACGCCATGTTTGAGCGCCTGCTCGTAGATGGTGTGCAGCAGCACATGCCCCGTCCAGTCGGCGGCGTAGTTGGCCCGAGGGACACTGTGCCCGCCGAAGCGCCGCTGGGCAATGCGTCCG
>DAOTZZ010000351.1:0-4080 GCA_034433965.1 Anaerolineae bacterium
CCCCAGGAATTCCTGGCACAGATGCCCACCCTGCCTCCGGGGCCGTCCAACCGCGTCATGGCGGCGTTGATGGCGGCGTACCGCCTCTTGCCGCAGGAATTGCAGGGCATGGTGATGCTCATTGGCACGGCGTTCGCCCCTGGTGCAAGCGAAGAACTGCTCTCCGATGTGACTGGCGCGCCGCCCGAAGGACTCTCCGCCCGAATGCGGCAACTGGTGGCGCGCGGTTTCGCCGACGAGCGCACCCTGCTGGGCCAGCCTTACTTCGTGGCGCACGAGATGGTGCAGCGCTTTGCGCAGGCGTTTCTGCGCGGCAAGCACCGCCTGGAGACCATGCGCGCGCGCCATTTGCACGCGGTGCCGGTTTATGTGCGTCGTCACATCGGTGAACAAGACCCAGAGCACTATGGTCGGCTGGCAGTAGAGATGCCGGCGATCATCGCTGCCGCCCGCTACGCAGCGACGCAGGGCAAGATCGAATACCTGCGCGAATTGACCGAGATGCTCGCCCCCACCAGTGAGCAAAGCTTCGTGAGCGCCGCCGGTTACGAGCCGGAGTATCGCTGGCTCTGCCACCTGCTGGAAGCGCCCGCTGCCGACAAACTGGGCGTGCTGGGGTGGATGACTGTCGCGCAGGCCGAACCCATCCCAGAACCTGAAGAAGCGCCCGTCGCACTCCCGCCCGAAGAGACGGTCAGCCCCGGTCAGCAGACCACACCCGCCGCGGCTGCTGACACTGCGCCAGCCACAAGCGCAGCGGTCGCGGAAGCTCCAGCCGAAGTTGCCGCAGAGGTGACCGAGGAACAATTGAGCGAGCAAACAACCGCGCCGCCTCCGACTCCGCCCTTGCCCGAAGAGCTGGAAATCGCCGATCAGATTCCGCCCTCCGAGACAGGATCTGATGAACCCCCAACAGACTTGTCGCTCGACCTGCCCAATAGCGCCGAGGCTCTGGCGCGTCTGGGGGAGACTGCCAGAGAACAAGACCCGCAGTCGTTGATCGCGCGCTACGCACAGGCTGCCCAAAGCTTCAGAGCCGACGGCAAAGTGGAGGATGAACTGGCTGCTCTGGAAGCGTTGGCAATGCTCAGCCTGGAGGGAGAGCGCTACGACGACGTGCTCGCCTATGTAGACCAGGGCATGAAGCTGGCCCAGGAGACCGATAATCCTCAACGGGAAGGCGAGTTGCTGGTCGTCCTGGGTGATCTGCAGGTGGCGCTGGAACACTGGGAGGGTGCGGAGACTGCCTACAAGCAGGCCATTGCTGCCTTCCGTCCGGTCGGGGCGTGGCTGAACATCGGGCTGGCGTTGGACAAACTCGGCTCAGTTTACTGGGAGACCGGGCGCTCCCAAGAAGCAGCCGAAACATGGGAACAGGCCGTGCCTTTGTTCGAGCGGCTGGAGCGTAACGATCTGTTGCGCGAAGTGCTGGGCAAAGTAGCCGATACTCACGCGGAGTTGCTGCAGTGGGACAGCGCGCGCACCGCTGGCGAACGCTTGCTTGCACTGGCGCGTGCCGAAGGGGATCAGGCCGCGGAATGCGAACAACTGCTGTGGCTCGGTTCACTCTATGAATCGCAGGGCAAGCGGGAGAACGCGCAACAATACTACCGGGCAGCGTTGCACGTCACCTTCGCGTTGAGCGAGCCTGACTGGCAGGGGCGGGCGCTGCTGGCGCTGGCACGCCTGCTGATTGACGAGACGGTGCACCTGAACCGCACTCTGCAGTTACTGGAAGCAGCAGAACGCCTGCTACCCGACGATACCGAAGTACAGCGTCTGCTCAAGCGAGCCAAAACACGCCAGGAACGCCTGATCCGCGGAGGCGTCACTCTGCCTGTCGCCAGCAGTAGCCTGCAGGACTACGCCCGTCAGGCATATGAAGAACTGGGTTTGTCGCGCTGATTCCGGCTATCGGCCTCAATAGCGCGGCACAGAAGGGTCTACCTGACACGACCAGGCGTCAATGCCGCCATCCAGGTTGATCAGGTTATGCCGTCCTCGCGCCTGCAGACGGGCGATCAGCCTGGCACTGCGTATGCCGTGATGGCAGAAGACCACCACAGGCCGGTCAGCGGGGATTTCCTGCCAGCGAGCATCCATCTGGCTGAGCGGAATGTTCACTGCGCCTTCCAGGCGGCTGAGCATCAATTCATAGGGTTCGCGAATATCCAGGAGCACAGCCGATCTGTCCTGTTCCAGCAACGTCTTGACCTCAGTGGGCGTCATTGAACGAATCCCTGTTTGAGCAAGCCAGGCGCGTTGATAGTCGCTGTGATCGTGCGCGGGCGCGCCGCAGAACTGTTCATAGTCAACCAGGTGAGTGATGGTCGGCGCATCCCCACATACCGGGCACGATGCACGTCGGGGAATAGTGATAATATCGAACGTCATATCCAGCGCATCGTAGAGCAACAAGCGCCCGATGAGTGGCTCGCCAATCCCCAGCAACAGCTTGATCGCCTCGGTCGCCTGCAGAGTGCCAATCGTGCCCGGCAGGATGCCCAGTACCCCGGCCTCGGCGCAACTGGGCACCAGGTGCGGCGGAGGCGGTTCTGGCAACATGCAGCGATAGCACGGGCCGCCCGGCGCGGCGAAAACGCTGACCTGTCCCTCGAAACGATAGACGCTCCCGTAGACAAGAGGCTTGCCCAGCATCACCGCGGCGTCGTTCAGCAGGTAACGGGTGGGAAAGTTGTCGGTGCCGTCCAGAATCACGTCGTATTCGCGCAGGATGTCGAGCGCGTTGTGACTGGTCAGCGGGGCATGGTACGTTTCGATAGTGACCAGGGGGTTGAGTTCGCGCAGGCGCTGCGCCGCTGAGATCACCTTGGGAACACCGACGGTGGCCTCGCTGTGCACGATCTGACGCTGCAGGTTGGTGACATCCACCACATCGAAGTCAACCAGGCCAATGCGCCCTACCCCCGCCGCAGCCAGGTACATGGCGATCGGGCTGCCCAGGCCGCCCGTACCCACCACAATGACACTGGCTTCTTTCAGGCGACGCTGGCCCTCCAGCCCCACCTGAGGCAGAATCAGATGACGGCTGTAGCGCTTCAATTCGTCGCGCGTGAACACTGAGATAGTCAAGTCACCGGGTGCCTGGCCCATGGCCGTTTCTCCTGGTGTGTCGCTGGCAAGATAGACTTGCTCTAGCTTAACATAGGAGCAGTTCTGTCCCCAAAAGGAGCGAAAAAGCACGACCGTGCGCCTGTGCTTTGGTTGCCTGAGCGCAAAGGGCAAATCGATCTGGAAAAATGCGAAAATCGGCGTATTATTAGCACGTTGGTGTGATGGAATACGGCGCGGTGACCGGTTGGGCAGTTACGGCGGGCAAGCGAAATGACGATTGACAGCCCTGAGAGGTGTGTTATAATATTTTCTCTTGTACCCCATGACTGTCTAGACAGACCATTGACCTCGAAAACCGGCCAAATCAAAGTTGAGGACTCAGTGACTCTTTCCCGTCCCCTGGACGAGCGCTTTCGTCTGGCGGTAGCCATTGGCCCTCAAGGAGTGACGCATGCAGCGGCTGCTTGATGAGAAGAACTATGCACGTGCCACAGACGTGCAGGATCTCCCCTCACTCATTGAAATCCAACGCGAGTCGTTCGACCGGTTCTACCGCGAAGGGCTGAACGAGCTATTTGACGAGATCAGCCCCATCGAGAGCTTCAACGGCAACCTGAAGCTGTACTTCCCTGGCAGCAGCCCCGAAGCCCAACAGTTCGGCCTCACCTATTGGTTTGAGGAGCCGAAGTACTCCGAGGAGCTGTGCCTGGAGCGCGACATCACCTATGCCGCGCCGCTCTTCGTCAAGGTGGCGCTGGTCAACCGCGCCGCCGGTGACGAAGTCGTCATCTCCGACATTTTCATGGGCGACTTCCCGATGATGACGGACAAAGGCACGTTCATCATCAACGGGACAGAGCGCGTCGTTGTCAGTCAGCTCATTCGCTCGCCCGGTGTCTACTTCGCCGCCGAAGAAGACCGCACGACCGGTCGCTTGCTCTCCACCGCCAAACTCATCCCCGATCGGGGTGCGTGGATGGAGTTCGAGACGCGCAAGAGCGACTA
>DAOTZZ010000352.1:0-8072 GCA_034433965.1 Anaerolineae bacterium
CATTCCATGTCGGTTCCTTGAACCTTAAGGGGGTCTGATGATACACTCGACCTGTCACCCATGTCTCCGAACACCTGTTACCCATGTCCCCGGTCTATACACGACTGCGTCGCGGGGCGAGGGGAACGGCCTGCGCTGTCGCCCCCAGGCGCAGCAGAGCAGCGCTCCTACGAGCGACACCCCTTCGCCCGCAGCGCGAGAGAAAGGGCCGGGGTCGAGGGAGAAAAAGTGTATAACACACTCTAGCCGACCTGACGAGCGAAATCTCAAATCAGCGTTGTGCTCAGACGAAGCGATAAGGCGTCGAGATCAAAGCGGCGCGCCACACTGCGCCGTTGGTGTGCAGCTCGAAGACGCGCCCGTCGTCCACCAGTACCAGCATATGCAGGCCATCTTCGGTGTGCCAGCGCCGCCCCCTCTCCGCCACAGGTAGCGTTTCGCCGTCCCATTGCAGGCTGTATGGCAAGGGCCAACCTTTGGCGGTGAGCGTCGCCTCGACCTCGGTGACGCGAAAGTCCCTCATAACGCCCCATCCAGATAATCCAGCAACAGGCGGAACGCTTCATCGGCGGCGGCCTGACGATTGCCATGGCGATCGCCGCCGAAGACAAAGCGACGCACCCACGTGCCACTGGCGGCGCTCAGACCGATGTAATGCAGCCCTACCGGTTTGGTGGAGGTTGCTCCCGTAGGTCCGGCAATGCCCGTCACGCTCAGCGCCAGATCGGTCCCCAGGCGCAGGCGCGCACCCTCGGCCATTTGCCGGGCGACCGGTTCGCTCACCGCGCCGTAAGTGCGCAGGGTCTTGGCCTCCACACCCAACCATCGCTCTTTGACCGCGTCCGCGTAGGCGACAATGCCACCGACTAGATAGGCCGAACTGCCAGAAATGTCGGTCAGCCGAGCTGCGATCAGGCCACCCGTGCTCGATTCGGCGACGGCCAGCGTCAATCCCAACGCGCGCAGGCGCGCTCCCACCTGTTCTTCCAGCAACGGCTCCGTGCTCGCATGTGTCGCTTCAGCCATGGGTGCATCCTGTGCCGCTGATGGTGACGATCAGGTAAGCTCGCGGGCCATCGCCGCCGCGCGATACGCCTGCAGATCGATCATAGTGCCTTCCAGGCGAGCTTGCTCGGCAGCGAAGGCCAGCAGGTGACTTTCCAGGGCCGAACGGGCGTCGGTGAGCGGAAGTTGCGTGCCCTCGCGCACGGCGCGCACGAAGGCGGCCATCAGACCGGCGTCGCCGCCGCCGTGTACCACGTGCGCGCCCAGCGGGTGCACCACTTCGGTGCGCCCGGTCAGGTGATCGTGCACCTCGATGGTGTTGAGCGTATGCGTGAAGCGCGCCTCAAGCGTGCCGCGCGTGCCGTCAATGCGCAGCGTGCGTCCTT
This sequence comes from Anaerolineae bacterium, assembly GCA_034433965.1. GTDB lineage: Bacteria > Chloroflexota > Anaerolineae > Aggregatilineales > Aggregatilineaceae > UBA2029. Next base: position 1,392 of record DAOTZZ010000352.1, read on the forward strand.
CCAGGTGACTGTGCCCGTGCATGATCAGCGTCGCTGAGCGCCCCGACGCCGATTGCATAGCGACGACCTGATGATCCACTACGTCGTTGTCGCAATGGTAGACACAGCGCCCATAGGGGCCTTCTTCGAGGGCACGCTGTAGCACTTCCGGGCGCAGGTCGCCGTGCGCCAGCACCGAAGCGGGCCAGCCACGCTCGACAGAAAAGTCGTAATAGGGGACGTCGGTCACGCCCACAGCCAGCGACCGCCAGGGACGGCGCTCCAGGTAGATCGCCGGCGCGGAAAACGGGCATTCCGCCTCGATGGGACAACCGTCGGTACAGCGCTCCGGCAGGTCAGGGCGCGGCGCAGCTTCGGGACGGAAGTGCAGCAACGACCCGATCGAACTCAGGCGGACGAACGGCTCGCCCATCATCCAGTACATCAGATCAAGATCGTGGCAGCATTTGGCCAGGATCATCGGGCTGGACTCGTCGGCGCGTCGCCAGTTGCCGCGCACGAAGCTATGGGCCATGTGCCAGTACACCACGTTTTCGCGATGTTCCAGGGTGACGATCTCGCCCAGCCGCCCCGCCTGAATGATCTGATACACCTGGTTGAAGAAGTCCGAATAACGCAGCACGTGGCAGACCTGCAGCATATGCCCGGAGCTTTCCGCTTCATGGACGAGCGTCACGCAGTCGGGCAGGTTGGTCGCCATGGGCTTTTCCAGCAGCACATGATAGCCCCTGCGCAGAGCCGCAACCGCAGGCGCGACGTGCAGATGGTCGGGTGTGGCAACGATCACGGCGTCGGCCAGGGGAGGGCGTGCCAGCAAGTCTTCCCAACTGACGAAGCGGTTGGGGGAGGGAATGTTGTGCAAGGCGGCGAACTGCCCGCGTCGCACGGCGATCGGATCAGCAACGGCCACGAAGGATACTTCATCCGGGTGATCGAGCGCGTACTTACCATAGGCGAATCCTCGATCGCCCGCTCCGATCAGGGCCAGCTTGACAGGGCACATGCTTTGCAGTTCTCCTTGCTGTGTAACGATGTTGCTCCCGTCCAAGTTGTCAGACAACTGCCGAGTATACCGGACTTTGCGGGCCAGGGGTATTGGCAGGCGCGATGCAGCCTTGTCCGACGCAGACGGCGTATGCTATAATGAGCGCCGCAGTGGGGAGTCGCCAAGTGGCCTAAGGCAGCGGCCTTTGGAGCCGCCATTCGCTGGTTCGAATCCAGCCTCCCCAGCACTTTTGACCTGCCCTCTGGCAGGTTTTTTTGTTTCCGGTGGACAGATTTCTGTGATCTTCGTGATGTTAATCGCAAGAGAAGGTACTTTTTTGAACTATCCCAGCGCTGCGCAACTTCATAGTATAAAGGGTGGGTGACTCGCAGCGAGGGGGTCACCCGTCCATCGCCTGTGGAGGCACGGAGCGACGCCAGTGAACAGAATTCTGGAGAACGAGGTATTAGCCGAGAAGATCAACCGTTACGTGATCGAAGCGCCCAAGATCGCGCAGCGCCGCAAGGCCGGTCAGTTTGTCATCGTCCGCATTGACGAGCGCGGTGAGCGCATCCCCTTGACCATCGCCGACGCCGACCCCGAACGCGGCACGATCACCCTGATCGTGCAGGCCGTGGGCAAGACCACCACGCAGATGGCCTTGTTGAGACCCGGCGACTTCTTGCTCGATGTGGTGGGACCGCTCGGCGCACCCACCCATATCGAGCGCTTTGGCACCGTGACCGTCGTGGGTGGAGGCATCGGCATTGCGCCCGCCTATCCCATCGCGCAGGCCCTCAAAGGGGCAGGCAACACCGTGATCACCATCCTGGGTGCGCGCAGCAAGTCGCTGCTGATCCTGGAAGACGAGATGCGCCGCATCTCCGACGAAGTGATCGTCTGCACCGACGACGGTTCGTATGGCATGAAGGGCCTGGTGACTCATGCCCTGGCCGATCTGATTACCCGCCGCGGCAAGCCCCATTTCGTCTTCGCCGTCGGGCCGGTGCCGATGATGAAATACGTCAGCCTGCTCACCAAAGAACACGGCATCCCCACCATGGTCAGCCTCAACCCGATCATGGTTGATGGTACGGGCATGTGCGGCGGTTGCCGGGTCACCGTGGGTGGCGAGATGCGCTTCGCCTGCGTGGACGGGCCAGATTTCGACGGGCACCAGGTGGATTTCGACGAGCTGATGAAGCGTCAGGCGTTCTACAAGGAGCAAGAGCAGATCGCCTTTCAGCGCCTGCTAGAGCGATGCCGGGCCGAAGGGATCGCGCAGCCCGATCCCTCCTGAGACCAGCCGCATGGCGGAACTAGAGACGAGCATGACGGACGAACTGAATCCCAAAGAGATCGAGACTCTACGTGGGCTGTCGGCCAAGGAGCGGATGCAGATTCCGCGCCAGGTCATGCCCGAACAAGAGCCGGAAGAGCGCCGCGCCAACTTCCGCGAAGTGCCCTATGGCCTGCCACCCATGACAGCGGTGGTAGAGGCCAACCGTTGCCTGGCTTGCAAGAAACCCGCCTGCGTCGAGGGCTGCCCGGTGGGGATTGACATCCCCGGCTTCGTGGCGCTCATCGCGCGTGGCGAGTTCGAAGCGGCGATCCGCAAGGTCAAAGAGACCAACATGCTGCCCGCCATCTGCGGGCGCGTCTGTCCCCAGGAGACGCAGTGCGAAGCCAACTGCGTGCTGGGCAAAAAGGGCGATCCTGTGGCCATCGGTCGGCTGGAGCGTTTCGTGGCGGACTGGGAACGCGAGCACGGGCTGATGGAGCCACCCCCCATCGGCGAGCCGACCGGCAAGAGCGTGGGCGTGGTGGGCAGTGGGCCGGCGGGCCTGACGGTAGCCATTGATCTGCGCCGCATGGGACACAGCGTCACCATCTACGAGGCGCTGCACGCGCCCGGCGGCGTGCTGATGTACGGCATTCCGGAGTTCCGCCTGCCCAAGGCCATCGTCAACGCCGAGATCGAGGTCGTCCGGCGGATGGGAGTGGATATTCAGTGCAACTACGTCATCGGGCAGATCGAGACGGTGGACGATCTGCTCGAACGGCATGACGCCGTCTTCCTGGGCACGGGGGCGGGCCTGCCCTGGTTCATGAATCTGCCCGGCGAAAACCTGTGCGGCGTCTATTCGGCCAATGAGTATCTGACGCGCTGCAACCTGATGCGCGCCTATGAATTCCCTTGCTGCGACACGCCGATCGCCGCCAGCGAGCGCGTGGCCGTCATCGGCGGCGGCAACGTGGCCATGGACGTGGCGCGCACCGCCGTTCGCCTGGGCGCGAAAGAGGTCTATCTGATCTACCGCCGCTCCGAGGTAGAGATGCCCGCCCGCCTGGAAGAAATCCATCACGCCAAAGAAGAAGGCGTCATCTTCAAGCTGCTGCATACGCCGGTGCGTTACATTGGCGACGAGCAAGGTCGCGTGCGTCAGGTGGAGTGCATCCGCATGGAGTTGGGCGAGCCGGATGCCTCCGGTCGCCGTCGTCCGGTACCCATCGAAGGGTCGGAGTACACCATTGATGTAGACACGGTCGTTGTCGCCATCGGCAACGGGCCTAATCCGCTGGTGCCGAAGACCACCAAAGGGCTGGAAATTGACCCTCGCCGCGGCACGATCAAGACCAACCTGGAGACGATGCGCACCTCCCGGCGCGGCGTGTTCGCCGGCGGCGATATTGCCGTAGGCGCGGCGACGGTCATCCTGGCCATGGGGCACGGGCGCAAAGCCGCACGTTCGATCGACCATTTTCTGCGTACCGGCGTGTGGGACGTGGAGAAGATCGAGTAGGCGCAGAGCGGTTCCGGCGACAGTTCAGCAGACCAGGCAGAGGGCGGCAGACGCCCTCTGTGCGTCTACAGGCAAGTGACACCCCGCGCCCTCTGGTGTGGCAGAAGCCACTAGTCGCCCGCCAAGCGTGGGTCTATAGTGAGGGTGAGAGGGGGAGGCGGCAGGGGTAGCCGCCTCTGGCAACTTAACACTATAGAGGAGAGTAAGGAATAAAACTGCATGGAGACTCTGTGGGAATCGCGGTTTGCGCTGCGGACCCGCCGGATGACCAGCTCCATCATCCGCGAGCTACTCAAGCTGACGCAGCGCCCGGAAGTGATCTCCTTTGCTGGCGGTCTGCCCGCTGCGGAGTACTTCCCGGTCGAACGTTTCCAGGACGCCTGCCAGCGCGTGCTGGCGACCCAAGCCCACCAGGCTCTGCAATACGGCCCCACCGAAGGTTACCTGCCCCTGCGCGAGATGATCGCCGAGCGGCTATCGCGCGACAACATCTGCGTGGACGTGGACAATGTGCTGATCACCGCTGGCTCGCAGCAGGCGCTGTCGCTGATCGGGGCGCTGCTGATCAACCCTGGCGATCACGTGCTGGTCGAGCAGCCGACCTACCTGGGCGCTTTGCAGGCGTTCGCCACCTACCAGGCCGAGTACGTCGGTGTGCCGACCGATGACGACGGCTTGTGCGTGGATCAACTGCCCGCGGCCCTGCGGCACGGCCCCAAATTCATGTACATCCTGCCCAACTTCCAGAATCCCGCCGGGGTGACCCTCAGCGCAGAGCGCCGCAGAGAGCTGATCCGGCTGGCGCAACAACAGGGCGTGCCCATTGTGGAAGACGATCCCTATGGGCAATTGCGTTTTGAGGGCGAATTTCTGTCGCCGCTGGTGGCTGTGGACGCCGAACTGGCCGGTAACAACGGCCATTGCTACACTGGCAACGTCATCTACCTCTCGACCTTCTCCAAGACGCTGGCCCCTGGCCTGCGCACAGCCTGGGTGGTGGCCGCGCCCAGTGTCATTCAAAAGCTGGTGCAGCTCAAGCAAGGAGCCGATCTGCATACCAGCACCTTCACCCAGATGATCATCTACGAGGTGGCCAGAGATGGCTTCATTGACGAGCATGTGCGCCTGCTACGCCAGGTCTACCGGCAGCGGCGCGATGTCATGCTCGCGGCGCTGGATCGCACCATGCCGCCCGGCGTGCGCTGGACGCATCCCGACGGCGGGCTGTTCCTGTGGATGCATCTGCCACCGGAGATCAAAATTCGCGAACTGTTCGAAGAGGCGCTGCGGCGCGATGTCGCTTTTGTGCCCGGCGACGCCTTCTTCACCATCCCCGACCCGCCGCCGACAGCGCGCCTCAACTTCTCCTGCATGCCCGAAGACGCCATCGTGGAAGGCATTCGTCGCCTCAGCGAAGCGGTCAAAGACCTGCTGCGAACGGCCCATCCGGTGATTGCCGTGTAGTGGAGCTTCGGAAGCAAAGTATGGGTTGGTTGAGTCAGTACGAACCCAAAAAGGTGACGGCGCAGGAGGCCATGCGCGTCCTGCGTTCCGGCTATCGCATCTTCGTCACGGGCAACGCTTCGGTGCCACAGCGCCTGGTGGAAGCGCTCGAAGAGCGCGCCCTGGAATTGCGTAACCTGACGCTGATCCAGGTGCTGGTCATCGGCAAGACCGATTACGTCCGACCCGAACTGGCCGAGCACCTGCGCGTCAACTCGTTATTCATCAGCCCCGGCATTCGCGACGCGGTCAACGACGGGCGCGCCGACTTCACGCCCGTCTTTTTGTCGGAGATCCCCCGCCTGTTCAAGACGGGGCGGTTGCCCATTGACGTGGCCCTGATCCAGGTGTCGCCGCCCGACCGCTACGGCTACTGCTCCTACGGCACCGAAGTCGGCGTGACCAAGACCGCCGCCGAAAGCGCCAAGATCGTCATCGCCGAGGTCAACCCGCGCATGCCGCGCACGCTGGGCGACAGCTTCATTCACGTTGGCAAGATAGACTACATCGTCGAGGTGGACTATCCCCTGCCCGAAGTGCATATGGCCATCTCCTCACCGGAACAGGAGGCCATCGCCAACCATCTGGCGGCGATCATCCCCGATGGGGCGACGTTGCAGATGGGCATCGGTGGCATTCCCGATGCGGTGCTGCGCAAACTGCGCAATCACAAGCACCTGGGCGTACATACCGAATTGTTCTCCGACGGTGTAGTGGACCTGGTCGAGGCGGGGGTGATCACCAACGAGCGCAAGACGTTACACCCCGGCAAGATCATCGCCGGCTTTCTGATGGGCACGCAGCGCCTCTACGACTTCGTGGACGACAACCCCATCGTCGAGCTGCACCCGTCGGAATACATCAACGATCCCTTTATCATCGCCCAGAATGATCGCATGGTCTCGATCAACTCGGCGCTGCAGGTAGACCTCACCGGGCAGGTGTGCGCCGATAGCATCGGCACCTACTTTTACTCCGGCGCAGGCGGACAGGTGGACTTCGTACGCGGGGCGGCGCGCAGCAACGGCGGGATGCCCATCATCGCCATGCTCAGCACGGCCAAAGATGGCACGATCAGCCGCATCGTGCCCACGCTCGATCCGGGTGCGGGGGTGATCACCACGCGCAACGATGTGCACTACGTGGCGACCGAATACGGCGTGGCCGATCTCTACGGGCGCACCATCCGCGAACGGGCCAAAGCGCTGGTGGAGATCGCGCATCCTAAGTTCCGCGCGGAGCTGGCCGAAGCCGCTGAGAAACTCTATCACGTGCCGCGCCTGTTCATCAAAGAGGTGCCCTGGGCGCGCCAGGGCGGCTCACCAGGTGAGGCGGAGAAAGCATGAGGAGTAGGGACGGGTTTCGAACCCGCTCCCCTACCAGAGGCCG
>DAOTZZ010000353.1:0-3250 GCA_034433965.1 Anaerolineae bacterium
GCTCTGCACCCAGCGGTGCGGCGGTGAGGCTGCCCCAGTAACCGTAGGGACGGTCGAGCTTGATCAGGATAGACACCACCGGATCGTTGGCGGGCAGGAAGGCGATGAAGGACGCGATCGAGTTGCCCGGCGCGAACGGCTCATAGCCGTAGGGCGCGGGAATCTCGGCGGTGCCCGTCTTGCCCGCGACCGTGTAGCCGGGTAGCTCGAACTCGATTTCCTTGCTTTCGCGCAGCACGCGCACCATGATGTCGCGCGCTTTGTGCGCGGCTTCTTCGCTGATGGGGCGGTGAATGGCCGCGGGTTGGGTCTCGACGACCTGGCCGCCATCAATACGCGCCTTGACGATATGTGGCTGCATGATCAGCCCGTCGTTGGCAATCGCATTGACCGCCGAGAGCAGTTGCAGAGATGTCACCGACACGCCCTGCCCGTAGCTGTTGTTGAGGAATTGCGCTTCGCTCCAGTGGGGGTCGCCCGGCTCGACCAGGATGCCCGGCGACTCGCCTTCCAGGTCAACGCCGGTGGGACTGCCGATGCCGAACTCGCGCAGTTTGGGATAGACCTTGTACGGGCCGATCTCTTTGTAGATGGTGGCCGTGCCCGTGTTCAGTGAATCAATGAACACCTGGGCGAAGTCCGGATTGCCGTGCGAGGCACGGTCCCAGTTGCAGATCGCCACGCCGCCCGCCTCGAAGCAACCGGGGTCGTAGTACGACCAGTCCAGGTCGTGCGTGCCCAGGTCGAGCGCAATGGCCATGGTCAGCACCTTGAACACCGAGCCGGGTTCGTAAACGTCGGCGATGGCCGGGTTGCGGGCGCGTTGCAGATTCTCCGGCGACAGATCGTTGGGATCGAAGGGCGGATAGTTGGCCATGGCCAGGATTTCGCCATTGCGCGGATTCATGATCAGGATCGTGCCGCCGGTGCCCGTCGGGTCTTTCTCCAGGAAACCGGCCAGCGTCTCCTGGGCCAGGAACTGCAGATCACGGTCAATGGTCAGGATCAGGCTCATGCCGTCGCGCACGCGCGTCGCCCTGGTCTGACTTTCCTCCAGCAGCGGGATATTGCTTTTGGTAACGCGCTTGCTCTGCCCGGCCAGCAAGGTCTGATAGTAGCCCTCGACGCCATAATAGCCCTGGCCGGTGTGCCGCTCGTCGGCTCCGGCGAAGATGCCCACGATCTGCGCCATCAGCGATCCCTGCGGGTAGATGCGGATGGGCAGCGGCTCGATGATGATCCCGTCAATGTCCAGGTCGGCGATGGCCTGACCGACCTCCGCGCTGACCCGGCTGGCCAGCAGCACATAGGGCGGGAACTGACCGTTGGCGTCCGGTTCGAGCAGGCGATAGAGTTTGTCTTCGGAAAGGCCCACCAGGGGGGCCAGCTTCATCGCCACATCCTGGCGGTCCACCACCTGGTTGGGGCTGATGCCGATACGGTACTCGAAGGAATTGGTTGCCAGCAGGTAGCCGTCGCGGTCGAAAATCTGCCCGCGCGCAGGCAGTACCTCCACCGTTTGCTGGTAACGGCTGCGCGCCTGATTTTCGAGCGCCTGCTTGATCTCCGGGTTCATGCGGAACTGGAACGACAGCAGGCGCGCCAGCAGCACCAGGCTGATGCCGATCAGGACAATGCTGAGCAGGGTCAGACGCCGGTTGAGGGTTTCGTCGCGGTTCATGGTCGTGTCCTACCCCCTGGGCGCTATTCGTTCTGCCATTCCTGGAACTGACGCTTTAGATTATCCCACTGTTTGCGCAACCAGCCACCCAGTGTTTCGTCGTAGACCTGGGCGGGGGGGGTAGGGGTCGGCGTGGGCGTAGGGGTGGCAGCAGGGCGGTCGTAGCGGTACCCGTCCACGATGATGTACTGGATTTCATCGTCGCTCGCCTGACGGAAACCCAGCTCGGCGGCCCGCGTCATCACGCGCGGCAGGCTCTGCAGCTCGGCGATCTCCACGCGCAGCCGCTCATTTTCCTGTTGCAGGCGGGCGCGGTAGTCGGTCATCGCCTCTAGCTCGCGCGCTGAAATCGTGCTACGCGAAGTCTGGAACAGGTACAGCGCAGCGATGATCAGCCCCACCACTCCGATCAGCCCCAGCGTGGCGACGAACTGCCGCTGATTGCGCCAGGGCGGTTGGATGGCATGGGGTCGAGCCAATGGGCGGGTCTCGTCGTGATCCATAGGTCAGATGGCAACGCCATTCGCGGCGATCTAAGCGCCTGCGCGGTGAGTCTGGTAATCAGCGCCAGGGAACCCCCGTGTGCGCATTATACCCCAATCTGTGGCCTGCATGGCCGGGGAGGGTGTGTGCAAAGGTTGTCAGCGACTTTGGTTCACCTGATGGCCTTCATCTCCCGATCCCTTCTCCCGCGGCGGGGAGGGGCAACAGAGGGCAGCAAACTGCCTGGCACATTTTGCACGCATCCGCCGGGGGCATGGGTAAAACACCTCACTCCCCCTGCCGGACGAAGGGGATTTCACTGCGTCACCGTGAGCGTGGTCAGGTAGTACAGGGTCGAGCCGGTGGGTGTGCCGTCCGGCGTGTAGATGGGCAGCGGTTCAGTACTCACCATATCGAACATGCCGATCAGCAGCGGATAGTCGCCCGGCGGCAGGTCGCAAGGCACGCGCAGCGTCCGCCCGTCCAGATGATAGGTGTCTGCTTCCCAGTCGAGCGTACGCGCGCCACTGGGTTCGGCGTCCACTTTGGCCACGCCCTGTCCGGTTGCGTCGGCGAGCACCAGGCCGATGCCCAGGTCGGCGCCCGGCGCGTCGAGCGCCCGCCACCAGCTTTCGAACGGCACCTCCTGGCAGGCGCGGACGCTCACGCCGCCGGGCAGGTTCCACCCCTGCAGACTGATGGTCTCGCCGAAGTGCGCCAGGTCGCGCAGGTCGGCGGGGACGCGGCGGTATTCGTGAAAGTGATAGGTGATGTCGGTCGTCGCCTGGCCGATGCGGTACAAGGCAAAGTCTTTCTGCAAGATAGCCAGGAATGGATCGATCAATGCTCTGTCCTCTTTGCCGTAGAGGTACCACAGGCGTTGCGCACCCACCAGCGAATCGGCGAAGTCGGCCAGGGCCTCTGGTTCAGGAGTCAGGATCAGATTTTCCAGATGCTCAAGTTTCGGTAGTCTCCCTGAAGGGTGTTGTTGGTAAAATGGGGCCAGCAATGGAATGATGTTCGGGGGAGACATGACGAACGAGCTGGCTCAAGTGGGGCGGTTTTGCCCAAACGAAGCGTGTGAGT
>DAOTZZ010000354.1:0-5488 GCA_034433965.1 Anaerolineae bacterium
TTGCTCGTCTTGTCCACCCAGTGGTAAAGTTTCCGGAGACTCATGTGTGCTCACCTCCTTTTTTTCAGTCCCTAAGTGTGCCACATGAGTCTCTTCGTTTCTAGTGTCGCCCCCTCAGCCCTCAAGGGGAGAGGGATTTGTTCCCCTCTCCCACTGCGACGCAGTTGCGTCGCAGTGGGAGAGGGGGCAGGGGGTGAGGGGCAGCCTTAGATTTACGTCCGGGTCTCAGGTCTGTGAGAAATTCGTCATGCCCCTGTGACGCCGATTGGCCGCCCCGAAGAAGCTAACTCAGCGCCTTGCATGGTGCTCGTGCCAGGACTCGGCATGACACCCGATCTGTTAGCGCTAGCAATTGGGATGGCGTGTCGCCAGGCTGTTTTCCAGGTTTGGGAGGAGATAGCCGTCAGGTGAAACCCAGAGATGCTCTCAGCGATCCCCCGTGACGGGAGGATACGTGCATGGGTTGTCAGCGTCTTTGGCTTGCCTGATGGCCCTCCATCCCCCAATCCCTTCGCCCACGCGGGCGAAGGGGCACGTCCATGTGAGGACGGCGCTTCTCCCCGCCCCGCGACACAATCACGAGGGTGATGGGACTGAGGGGTGAGGGTCAGCGAGCCGCGGCAGACTGCCCGACACATTTTGCACGCACCCCGACGGGACTTCTTTGCCTTGCCAAGACCTGCCCTGCGAGCGACAATCTGCACAGCGCATTTATCCAACTCCAGCGGGAGAGCCTCACCATGCCAGCACCGATCCGACCCTTTGTTCGATCTCGCCTGCACCGGCGGCTACTGCTCGGTCTGCACGCGAGCGCCCTGACCCTGGCGCGTGCCCAGCAAGAAGCTGCCTCCCCAACCCAGGGGCAGCCCGCCTACTGGTACGGTGGACAGGCCGTGATCGAGGGCGTGATGATGCGCGGGCGCTACCTGGCAGCCATCGCCGTGCGCCATCCCCAGCAGAACATCGTCATCAAAGAGGTGCCGCTCAACGCCGCGCTCTACCGGGGACGGCTGGCACGATTGCCTTTCGTGCGCGGGCTGGTGTTGCTGTGGGACGCCCTGGTGCTGGGTACCAGCGCGCTGATGTGGTCGGCGGACGTGGCCCTGGAAGAAGAAGAGGATATTGACTTTTCGCTGCAGGGCGCGGCAGGCATGGGGCTGGTTGTCGTCTCGCTGGCCCTGGGCATCGGACTCTTTTTCGTCTTACCGGCAGCCGCCTCGGCAGCGGTGAAGTCGCTCACCGGCCTGGATAGCAAGCTCGTCGCCGACCTGATCGAGGGCGTGATCAAGCTGAGCCTGCTCATCGGTTACATCTGGGCCATCGGCTTCATGCAGGATGTCCGGCGGCTGTTCGGCTATCACGGCGCGGAGCACAAGACGATCAACGCTTACGAAGCCGGTGCCGAACTGACGCCCGCCGTCGTCGCCCGCTATCCCATTCAGCATCCGCGCTGTGGCACGGCCTTCCTGCTGACGCTGGTCGTGCTCTCCGTGCTGATTCACATCGTCACCGGTCGCCCGGACAGTGTCCCGCTGCTGCTGCTCTCGCGCGTGGCCCTGATCCTGCCCATCGCCGGCATCGCCTACGAGACCATCCGCTTCACCGCCAAACACCAGCACAACCGGCTCATTCGCTGGCTGGTTCGCCCCAACCTGGCCCTGCAACGCCTGACCACCCGCGAGCCGGATCAGGGGATGCTCGAAGTGGGCATCGCCGCCCTGGAGCGCGTGCTGGCCGCCGAACGTGCGCAGATGCCGTTGACCGAGGCCCGCGTCACCGAAGCCGCTGTGAGCGAAAGCGGCGACTGAGCCTCCCTCAGCGCTTCTCCGCCACGCATACCCACACTACGGAGCGCGGCAACGTTTCCGTCAGCAGGCGCGGCGCGAAACCCTCTGCCTTGAGCCGCGTTTCGAGCAGGGCCGCCCAGGGGCCGCGCTGACCGGTAACCCGATAGGCCAGTTCCAGGGAACGCGCCGCCGCGTTGCGAGCGGTGAGCGTCGCGCCCATCACAATCACCAGCCGTCCGCCAGGCTGCAAGGCGCGATGTATTTCGGCGAGCGTGACCGGATCGCCGATGAACTCCGTCGGAAAGGTGCCGATCACCGCCGCGAACTGCCCCGCGCCAAAAGGCAGCGCTCTGGCATCCGCCCGCACCAGCGCCGGACGCCAGCCCCAACGCAACAGGCGGCGGCGGGCGATGCGCCCCATAGCCGGACTGCGATCCAGCGCCACCAGGCGGTACCCAGCCCGCCGCAGTTCGACCGCCAGCCGCCCTGTCCCGTGCGCCAGCTCCAGGACTGGCGCGCCAGCCGGTGCCCCCACATGGCGCAGGGCGACGCGCTGCCAGTCTCCCCACTGCCCCAGGCTGACGATTTCGCTCACGGCGTCGTAAGTCCACGCCAGTTCGTTGTACAGCAGACGAAACCCCAGCCGCACCAGGCCCCACCACAGGCGCACAGCCTGGCGCTGAATGGTTGTCCGCGCTGATTCGCCCATACCCAGGCCTCCGCGCTTCAGCATAGGGGTCAGACCGCTGATGAAATGCCCCTGTGCTATTCCGTGCGACCTAGTATGATAGTAGGCAGTGGGCAGGGCAACTTGCGTGGCCAGGCCCAGGGTAATCGCAGCAAGACCAGCCTGGAGCCGCGACAGATGCAGGCTCAGGGAATGGTCTTGAACCGGCGAGACGCACAGGGCACAGAGGAAAGAGACAACTCAAGAACTCTGTGCTTTCTCTGTGACCTCGGCGTCCCCTGCGGTGAATTGTGCTTCCCAATCCGGATGTCCCTCTGCCAGAGAGTGGGACGCCCAGAGAGTTTCTGCTAAGTTCGAATGCGGAGTGTAGACACAGCGCCGGTTGGCGCAGGATCGCCATGCAACATGTGTACCGTTTAGAAGATGCCCGGCCACCGGGGCCAACCATTCTCGCCGTCGGCATGTTCGACGGCGTGCACCGCGGGCACCAATATCTACTGGAAAGACTGGTGAGCAAGGCCAGGGCGGAGCATTGCGTACCGGCAGTGCTGACGTTCTTCCCCCATCCTGACGTGGTCTTGGGCCGGGCCAGCGGGCGCTACTACCTGACTTCGCCAGAGCAACGCGCGGCGTTGTTGGGGAAACTGGGTGTGGAACTGATCGTGACTCACCCCTTCAACGACGAAGTGCGGCAGGTGCGGGCGGCAGACTTCGTGGACCGTCTGCTGGCCTATTTGCGGCTGCGCGAGTTATGGGTGGGGGCCGACTTCGCGCTCGGCTACAAGCGCGAGGGCAATGTGACTTTCCTGCAGGCCGAAGGGGCGCGCAAGGGATTCGCTGTGGAGGTAGTAGAACTGGTGACCAACGATGAGAGCGGAGCTGTGATCAGCACTAGTAGCATTCGTGCGGCGCTCGCCGAAGGGGACGTGAGCACGGCGACGCACCGCCTGGGCCGCCCCTATCGCCTGGAAGGGGAAGTGGTGCGCGGCGATGGGCGCGGGCGTACTATTGGCTTCCCCACAGCCAATATGGACGTCTGGGATGAGCAGTTCCTGCCACGCCAGGGCGTCTACGCAGGCTGGGCACACCTGAACGGCGAGACGTTCATGGCCGTGGCCAATATCGGCCACCGCCCGACGTTCAACGGCAAGACGGTCACCGTCGAGGCGCACCTGCTCGACTTCGACCGCGATATCTACGGCGCACGGCTGATCTTCGACGTGGTGGCCTTTCTGCGCCCGGAAATGAAATTCAACGGGATCGAAGCGCTGATCGCTCAGATTCAGCAGGATGTAGAGCAGGGGCGGGCTATTCTCCAGGCACAGCCGCGCCCGCGCTGAGCCAACCTGGACCTGTCAGCAGAAACCCCGCCGGTCTTGGGCGGGGTTTTCGTTTGGGCCAGGCATAGCTATTTGGAACGCGGCAGGCGATAGCCCAGGCGACGCAAGGCGTGCTCGTCGCGCCGCCAGTTCTTCAGCACCTTGACCCACAACTCCAGGTAGACGCGCGTGCCGATGAAACGCTCGATTTCCTCGCGGGCTTGCTGACTGATCGTCTTCAGCATCCGCCCGCCCTTGCCGATCAGAATGCCTTTGTGCGACTCGCGCTCGACGTAGATAGTGGCGCTGATGTAGGTCATGTCCTCGCTGCGCCGCTTGAATTCCTCGACCTGCGTGGCGATGCCGTGTGGCACTTCCTCGTCCAGATTGAGCAGCGCCTTTTCGCGGATGATCTCGGCGACGATGTCGCGCACGGCTACGTCGGAAAGCTGATCTTCGGGGTAGTAGCGCGGGCCGGTGGGGAGCTTATCTACCAGGCGCTGGAGCAGTTCCGGCAGGCCGAGCCCCTGCGTGGCGACGGTGGTGATCCAGTCCGCATCGGGCACCAGTTCGCGCAGTTCGGCGATACGGGCTTCGCGGGCGCTGCCCTGCCCGGCCAGGTCGATCTTGTTGATCACCAGCAACACCGGCGTGACCTGCTCGGCCTCGTGGATCAACTCGGCGATGCGGCGATCTTCGGCGGTGGGCGGGGCGCTGGCGTCTACCACGAAGAGGATCACATCGGCGTCGCGCAGCGCCTCGACGGCGACCTCGACCATGAATTTGCCCAGCGCCGTGCGCGGGTCGTGAATGCCAGGTGTGTCTACGAAGATGATCTGCTTGTCCGGCTCGGTGAGGATGCCCAGTTGGCGCAGGCGCGTGGTCTGCGGTTTGGGGCTGACGATGGCGATCTTCTCACCCAGAATGGCGTTCATCAGCGTGGACTTGCCCACATTGGGCCGCCCGATCACGGCGACAAAGCCGCTCTTGTGGCCCGGCGGTAGTTCTTCCTGGGGCGGGATTTGAGCCAACAGGTCTTCGAATTCGTCGTCCATGCCGTACCTCGTGTGCCATTAGCATCGCGCGGCGTATTGTAACACAGGTCAGAGTATAATGACGCTATCGGCTGGCCGGTCAGAAGGGAGTGTGAGCATGCACAGAGCGCGGTTACAGGATGGGATGGCGTGTCTGTTGAGCGTGGTCGTGCTGCTGAGCGCCTGTAGCGCCAACGCGCCCGCCCCGACAGCGACGCCGCCCCCGCCGACTCTGCCACCGATCATCACGCGCGTGGTGACACCCGGTCCCCCGCCCACGCCGACGCCTCCCTCCACGCCCGTCTACGATATTTCGCCCATCGAGGGGCGCTGGTATCTGCGGGCAGACGTGACCCTCAGCGGCAGCCGCCTGGCGGGAGAACTGCGCTACACCGGGACGCTGGACTTGCTGGTAGAGAGTAACGGTCTGGTGAGCGGAACCGGCATGTTCTCGCCCGACATCTTCAGCCCGCCGTGCGATGCGCGGGTGATCGGCGGGCAGCCGCTCGAATTCACTGTCCAGGGCACGACCTTCTTCGACGGGACGGCGCTGGGCGTTGATCTGCACCTGCTCCCAGCGGATGCGCAACAGGCCGAACACTACCGTCTGATCTGCCCCGACTACGGCGACGAGAGAGAGAGCAACCAGCCCGTGCTGTG
>DAOTZZ010000355.1:0-11997 GCA_034433965.1 Anaerolineae bacterium
CTTCAGCGGCTTTCAGGGCGCGGTAGAGCACAGTGGCCGCCCGTCGCTCGTCCGGTTTCAGCAGCAGATTGCGGCTGCTCATGGCCAGGCCGTCCGGTTCGCGCACGATGGGGCACACCACCACCTCCAGGTTGAAAGCGAGATCGCGCACCATCTGCCGGATGACGGCGGCCTGCTGCGCGTCCTTCTGGCCAAAGTAGGCGCGCGTGGGCTGAAAGACATTGAACAGCTTGGCGACTACCGTGCTCACGCCGCGGAAATGGCCAGGACGGGCCGCGCCTTCCAGCGGACGGGTGATTTCCTCGACCGTGACATAGGTCTGATAGCCGGATGGGTACATCTCCTCTTCGGAGGGCGTCCAGACCACGTCCACACCTTCAGCAGCGAGCAGCTCGCAGTCGCGCTCCACCTGCCGCGGGTAGGAAGCCAGGTCTTCGGAGCGGTTGAACTGAATGGGGTTGACGAAGATACTCACGCCGACGCGATCGTTTTCGGCGCGCGCCCGGCGCACCAGCGACAGATGTCCCTCGTGCAGCGCGCCCATGGTCGGCACCAGCCCCCAGGTCAGGCCCGGCTCGGCCCAGCGCGCCGCGCGTACCTCGTGGAGAAACGGTGTGACCAGCATGTTTCCCTCGTTGCTGTTGTGAGAATCCACAGTCAAGAACACCAGCGCGTGCGCGCGGTTGCCCGCCTCAGCCGCCGACTCGCGCCGCCCGCGTCTCGTCGAGCGCCTTCACCAGCGTGTACAGCCAGCGGTTGGCGGGCACGTCCACGCCGACGGCGTCCGCTTGACGGATCACCGCGCCGCAGATGGCCTCGATCTCGCTCTCTGCGCCGCGCAATATGTCTTGCAGCATAGAAGAACGGTTGGCGGCGGTCTGCCGGGCGACCTGTGCGGCCTGCGCCCCCGCGTCGTCGCAAAGCAGCCGGATGCCGTGCGCTGTGGCCACCGCCTCTGCTTCGCGGGCGGCCTGCTCCATGATCTGTCGTGCCCATCCCGAAGCGAGCAAGGCCCCGTTGGGGACGCGCAGCAATGCCGTCAGCGGGTTGATGGCGGCGCTGACGGCCAGCTTGCTCCACAACAACGCCTGTATGTCGTCGGTCAAACGCACCTCGATACCGGCGCGAACACACAGGTCGGCGAAGCGGCGCAGGCGCTCTTCCTGCGCGGGTTGCGTCGCCAGATAGGTCGGGCCGCCGCCCGCCACCATCACCCATCCCGGCGCGGCGACCGTCGCCCCCTGCGTGGTGACGCCCACTGCTGCCCGCTTCGCCCCCACGTAGCGGGCCAGAATCTCCAGATTGCCCAACCCATTTTGCAGGGTAATCGCCAACCCGTCCGCGGCCAGGGTCTCGGCGGCAAGGCGGGCGGCTTCTGCGGTCTTGGGCGCCTTGGTCAGGATCAGGGCGATGTCCGCGGGAGCGGTCGCGCGGGCGTCGGCGGTAGCCCGCAGCCAGACGTGTTGTTCGTCCCCATCCGGCGAGGTCAGGCGCAGCGGAGCGCGTTCCAGCGCCGCGAGCTGTTCCGGCCAGCGCCCGACCAGAGTCACCTGAGCGTGCGGGCTGAGCCATGCCCCGAACAGACAGCCCATTGCACCGATGCCGAAAATCGTGATGCGCATGGTCTTCTCGTCCGCTGATTCTGGTGAGAGGAGGCAGAATCTCTCAGTGGGCCGACGACGGCTGACGCAGTGCCAGCGGCAACAGCGCCGCCGCCAGCAGCGCCATGATCGCGCCGAAGGCGAAGGGTGCGCTCGCGCCCAGCCCGTGCCAGCCGCCCACGCCCTGCCACAGCACGCCCGCGATCAGCGAGGCCGGTAGCGCCATCAGCCCCACCACCGCGTCGTAGACGCCATAGGCGGTGCCCAGTTGAGAGCGCGGCACCAGGTCGGCCACCAGCGCTTTGCTCACGCCGTAGGTCAGGCCGTAGTACATGCCGTAGAGCGCGTAGAGCAACCAGACCTGCCAGACTGCGTTGACCAGGGCGAAGCCCAGGTAGACCGCCGCGTAGAGCAGCCAGCCGCTTAGCAACAGCCGCTGCCGCCCCACCCGGTCGGAGAGCGCCCCCGCCGGTTCGGAGATCAGCGCGTAGATGACGTTGAAGACGATCAGCAGGCCCATCACGCCAGCCACGCTCAACCCCAGCTTGTTGGCACGCAGGATGAGGAAGGCGTCGGCGGAGTTGCCCAGCGTGAAGAGGACGATCACCAGCAGGAACAGACGATAGCGCCGGTCGAGACCGCGCAGCGTCAGCCGGGCGGGGGCGCGCGTCTCTTTGACCCGTACCTCGTGCGCACCGAAGGCCAGCACCAACACCGCCAGCACCGCCGGGATCACGCTGAGCAGCACCACTGTCTGGAATGTGTCGCGGGTCAGCGCCACCTGATTGCCCTGCGCTGCCAGCACCACGATCAACGCCAGCACCAACCCCAGCGCGGCCCCCGCTGTGTCTCCGGCGCGGTGCAGCCCAAACGCCAGTCCGCGCCGCCCCTCGTCCACGGTAGCCGCGACCAGCGCGTCGCGGGGAGCAGTGCGAATGCCCTTGCCGACGCGGTCGGCGAAGCGCACGATCAGCACCCCGCCCCAGGACGATGCCAGGTAGAGGAAGGGCTTGGCAACCGAAGACAGCCCATAACCTGCCACTGCCAGCCATTTGCGGCTGCCCAGCCGATCCGACCACCAGCCGGAAAAGACCTTGATCAGGCTGGCAGTCGTATCGGCAACGCCTTCGATCACGCCGATCACGCTGGTGCGCACCCCCAGCGCACTGGCCAGGAACAACGGCAGCAGGTTGAAGACCATTTCGCTGGAAATGTCGGTGAGAAAGCTGGTCAGGGTGACCACCCACACGTTGCGCGGCAACGAGCGCATGCCTGTGCGTTCGGTCGTCGCCGGTGCGCCAGGAACAGACATCGCCCCTTCTCCTAATAGATAGCCCGCTCAGGTCAGGCTGCGCTCGCTATTCTTGATGCCGGCCATCAGCAAGCCGAGTTGCTCGCGCGTGGCCTCTTTGGCAGGCAGGGTGTCAATGATTTCGCCCTTGTAGATCACCGCGATCCGGTCGGACAGCGCCATGATCTCATCCAGCTCCGCCGAGACCAGCAACACCGCCGCGCCCTCGTCCCGTTGACGCACGATGTGATTGTGAATGAACTCGATCGAGCCAACATCAATGCCGCGCGTGGGCTGCGAGGCGATCAACAGGCGCGGGCGACGGCTGAACTCGCGGGCGACGATCAGCTTCTGCTGATTGCCGCCGGACAGGTTGCCGCCATTGACGAAGGGCGAGGGCGTGCGGATGTCGAACTCCTCGATCAGGCGCACGGCGTGCTGCGTGATGGCCTGCTCATCGCGCAATAGACCCCCCTCTTCCGGCGGCGGATCGCCCGCCCCGCCGCGCGTGCGCCAGATCAGCCGCCGCCAGGGGGCGGCCAGCCGTTCCAGGGCGGCCAGGGCTGCCGACGAGCCGAGCAGTTGCATGGCCACCAGGTGCCCGATCGCGCCGAACGCCAGCTCGGCCAGCAGCAGCGCGACTACCCCGATGTTGAGCGGGTACTGCAAGGCCGCCTTCTGGGCGCTGTTGAGCGATGCCCCGATGATGCGCAGGTCCGGCGGGACGCGATACAGGTCGAGCAGCGCCGTCCACAGCCAGCGATCCCACACGTACAGTGCAATCACCGTCAGCACGGCCACGGTCGCGCCCATCACCAGCAGATAGCGCAGCAGCGCGCCGGGCAGTTGCGCCAGGTTGGGCGGTTTGGCGAAGGGGCGCCTGTAGTAATCGTTGAGCACCAGGTTGTCCGCCACGGTGTAGAGCTTGACCAGGCCGTAGCGCTGCCGGTCTTCGGGGACATGGCTGGTGCCCGCGTCCTTGATGCGGCGCGGCGTGATACGCTCGCGGTGAATGATGCGCAACCCCAGGGCATGGTCGAACCAGCTTTGCCGGTCAGCGTCACGACGGGCGGCCCAGGCGCTGGCGATCAGGGGGATCAGCAAGGGCAGGCGCAGCAACAGGAAGAGCAGATAGCGCTGCACCAGCCGGAGCGCCGACGGCTGTCGGTCGTGCTGATCCACCACTTCCAGGCCAAAGAGGGCCATGCCCAGCGTAGTCCCGGCCCAGGCCCAGCTTCCCAGGAAGTAAAGCACGTCTATCACCAGGGCAACCGGCGCAGCCAGGGCGAGATCGAGCGATTGATTGCGGAAATAGGCGACGAAGTAGCCAAAGAAATAGGTCATCGCCAGCACCACCAGCAAATCAATGGCCAGGGCCAGCGCACGCGACCTCAGCCGCGCCGCCGGCTGCCGCTCTGGCTGAAGCGCTCGCCCCAGCAACTTCACTGTGCCGCCTGCCGGTTCGCGCAAGCCGGTGAGCACTTCCACCAGTTCGGTCTGTCCGTTGCCCTGCACACCGGCAATGCCCAGCACCTCACCCGCGCGCACCATGAAACTGACGCCGCGCAACGCCTGTGCGCCCCGGTCGTCGAAGGCGCTCAGATTCTCCACTTCCAGCACTGGCTCAGTGGGACGGGCCTCGGCCTTCTCCACCTGCAGGATGACCTCGCGCCCGACCATCATCGCCGCCAACGAAGTTTCGGTGGCCTGGTCAGGGGTAGTGGTGCCCACCACGCGCCCGTCGCGCATGACCACGATGTCCGTGGCGACCTCGAACACTTCCTTGAGCTTGTGTGTGATGAAGATGATCGAGACACCCTGCGCCGCCAGTTCGCGCATGATCTTGAAGAGTTCGCGGCTTTCCTGGGGCGTCAGCACGGCAGTTGGCTCGTCCAGGATGAGAATGTCGGCCTGGCGGTAGAGCGCTTTGATGATCTCGACGCGCTGTTGCATACCCACCGGCAGCTTTTCGATCACCGCGTCGGGGTCTACTTCCAGCCCATACTGGCGCGACAGTTCGCGCACACGCTCTGCTGCGGCACGTACATTGCGGATTTCGGTCACATCGTGCAGGGCCACCAGAAACGCATCAAGTGCTCCATCGAGCGGTGAGGGATGCAGGATGGCCTCATCGGCTACTGCCTGCCTGTGCTGGTAAGCGCGCCAGGTGAGGAGAGCCAGAGCCAGGATCAGCGCCGCCGTCAGTGCGACCTGAGCGGGTATACTGACCATGTCCAGGCTCAGCGCTCCGACCCCCGCATAGAGCACCAGCAAGCCGCCCACGACAATCTGATCGAGGCGTTGCCAGCGGCCCGGCGCGCGCGCTGTGCCACGCCACGAGCGGACGCTGTGCCCGCCGATCAAGGCGAGCAAAATGACCACACTAAGCGCCTCGGCGATGGGCGGGGCGTTGTCTATGCTATCGAGCAACCAGCCGGGGATGCCATTGTCGCGGTATTCTTCCATCTGCGCCCTGGCACTGGCAATGACGCCATCAACCCCGGTACCAGCGCTGTTGGCATTGCGGTATTCCTTGGCCCAGTCGAACTCGATGCGCTGACGCCGGATCAGCGCGCTCTTGACGGTGTAGCCGCCGTCCATCTCCTTGGGCTTGCGCTCGCGCACCATTTCCACCTGCTGGCGCAGCGCGACATCGGTGAGGCCCACGCGCGTGATCTGCGCCACCTGCGACGCGATGCTCAGCGCCACCAGCGCCAGCGCCATCCGCCAGAGGAGACCCCAGCCCAGGCGGGCAGCAGGCGGTACGCCTACCGCAGCTCCGATCGCCAGCCCGGCCAGCGCTCCGCCGATCACATAGCGCAGCTCGCCCAGAGCCAGGCCGACGAGCAGGCCCAGGACAACAATGACCAGGCTGGGCAGCCAGCGCAACAGGCGACGCAGCAGGGGGTTGTTGCCGCCCTGATAGGCGACAGTGCCTTCCTCGCCCAGCACGACGTTTTCGGCTACCGTCATCACGTTGACGAGTTGGAAGTGCTGGTGCACCATGCCAATGCCGCTGCGGATCGCTTCGCGCGGGCTGGTGAAGCGCACCTCGTGCCCCTTCAGGCGGATCGTGCCGCTGTCGGCATGGTAGAGGCCGTAGATGATGTTCATCAGCGTGGTCTTGCCCGCGCCATTTTCGCCCAGCAGGGCCAGGATTTCGCCGCGCCGCAGCTTCAGGCTGACGTTATCGTTGGCCAACACGCCGGGAAACTGTTTGGTCACGCCCTCGACTTCGAGGACGATGTCGTTTGGATTTGACATGCGCTGTATACCAAGTATGGGCTATGAGATAGCCTGCCAGATCATTCCGATTCCTGTTGCAGCGTCTCGGGAATATATACTCGCTTGAGGGGAAACAACCCCTTATACCGCGAGTCCAACTCTTCGTAGTGTTGGAGCACCAATTCGACTAACTCATCTCCATCGATCAGGCGCAGTTTACTCTTGCCCTGTGCGAAATTCAGAGCAGCCTTCGTGAACGATCCCAGCGTGACAAAAAGGCTGTACTCCGTTTCTGCGCTCAAAGTGCCGTACAACGCTTGGACTTCAGGCGCACCGATGCTACCCTCGCCACTCTTGACCTGGACTTTGATGATCGGCGGCTCGAACCCCAGTTCATCCTGGTGGGCAATGATATCAATGCCCGCATCCGGCCCTGGGGGTGATACGCGCGTACGGTAACCCATCTTTTCCAGCAGATGAGCGATAAAATGCGACAGCTCGTGCCCTTTCAATTCCTGGGCCAGACGTTTCAAGACGAAATCACGGGTGAGTTGTTCAATTTCTTCACTCGATGGTCCTGTAGGGCTTTCATCCGATGTGGAAAGTTCTCCACGCACAGCAGCGCGGAACTCGTCAGCGTAATTCCTGATCTGAAACAAAGACATAGAACAACCAATCTCATACAACGCACCCTGGCTAAAATGAATACGTGGAAGATTGCGAAGCCATTTTACTTTCCTGAGATTCGGATAGCCGCTGCTTAGCCTAGGGTCATAGAAGTAGGGGCCTTCGACTCGCCCGATATGAATCTCGCGCGAGTGTTTAGACGGATACACTACCAGATCGCCAGGCTGCATTTCGTACACGAACCTGAATAGCTGCCCTGCTTCGACGGGGATCGCGCCAGCTTTAATCCCAGGTCTGCTTTCTTTCAATCTAGCCTTGAACGCCTCTCGGTCGGCGTTGAGACCACTCAGGTCGCCCACTTCAGACCAGCCTACCGCAATGCAGCTGTGTTTTAGGAATAAAGATTCCGCGTCGCCTGTTCTACCAGCGTGAATGCCCCAAACGACCTCTTCTTTTTGCATTACGGTCAAGACCTCCTATAAACATGAACCGCCTCTAAGACTTACTCCACCTCATATACCTTGCCCGAATGCGCCGGGGGACGGGCGCGCCCGACGAAACCGGCCAGCACCACGATGGTGAGGATATAGGGCAACATACCCACCAGTTGATGCGGGAAGTCTATGCCAAACTGCTGCAGTTGCCCTTGCAGGGCGGTGGCAAAGCCGAACAGCAACGCGCCCGCCAGCGCCCGCGACGGTCGCCAGTTGCCGAAGATCATCACCGCCAGGGCGATGAAACCGCGTCCGGCGGTCATGTTCTGCTCGAAGATGCCCACCGCGGCCAGGGTCAGGAAGCAACCTCCCAGTCCGGCCAGCATCCCACCCAGAAACAGGTTCGTGTATTGCAGCCGGTAGACATTGATGCCCAGCGTATCCGCCGCGCGCGGATTCTCCCCAATGGAGCGGGTGCGCAGGCCCCAGGTGGTATGGAACAGCGCCCAGCCGAGCACGAAGACCAGGATCAGAGTCAGGTAGGTGATCAGGTCTTTGTCGAACAGGACGCGTCCCAGGTCATATGGCAGGTACAGCACGAAGTTGTCGGCCAGTTTCAGCTCGACCGACTCCGCCTGTGTCCAGGGGTTATTGATCATGGCGGGCAGTTTGCCCTTGGTCGGCGCTTTGAGCTGATAGAAATAGCCGGTCAGCCCCACCGCCAGGATGTTGATCACCGTGCCGCTGATGATCTGATCCACCTTGTATCGAATGGACAGCAAACCATGCAACAGCCCCAGCGCGCCCCCTGTCAGCAAGGCGGCCAGGATGGACAGGCCCAGGCGTACTCCTGCCGCCTGCAATTCTGGATCAACGCCCGGCTTGCTGAGCGCCACATTGGTCATGAAACCGGTGAAAGCCGACATCAGCATCATGCCCTCGATGCCGATGTTGACAATGCCCGACCGCTCGCACATGATGCCACTCAACGCACCCAGAGTGATCGGCACCGAATAGCGAATGGTGAAGTTGATGGTGGCGATGAGCGCCAGCCCCAGTTCTGTCTCGCCCATGCGCTCAGTCCTTCCCTCCGATGCGCAACCGTGCGCCCGGCCCGGCAGCGCGGATGCGGTAGATGCGCCGGATGATCTGATCCGCCGCCACAAACATCAGGATCAGCGCCTGGATCACCTGGATCAGCTCTTTGGCCACGTTGGCCGCCAGCGCCATGCGCGTGGTGCCCGCATCCATGGCCCCGAAGAGAAAGGCCGAGAAGTTGATCGCCAGGGGATTGTTGCCCGCCAGAAAGGCCACCGTGATGCCTTCGAAGCCCAGGCCCAGGCTTTGGTTGCCCTCATAATCATAATGGACGCCCAGGGTCTGAATGCCCCCCGCCAGACCGGCCAGCGCCCCTGCGATGAGCATGGTCAGGATGGTGACCTGCCGCACGTTGACCCCTGCATAGCGGGCAGCAGTGGGGCTGTAGCCGGTCATGCGCAACTGAAAGCCGAAAGTGGTGCGCTGCAACAGGAACATCACCACCACCGAGGCGATGATCGCCAGGAAAATGCCCGCGTGCAGGGTGAAATTAGGCGGCACGCTGTAGATGGTCGGCAGTTCAGCGCTGGGCAGGATGCGCGGGGTGCGCGCTATTGCGTCCTGCACCGATTCCGGACTGGCAAGCGGGCCGGGGCGCGAGCCGTCGCTGCCAGTGGAGATCAGCCAGCCGGCGAACTGCGCCGCTATATAGTTGAGCATGATGGTGGTGATCACTTCGTGCGCGTCGGCGAACGCCTTGAGCGCACCGGCAATGGCCGCCCATAGTCCGCCAATGGCCATCGCCGCCAACAGCGCCAGCGAGACGTGTAACAGGGGGGGCAGTCCCTCAACGGCGAAGCCCACCCAGGCGGCCATCACCGAGCCCATGATCAGTTGACCCTGGACGCCGATATTGAACAGGCCGCTCTTGAAGGCGAAGGCCACCGCCAGGCCGGAGAGCACCAGGGGTGTCATGTTGCGGAAAGTGGCCAGCAGCCCGCGCGGCTCGACAAAGGCCCCTTCGAGCAACCCCTCAAACGCGGTGATCGGATCGCGCCCATCGAACAGGATCAGGATCGACCCCAGCAGCACCGCCGTGATCACCGACAGGGCGGGGATCAGCAGACTTTGCAGCACAGGCCAGAGCGCGGAACGAAGACGTGAGAGACGATGGGGGGCAGCAGTGGGAGGGGAAGACGACTGTACCGCTGTAGACATGATTAGTATCCCGTCTTGCTTGGTGAAAGTCAGCGCCAGTCAGGGGGCGCTGTCTGGTGCAGGCACAATTATAGCTGTGCAGGCCGTCACCGAGAACGCTCTCTTACACATGCCTTTTGTCTACCGCGCCCATTGTAACCATTGCCGACGAATCGCGCATTGTTCAGTTTCGCCCCATCCTCGCCAGCGGATGGGGACGCGGTATAATCGCCATATGACGTTGGCTGGCCTGGCGCGGACTGTTGAGCCGCATCCAGGCGGGCACGCGGGTAGAAGCAGGAGGAGTGAGCCGGACTATGCGTATTCTCATTTTGGGTGGCGACGGCTATCTGGGCTGGCCGACCGCCATGTACTTCAGCAGGCGCGATCACACGGTGGCTGTAGTGGATAACTTTCTGCGCCGTATGATGCACGCCGAGCGCGGCACCGACAGCCTGACGCCGATCCGTTCCCTGCACGAGCGCGTCCAGGCGTGGCGCGAAGTCACCGGTCGCACCATCGAGATGCACATCGGCGACATCCGCGACTGGTACTTCATCAGCCGGGTGATCCGCGACTTCCAGCCCGACGCCATTGTGCACTATGGCGAGATTCCCAGCGCACCCTACTCCATGATTGACGTGCATCACGCCGTGCGAGTGCACGAGAACAACGTTAACGGCACGCTCAACGTGCTGTGGGCCATGCACGAGTTCGCCCCGCAGGCGCACCTGATCAAGCTGGGCACGATGGGCGAATATGGCACGCCCAACATTGACATCCCCGAAGGCTACTTCGAGGTCGAGTATCGCGGGCGCAAAGACGTGCTGCCCTTCCCCAAACAACCCGGCTCTTTCTATCACCTGACCAAAGTGCACGACAGCCACAACATCATGTTCGCCTGCAAAATCTGGAACCTGCGGGCAACCGATCTCAACCAGGGCGTGGTCTATGGCATCGAGACGGAGGAGTCCAATCTCGACGACCGCCTGCTGACGCGCTTCGACTACGACGAGTCGTTCGGCACGGCGCTCAACCGCTTCTGTGTGCAGGCAGTCGCAGGCATCCCGCTGACCGTCTTCGGCAAGGGTGAACAGACGCGCGGTTACCTGAACATCCTCGATACGCTGCAATGCGTGGAACTGACCGCGCTTCACCCGCCAGAACCGGGCCGGATGCGCGTCTTCAACCAGTGGGTGGAGACGTTCTCGGTGCTCGATCTGGCGCGGGCGGTGCGCAAGGCTGCCCGCGAGGTGGGCATCGAGGTCAAAATTGCGCACTACGTCAACCCGCGTGTGGAAGCCGAAGAGCACTACTACAATCCGGATCACAACGAACTCTATCACCTGGGTCTCAAGCCACATCTGCTCGACGACATGCTGGTAGAACAGGTCATCAAGCGGGTCGTACAATACCGCGACCGCATTATCTACCATTCGATTGTGCCGCGTATCTACTGGGAGCGCGGCGGCACCGACGAGTACGTCGAGATCGTCGAATACGAAGACAACGGGGCATAATTGCAACGGGCCAGGGCAGACTGGCCCGTGTCATTGGCGAGAATTGCAGTCGAAAGCGGAGGGCGGCTGATGAGATGGACACGCGCAGGTAACAAAAAGCTATGGGCGGCCCTGGGACTGGCAGCGACCGTCCTGGCTCTGGCGTTGGTCGGGTGCGGAGGAGAGGAAAAAGAAAAGCCATCCGTACCCCCTACTGAAATATTCACTGCCGAACCGGTTGTCGAACCCGAACCGGAGGGCGAACAACCCGCCGTGCCCCTCGTCACGCCGCAACCTGTGCCTCCGGAGGCGCTGTTCGCAGACGCCAGCGGCCTGGCCCAGGTAGACCTGGCGGCCTATCTCGACGTGAGCGTGGCCGACGTCACCGTGCTGGAGCCGGACACAGCCCTGCTGCTGAGCGAACCGCTGGCCTGCCCCGACCTGGAAGGTGAGAACGCTGTGCCCTACGTGATCTATCTGCAGCACGGGCGCTTCATCTATCCCTACCAGGTCTACGAAGTGAGCGGCGGGCAGGAGCCGGTCGTCGAACGCTGCGACGACGTGCTGGTAGACGAAGAAGTGCTCTACGTGCCGACGCCTGACGCCCGCGCGGCGGTGCTGGACGCAGTGCGCTTCGACCTGGAAAAGCGCGGCGTAAACCCCAACGCCGGTCGCTTCAGCACAGTGCGCCCTATGGCCTGGACGGACGAAGCGCTCGGCTGCCCGGTAGGGGCCGACATCACGCCTGTTCCGTCCCTGATTGACGGTTACCTGATCGTGTATACCGTGGGCAGCCTGAACTATGAGTATCACACCGACGCAACCGGCAACCGCGTGGCTCTGTGCGAACAGGTCGGCAGTGTGGACTCCGTGGAGGCGCTCATCGCCGCGCTGGAAGAGCAGGAAAACCTGGACGTGGTGCGGGTGGAGGACGAGGTCGCCCGCTATGAAGGGCTGAATGCCGAAGGGGTGTTGCTCGAACTCACTACGCGCGGCTACCGTGTGGGCGTGTTCACCTTCGGCTCGGCGAACGACGCGCGCGCGGCAGCGGCTCTGGTGAACGACCTGGATGTGTCGCGCATTTT
>DAOTZZ010000356.1:0-3080 GCA_034433965.1 Anaerolineae bacterium
TGGTGCCCTTCTGTAGCACCCACTCGAAGTTGTCCTTCTTCAGCAGCGCCTGCGCCAGCGTCACCTGCACAGCGGGCTCGCCGCCCGCCGGACGCCGCTCGCAGATCGTCCCGCGCGCCGCTTTGTGCTCCACCGTCAGCAACTCGACTTCATACTCCCAGCCGCGATCGTCCAGCACAACGATCCGTGCGCCGGGGCGCAGGCGCAACACATGGCGTAGCTGATGTGCCACGTCGTCGCCCAGCAAGACGGTGTCGCCGTGAATCCAGGCTGGCGGGATGAAGAAGCGATGCACCGGCCTTTCTCCCAGCTCAATCGGGGCTACGCCGGCGCTGTGGGCACCGGCCACAGCCGGACGACGCCTTCTGCGCTGCCCGCGGCCACCCAGGCTCCGTCGGCGCTGAAGCCCACTGCGGTCACGGCTGCGGTGCCGTCTTCCAGCACGGCCAGCAGGCGATCGGTCAGGGCGTCCCACAGGCGCACGTCGCCATCGGCCCCGCCCGAAGCCACCGTGCGTCCGTCCGGGCTGAAGGCCACACACAGCACCGCCGCGCGATGGCTGCGCCACACACCCAATGGCTCGCCGGATTCCATGCCCCACAGCCGCACCGTGCGGTCATGGCAGGCCGCTGCCAGCACCGAACTGTCCGGGCTGAAAGCCACGCCGTGCACCACGCCCGCGTCTGGCAGCAGCCGGTAGAGCCGTTCCCAACCTTCTGTGTCGTATACGCGCACCACACCATCTTCGGCGGACACGGCCAGATACGCGCCGTCGTCGCTGAAGGCGACCCCCGTCACCCGACCGGCGAACTCGGTCAGTGCGCGCACCTGATCGCCGGAGCGAGCGTTCCACACACGGGCCATGTGATCGGCTCCCGCCGAGGCCAGCCACGCTCCGTCTGGGCTGAAGGCCACGCCCAGCACTGGCTCGGTGTGTCCGTCGAATTCCAATAACAGCGCGCCTGTCGTCGCGTCTTCCAGACGCAGCGAGCCGTCGTTGCCGCCGACTGCCAGGGTCGTCCCGTCCGGGCTGAAGGCCAGGCTGCGTTGCGCCAGGGACTCACCCAGCCGCGCCGTCCGCAACCCGCCGCCGGGCGCGTCCCACAGGCGCAGCACGTCTTCTTCGCTCACTGTCGCCAGGAGGGGCTCGCGCGGATGCCAGGCCAGATCGAGCAGGCTATCCATGTGCCCTTCGAGCGTGTATTCAAGCTGTCCCGTGCCGGTGCTGGCGTCCACGCGCCAGATGCGGATGGCGTGATCCCAGCTCGCTACAGCGATGCGCTGACCGTCGGGCGTGAACGATGCCGCGATCACGCCGCCTTCGTGCCCGCCCAGGCCGCCCAGGTAGTCGCCTGTCGCCGAGGCCCACAGCACCACTTCGCCATCGCTGCCGCAGGAGACCAGAGTCGGACCCGCAATCCCCCAGTATGGCGCGTAGACCACTCGCTCGGTCACGCCGGCGTGTGCCTCCAGGATCAGCAGGTCTTCCCCGGTCTGCGGATTCCACACCCACACGGTGCCGTCTACCCGCGCCGCGGCCAGCGTAGCGCCGTTGGGGCTGAAGGCCAGGTGCGACAGCCACGCTCCCTTGCCGTGCATCTGCCGCACGAAGGCCCCTGTCGCGCTGTCCCACAGCCGTACATGTCCGTCGAAGCTGCCTGTTGCCAGCAGCGCGCCGTCGGGTGACCAGGCCAGGCCGTAGATGGGCGGCGGGCCGTCTTCTTCAAACTCGCCCCCCGACGGTTGCAAGGCGAAGCGTTGCCGCCCACGCTCGACTTCCCACACGCGCACCTGCCCATCGTGCCCGCCCGCTGCCAGCAGCGATCCGTCCGCGCTGAAGGCGACCGCGTTGACCTGCCCGAAGAATCCTTCCAGCACGTGCCGTAAGGTAACCGTGCCGGCGCTATCGAGCGCCCACACGCGCACCGTGCCGCTTTCCGTGCCCGCTGCCAGCAACGACCCGTCCGGGCTGAAAGCCAGATTGAGCAGCGGATCGTCGTGCGCCGCCCTCAGACGCGGCGGCGCGGCCAGATTCGCCGCGTCGTAAAACCAGACGCCCAGCGAACCGGACACGGCCAGCGCGCGCCCGTCCGGCGTCCAGGCCAGGTCGGTGATCCGGCCTCGCCCTACCAGATATGCTTCCGTCATGGACAACTTCCCTGTATGAGCAGCCCCCGGCCCATCCCAGTTTTGGGGGCATGATGCCACTTCCAGTCTATCGCGTGTTGCTGACAACGCCGCCTACCGGCCCACCGACGAACCTGTGCCCTGAGCGGGTAGGGGAGCGTCCCACTCGCCGATCAACTCGATCTCCAGTTCCAGCAGCACGCCGAACCTCTCGTATACAGTGGCGCGAGCCAGTTCGATCAGGTGCCGGTATTGTGCTGCAGTGCCTTCGCCCGTGTTGACGATGAAATTGGCGTGCACCGGCGAGATCATCACCCCGCCATAGGTCGTCCCCTTCAGCCCTGCCGCTTCGATCAGGCGTCCGGCGTAGTCGCCAGGAGGATTTTTGAAAATGCTACCCAATGAGGCACCGGGCGGCTGCGTGCGCTTGCGGTGCGCCACGAACTCGTCGGCACGGGCATTGAGCGCATCGGGGTCGTGACCGGGTTCCAGCAGCAGTGTGACTGCCAGCACCACGTAGCGACCGCGCTCGCCCTTGAGCGCCGAAGAGCGATAGCCGTAGCGCATCTGCGCGACGCTCCATAGTTCCACATGCGGGCAATCCTCTACCGAGAAGAGTTCGACCCAGCGCACCGACGCGGCCATGTCACCGCCGTGCGCCCCAGCGTTGTTGATCACCGCGCCGCCGACTGTGCCCGGCACGTTTACCGCCCATTCCAGCCCAGCCAGACCCTGATTCATGCAGCGGCGGGCCAGCGTCGAGAGGTTGGCTCCGCTCTCGGCGACCACGCGTCCGCCCTCTTCGAAGCGGACGGCCTTGGCGTGATTGACGATCACCAGGCCACGATAGCCCGCGTCGGCCACCAGCACGTTGGCTCCGCCGCCCAGCACCAGCCAGGGGATGCCGTGCTTTGCCGCCAGGGTGACGGCGTCGGTCAGGTCGGTCGTGTTGT
>DAOTZZ010000357.1:0-17976 GCA_034433965.1 Anaerolineae bacterium
CTTCGTCTTGAGCGCCTCGTCATCCAGGTTCTGCCATCCTGAAGGAAGTCCCGCACGCTCTCCCCTGGTGATCCAGACCTTGCCGTCCTGGAGCAAAAGCCCCTGCGAAGTGGCATTTCCCGACAGCGGCAACCATTGATCCATTTTCTGCCCGCTCAGCAGGCTGGTCAGGATTTGCGGTGAGACATACTGCAATTTCTTGAGCGCTTTGATCGCGCCGGGCTGATCGAGCTGACTCAGATTAATGCCCAGGCGCGGCATCGGGAACAGCAGCAGGTCACCCGCGCAGGGAAATACCAACGAGAGCCGCGGGGGATGGTCAACGAAGCTCTGCACTGCTCCTGGCCCTTCTAACTCCAGCAGCGTTGACACCAGGGCCGCAAAGAGCGAGTCGGAGGGAAACGACTCAGCGCTCTCTTCCTGATCCAGCCCTTCCCGCCCCAGGTGAAAGCCTCCCCCAGGGAGTGGAATCAGCCGGTAGGCGATATGGGCCATAGGCTTATCCCCCTGCCGGTATATTCAGCGCGGTCTTGATCTGCGCAATGATCCCCGGCAATGCTGCCGACAAGTCGCTCAGTGACGCATAGGAACCCAGGCTAACCGGCTGACGGTAATTGTTGTGCTGCTTGAGCGTGACCTTCAAACCCCGAAAGGCTATCTTGCCACTGCCGCGCGACCCCATACCGCCCAGGTAGTCATCTTCTAGCAACTGCATCCCGTCCAGCAATACCCCCAGCCACTCGATGTCCTGGTTGGTGTAGATGTTGTAAACCAGTTCCATCGGGCCAAACACCGCTCCCGCTGGCACCCGTTCGACATCGCGCGGCGTGGCCTGCGACGTGACACGGTCAATGGTGACCTCGGTCTTTACCTCGGTGTATGGCAGACTGGTCTTCGCCACCTGCAGGCGTTCTGCCGATTTGGGTTCCAGAGGCACATCGCGCACGATCAGACGGGTGGGCAGATTAAACTCCTCAGCCGTGATGCCGTAGATGTTGCAAATAGGGCATGTGGCATAGCTGCCGTTGCTCTTGCGGCACGAGTGAATTTCGATCTGGCTGATGCGCTGGCCGGTCACACGGCCCAGGTATTTTTCAGTCAGCGAGCGCATCTTGCCACGCAGCGAGGACCCCGGAATGTATGGCTGGCGCGTCAGTTGATCAATGATGACCGGGTTATCTACACCCCCGATCGAAAACGCCCCACCCGATCCACCGATATGCAGACCCGTCTTGGCTTCGATCTCGCCTTCAATGAACACGCGCCCATAGAGCTTAAGAGTCGTCATCGTTCACCTCCGCCTGCGGCTTTGTGATACGCCAGAATCGCCTCGAAAAAGTCCACGAAACGCTGGAAGTTATCCCGGTTGCCTTGTACCAGATCGATCGCGGGCGACAGCAGTTGCGCAAGCTGCTCTACCGGCTTTGTCTGCTTGTTCTTCTCAGCGTCGCGCTGAGCCTGATAAGCCAGCTTGGGCTTGAGCAGGATCAGATCACGTTCGGCCTTGCGCGCCCGCTCAGGATCGTCAACATCGCTCGGCCAGCTCAACTCAATCAGTCGCACCAGGCCAAAGATGGTGCGAATCTGCGAGGTAGTGAGCTTTTGCGCAGCGAGATATTTCCCCCAGGCTTCGGCAGCTTTGACCAGCTCGCGCGTGCTATCCACATCCGTCCCCTGGATGATCTTGCGGAGATCGGGCTGAGCAGGCTTCGCCGGCCCCGCCTGAGGTTGTGGTGGTCTGTGTCCCATCATTCGTCTCCTTCCTTAGTGTGAGAGGTTGAACGTGTCAATGCCTCGGCCCAGCGCGCTGCCAGGCCAACCGTCTCAATGGCGCGGAAATTGTTCGCGCTCAACCGATCGCGTAGCTCAAGCACCCTGTCTTTAACGTCGCTCCCCACCCGGTCGGCCAGGCGAGTGAGCAGGTAGGCGCTCTGCCACATGTACGGCCCCCACACCGTCTGTTCGTGCCCGTTGCGTGCTCGTAGCCCACCCCGTTCCGCCAGAGCATCTCGCACATCGCAATACTGCGCGTACATTCGTTGCAGTACCTGTAGCAGACTTCGGCCTACTTTATAGTGTTCCACGATGTCGTAGAGGTCCTTCTGGTAATCTTCAACATCCTTCCACTTATCCCACTTCTGAGAGTGCCCCAGGAAAGTCAAAGCGTCCTTGTTTGGTTCGCCCTTCGTGCCTTGCACCTCTTTCGCGCTTTCCAGCGCACCCGCTGCATCGTCCGCCGCCAGGTAGAGCGGATACTTGCCGCCGTGTAACGTGATGCCAGCGCTCACATGCACATAGGGATTGCCGGCGGCGAAACGTCCCAGGTCTTCGCGAATAGTCCTGGCCAGGCCGGGCAACACATCCCACGCGCCTACAATAAACAGATCGTCACCGCCGGAGTAGATGGTGTAGAGCACGTCGGTTTTGCGGTCGCGATTCTCTTCGTTGACCCGTCGGCACAGTTCGCCAACCCACCCTTCGAAGAAGAGCGCCATCAGCGAACTGAGGCCGGCGATACGAGCCAGGGTAGTCAGATGGCGCTCCTTGCCGTTTTCCTTGCCCCGGAAGCCCTGCCCGAACAGGTAGCCCAGATCGTCCACGTCCATGCGCAGCACGCCCAGGCGCTTCAGGCCAGTAGAGGCTTCCTGCAGGTCTTCAAAGGTAGCAACCTGATAGCCCCTGTACGGCGTGACATTGGCGGTGTAGCGCACGCCCGTCGCCACCGGACACCGCAGCGCGCGCGATACGCGCTCCCGGAACTTTGCGTTGGGAAAGTCGCGCAACCCCAGCACTGTGACGCGCTCGACGTCTGTCCAGCCGCCCAACCGCTTTTCGATCTCGTCATCGAGGAGAGCCACTTTGAAGCCCAGTTCGGCCAGCAGCGCTTCATAGCCCCCTGCTTCTTGTTGGGTACGGCGGATCTGGCCGAGCGCCAGCACCTGAGAGCGCCCCAATGCCCCGCCCAGCTCTTCAAACGAACGACACAGGGCGCATTTGCGCACCTCTTCGTCATCTTTACTGACATCTTTGCGCTCGGCGTGACAGACCTGACACTCTGTCTCCTCGTTACCACCATGTCCGCGCGGCTCGAACAGGTCGGGCACGTGGGCAAAACGGCGGCGCTTGGCCTCATTGACGGAACCGCCCGCCTCGCGCCACTTGTCGCTGAATTTATCCGCCCGGAAGTCTGCCGCATACAGTGTCGTGTAACCCAGTGCCAGATAGAGCGCGCCGTCGTGATGCTTGAGCAGCAGGTCTTCAAGCCCTTGCCGAATGCCCGTCAGCCGCTCGTCCCCCACTGGCGGAACAAGCAGATAGAAGTGTCC
Organism: Anaerolineae bacterium; assembly: GCA_034433965.1. Lineage (GTDB taxonomy): Bacteria > Chloroflexota > Anaerolineae > Aggregatilineales > Aggregatilineaceae > UBA2029. Next base: position 3,327 of record DAOTZZ010000357.1, read on the forward strand.
GCCGCCCACATAGATCAGGTTGGTGATGGGCAGATTCATCTCGCGCAAGATGTAACGGGCAATGGCCTCGTTGAGCAGTTGCAGATAGAACGAACGCCCGCGCAGCCCCTTTGCCACCCCTTTGGAAGTGAGGGTGTAGATGAAACGCTGCACCCCGGAAACGTCGCCCTTCACCAGGAAGGCCAGTGGCCGGGTGAGGTCGTTTTGTTGCTGCAACAGGCGTTCAATCTCACCTTTGTCGAGATCGGCCAGGCAGGCCGCCAGCGCCGCCCTCACGCGGCCATGATCGAAAAGCGATACCCTTCCGCGCCAGACGGCACACACCAGGTGATACGATGGAGCAGGTGATACAGGCTCTCGATGTAGGTTTCAGCGTCGGTCTCTCCGCGCAACTTCCCCGCCTCGTCCTGCAACTCCTGCCACAGCCGGGCATAAGCCGCTGTCGTTTCCTGAATCCCGGTAGCTGGGAAAAGTGTCTCTTTGTCCAGGGCCAGAGGGCGCAGAGACAGATAGGCTTTCTTTGGGCGCCTGGCCGGGTCTTCCCCAATCTGGCAGAAGACAGAGAGGAGCGCGCGCGGCTGTGACTGACCAGACTCTCCACCAGCAGCCAGCTGATCCGCCAGCCTCACCGTGGCACGCAGCGCGTCCTGCGAGTCAGAGGACAGCAGGCTGGCTGGAACGTATTGGCAGATGAACGCCTCGCTGAGGGTTGCCGAGTCGGTATCCTGCGCGGATGGCTGCGCCAACTGCGCCAGCCTGCCAATGTCATAGAGCAAACCCACAATAGCAGCAATCCTACGATCCATGAACCTAATCCTTTCTAGGCCGGACACCCTGCATTATAGGCTGCGCCGCCCCCATCCAAATAGGTAGCACCCCCTAATTTCCCCGCGAATCAACGCCCCAGAGCGCCCGCAACAGCGTTCGATCCGACGGTTGTAATGTAATAGAAAATATATTGACAGGTAAATAAATATTCATATCCTGAGCCTATCTTTTGACAATTGTATTTTCATCAAGAATAAGCGCAAGTGCTCAATGCCATCATCAAGATAAGATAGATGACAGACAGTATTGAGGTATGTACCTGTCCCTGCAACCTGCCAGGCCTGCGCCGGGCAGAGTTACTACCAGAAGCTGGCCTTCACGGCCTGGGTCGCGCCGCTGCTGACAGAGGGCGCTGTGCCACACCCGGGCCTCTAGCGTGGCTGTGTCGCGGCAGCTCGGTTCTCGCGCTCCGTAACGCCCGGTAGTCTCCCTGACTGATCGCGTTGGTGGATGGAGCCAACAAAGAAGGACAATCGAGGGAGATTATCTGGATTTGAGACCAAGACCCAAAGGTAGAATCTGCATGGGGGTCTCAAGTGATTCGAATTTGGGCGAAAACCAGCCGAAAGCGCTAGAGTCAAGGTAGGTACGGGCTGTTCCCACTTTCGAACGAGCAGCTACGCTTCCGAGGAAAACCGCTTCTATGGACACTCTAGTGCACCTTTCTTCTACCGAACTTATTGCCTTAGAAGAGCGCTACGGCGCACACAACTACCATCCCCTCGATGTGGTGCTCAGCCGAGGGGAAGGCGTCTGGGTGTGGGACGTGGAGGGCAAGCGCTACCTGGACTGTCTCAGCGCCTACAGCGCCGTCAACCAGGGGCACAGCCATCCGCGCATCCGCCAGGCCCTCATTGAGCAGGCCACCCGCCTGCCTCTCACTAGCCGTGCCTTTCGCAACGATCAACTTGGTCTCTTCTACCAGGAACTCTGCGAATTGACCGGCTACGAAATGGTGCTGCCCATGAACACTGGTGCAGAAGCAGTCGAGACGGCGCTCAAGGCCGCGCGCAAATGGGGCTACGAAGTCAAAGGCGTGCCGGACGGGCAGGCGGAGATCATTGCCTGCACCGGCAATTTCGCCGGACGCACCATCACCATCATCAGCTTCTCGTCCGAGCCGCAATACCGCGCTGGCTTTGGCCCCTATACCCCTGGCTTCAAGCTGATCCCCTACGGCGACGCCGACGCTCTCGAAGCAGCGATCACCCCCAACACCGTCGCCTTCATTGTCGAGCCGATCCAGGGCGAAGGCGGCGTCATCGTCCCGCCCGCCGGTTACCTGCGCCGCGTCCGCGACATCTGCTCGCGTCACAACGTGTTGCTGATCGCCGACGAAATCCAGACAGGTCTGGGACGCACCGGACGCCTGTTCGCTTGCGATCACGAAGACGTGCGCCCGGACATGATCACGATTGGCAAGGCGCTCTCCGGCGGCTTCTATCCGGTGTCAGCGGTGCTCTCCGACCGTGAGATACTGGGCGTCTTCCGGCCCGGCGATCACGGCAGCACCTTTGGCGGTAACCCGCTGGCGGCAGCAGTGGGACGGGCAGCATTGCGCGTCTTGATCGAGGAAGGCATGATCGAAAACGCGGCGGTCATGGGCGAATATTTCATGGAGCAACTGACCGAGATCAACAGCCCACACATCAAAGAAGTGCGCGGCAAAGGGCTGATGATCGGCGTGGAATTGAAACCAGAGGCGGGTGGCGCGCGCCGATTCTGCGAAGCATTGCAGGAAAACGGCATCCTGGCCAAGGAGACACACCGTCACATCATTCGCTTTGCCCCGCCGTTGATCATCACCCGCGAGCAGATTGACTGGGCCGTGGAGCGTATCCGCCCGGTGCTCTGTATGAAGTAGTGCCAGCTTCAAGCGCAGGGGCGTACAGCGTGGTACGCCCCTGATTTTCTTTCTGGCCCTGGTATCAGTCTGCGCTCCTGCTCAGCCGCGCGGATAGCCCGCCAGCACAATGGTGCCCTGGCGGAGCGGCTGACTGGCGCTCAGCCCCATCTCCGGCAGATCGGGCAGCGCCGGGTCGTACAGCCAGGCGTCGAACAGATCGGTCAGCGGCTCGCCGGCGATCTCCTCGGCGACGGCGACGAAATCGGCAATAGTGGCATTGCCATACTGGAAGCGTTCATAGTAGATGCGCAGGATGGCGAAGAACGCCTCATCGCCCACGCGCAGACGTAGCGCATGCAGCGTCAGTGCGCCGCGCCAGTACACCCCGCTGTTGAACAGATCGTTCGGCGGCACATTGCCCGGCGGGAAGAAGCGACTCACAGGCAGGATTGCCCCTTCCGCCTCGCGCCAGAAGGGATCGAATAGATCGACCAGCGCGTGCAGTTCTGCCCCTTGCAGGCGAACGGTTGTGAACGGCAGCACCTCGATCAGCGTGACCAGTTCTGCGCCCGTCAGATCGGCGCGCGGAAAGCGGGCGATGTAGCGCTCCACCGTCGCCGGAGACAGGGCACCACTCAACAACAGGCGAGCCATCTGCGTCGCCGCCTCGGAAGAGATAGTGGCTTCGGCAGGGATCAGATCGCGCAGAGTGCGGGAGAGTTCGGTGCGCGGAATCTGCAGCACAAAAGAGGCTTCGTCCTCGGCGATCTGTTCGTAGACGCGCCGGACGATGGTATCCAGCGTCTGCGCCCCCCGATCGTGCTCGAACCATAACCAGGAAGCGTAGGTAGCAAAACCTTCGTTGAGCCAGATGTCCTTCCACTGCGCCAGGCTGACGCTGTTGCCAAACCACTGATGCGCCAGTTCGTGCACCACGGCCTCTTCTGCCCGCCCCGTTCCGGTCAACCAGTTGCGCCCAAAAAGCGAGAGCGTCTGTGTCTCCAGCGCGAAGGGTAGCTCAGTGTCCACCACCACAGCCCCGTACGCCTCGAAAGGATACGGGCCGAAAAGCTCGCTGAAGAAGGCGACCATCTCGGCAGTGCGCCGGAAGTCTGCCAGCACAGCCTGCTCACGATCGGGCGGGTAATAGAAGCGCAGCGGCAGCCCCCCTGGCCCGCTCTGATTGCTGACAGCAAACTGATCAATGGCCACCGTCACCAGATAGCTGGCGACAGGATCGCGCGAAGCCCAGTGATAGGTGACCATGTTCCCCTGCACCACCGTTTCCTGCAGCGTGCCATTGGCAGCAACCACGTAGCCTGCGGGGACGGTGACACGCAGGTCATAGGTCGCTTTATCCAGGGGGTGATCGTTGACCGGATACCAGCCCATGGCTCCATTCGGTTCGCTGGCCACGAACACGCCGTCCCCGTAGTCCGACCATCCCACCAGCAAAGGAATGGCAGAACCGGCCACTTGCCCCGGCTCTCCCTGGTAACGCACGGTCACAGTGAAGTGCTGACCGGCAGACAATGGCGTCAGCGGAATGACACTTAGCTCGCGCTCGCGGCGATCCCAGTCTGCCGGCACGCCATTGACCGTCACGCTGATCACCTCCGGCCCGGCATAGTCCAGGTTGAACGAGCGCAAATCCTGCGTTGACAGGGCGGTGAGCGTAGCCGTAGCGTCTATGGTGTTGCTGTTGAGATCGGCGCTCAGTTCGATGGTGTAGTGCAGGACATCGTAGCCGCCATTGCCCAGGGCGGGGAAATAGGTATCGCCGATGCCCGTCGCCCCGGCAACCGGCCCGTCTTGAGCCTGAGTGGTGCTACTAAACAAAACGATCGTGAGCGAGATCAACACGAGACGACGCAACATGACAGCATCCTTTCCCCTGGAGGTCGGCACGATGACACGTCCGGCCTTTGCTTCACAAGATTATACGGATACCACCTGCGGACACACCATCCGGCCCCTGTGTTTATCGCGGGGTCTGCCATCATTGCGAAGTCGCCTGTCAGGTAAATTCAGATTTGGGAGCAGACTTCACTACAGAGGGCACCGAGGTTACAGAGAGAGACACAGAGGTCCCGACGCACTTGACTTGGCAAAGCAAAGCATGATATAGTCAGGACAGGCTAGTGATACGTAACAATAAAATCGGGTGAAGAACAGACAAGGGAAGATTTATTTCGGGGAAGTGATTGTTGTCTGTCCCAGATCGTCTCGTCAGAGTCTTCTGTGGTGATGCGATTAACTGTTACGTAGTACTCACTTTCGCTGTGCTTCGTGTAATTCTCTACAGGAGGTGATGTGCCGAAACCATCCACTCTGAATACTGCGCTAACATTCTCTGTTTTCGTTTCCAAGTCTATAGGAGCAGCAAAATCATGTCTGGGAACAAACTTTCTCGCCGTGATTTTCTGAAACTGACGGGAGCAACCGCAGCAGCCGTCGCCACGGGATCGTTGAGCAAGAAGAGCGCGTTGGCTTTTCCCAACATCAAGCGTCGCCGCGAAGCGATCAAGCTGGGCGTGGGTGGCTGGGCGGTGGAGAGCATCACTGCGCTGCTGGAACAACTCGAATTCACCAAGCAGACCGGCATTGAGGTCGAAGTCATCACACGCCCCGGCGCGCCCGATGAAATGATCACACAGATCGCGGCGGGCGCTCAGGCAAACAACAGCCCTTACGACGTGATTGACTTTGAGGACGAACTGGCGATCACCATGTCCCGCGCCGGCTGGATCAGAGGCCTGGACGATTTGCTGCCGTCCGACTTCTGGGAAGACTGGCCGGAGGCTATGCTGGCCATGGTGGAGGTATGGGATCGCTACAATGGCGAGACCTTCCGCATCCACCACAACTACGAAGCCTGCTACTGGTGGTATCGCAAGGATTGGTTCGACGAGAAGGGCGTGGAAGTGCCCAAGACCTGGGAAGAGGTCGCCGCGATGGGCGAAATCTTCACCGACGAGGAAAAGGGAGTCTGGGCCACTGTAGAGGGCATGGCCTCCGGGGCATTCCTCAACGTGTACCTGGCCTGGGTCACGCTGCAGGCAGGTGGCAATCCCTTCGATGTCGGCGAGGAATTCCGCACGGCGCTGCAGTACATCTACGACCTGATGTACACCTACAAGACACTCAACCCGGCCTCGCTGCAGAAGGACTACGATCAGCAGAACGCTGATTACCTGGCCGACCGCGTGGCCTTCATGCGCCAGTGGCCGTTCTTCTGGTCAATCTCGCGCGGGGCGAAGGACTGGTACGCCGAGGGCAAGGCCGAAATCGCCCTGCCGCCCGTCGGACCGGGCGGCCCGGCCAACAGCACCTACGCTGCCGGTTGGGGCTGGGGTATCCCCAAGCACAGCCGTCGCCAGGAGGAGGCCGCCGAGCTGGTCAAGTTCCTGATTGACAAGGACAACGCCGTCAAGATGGCGCAATACGACGTGTGGTATCTGAGCGCGCGCCATTCAGTGTTGGCGGCGGTAGGCGACCAGGAAGGCATCCCCGCGGCTCTGAAGATGTACTCGGATGCTGGTGTGATCGGTACGCGCCCGTTCCACGAAAAGTTCGTGGAGGCACTGAACGTCCTGGAGCAAGCTGCTTCCGCTTACCTGACCAAGCAGATTTCGCTGGACGAGGCGATCAACCAGGCCCAAAACCGTATGGCCCGTCTGTGACGGGGTGGAAAGGGGCGTGCAGGCACAATAAGTTTGCCTGCATGCCCCTTTAGTTTTGGCACCTTTGGAGCAGGAACGGCCCCGATTGCCACCCGGTCGGCTGGGGCAGGAGTGCATTCGTCAGACCTGATGGCCTGCGCACGGGGGAGAAAGAGAAGCGTCCCATGAACCTGAGCCAGACCTGGTCAGCGCGCGGCGTTCGCCTGCACATCTCGCGACGCGCCTGGCAATATATCATTTTCATCGTTCTGGTAGCTCCGGCGGTGTTGTTACGTTTTGGAACAGCCGCCTACCCTATCGCCCAGACGATCCGGCTGAGCTTTCGCAAGTTCGAATTTTACGGCACGGTGGAAAGCTACGCCGGATTGGAAAACTTCCGCTACCTGCCCGACGACTTCGGTTTCCGCGGGGCGATCGAGTTCACCGTCCTGTTTGTGGTGTGTTCTACTGCGCTGCAATTGATTCTGGGGATGCTGATCGCGCAACTGCTCAACGCCGAGTTCAAGGGCCGGGCGCTGGCCCGCGCTGTGAACCTGATCCCCTGGGCCATTCCAACGATTGTGGCAGCCTATGCCTTCCGCTGGATTCTCGACGATCAGTTCGGGATGATCACACACTGGGTCTCGCTGGTTACAGGCTCGCGACCGGTGATCTTCATTGATCCGGACGGGGCCAGGGCCGCCGTCATTCTGGTCAATGTGTGGAAGAACGCGCCGTTCATGGCCGTAGTCTTCCTGGCGGGCCTGCAGGGCATTCCCGAAGACCTCTACGACGCGGCCAAGGTGGACGGGGCGAATGCTGTGCAGCGCTTCTTCTTCATCACCCTGCCGCTGATCATCCCGCTGGTGGTTACCATGGGGACATTCTTTGTCATCTGGCAGGTTGCCAGCCTGGACTTGATCTACGGCCTGACCAGCGGCGGACCAGGGGTCGCCACACAAGTACTGGCGCTGCGCGTCTTCGAAGAGGGATTGCGCTACTTCAATTACGGCTTTGCCTCGGCGATCGGAGTTGTCTTGCTGGGTCTGGTGGCAGTCATTGGTCTGATCGGGATTTTGCTGTTCCGGCGCTTCGAAGTCACCTACTGAGCTGGCGGAGGGAACAAGATGGTTTCGCGGGCGCTCACACGGACTCACGAGCATTCCTCAGGTCATAGCTCCTGGCGACATACCCTGCGACGGGTTCAGCTCTATATGGCCCTGTTCCTGTTCCTGTTCGTCATCCTGTCGCCGTTCTTCTGGATCGTCAAGTCGGCGCTGTCCCGACCCGATCAGCTATTCAAGATTCCGCCCGTCTACATTCCGGATGCGACGCTAGAGAACTTCAAGACCCTGGCGGAGCAAGTTCCGCTCTATGAATATGTGCGCAACTCACTGATCATTTCGACAGCGACGGCACTTGTGTCGGTGACGCTGGCCTTCATGGCAGCCTATGCCTTCGCGCGCATTGCTATCCCTGGGCGCAATGTGTTGCTGTGGCTATTCGTGCTCACCATGGCCCTGCCGGAGATCGCAACCATCGTCCCGCTCTATCGTCTGCTAGCCGAAGCCAACATGCTCGACACCCGCACGGGGCTGATCGTGGTGATGAGTAGCGTGTTGGTGCCGTTCACGGTGTGGGTGCTGGTGGCCTTCATTCAGCAGGTACCCTTTGAGATCGAAGAGGCGGCCATCATTGACGGGGCCAACCTGTTTCACATCCTGACGCGCATCATGCTCCCGCTGACCTCCCCGGCCCTGGCAACCATGGTGGTGATCAACTTCATCAACGCCTGGAACAACTTGCTATATCCGCTGGCCTTCTCGGCCACGGAGCAGTCGAAGACCCTGAGCGTGGCCATCACCGAGATCTTTCAGGCGCGCGCACCGTGGGGTCGCCCCTGGAACCTGGTCAGCACGCTGGGCGTGACGATGGTCTTGCCGGCGATCATCCTGGTGCTGTTCTCGCAGAAGGCGATTGTGCGCGGACTGACGCGGGGCGCGATCAAGTGAAAGGCGGGAGTCAACAGGCGTCGGCGTTGTCAGCAGGCACGCGCAATTCAGTACCTTATCTGGCTATCCCATACTTTGCTTTGCCGAGGAGTCTGAGTCATGAGTGCTCTCCTGCATCAGATACCTGGACCGGTGGATACTTCCCGCAGTCCTTTTGCCCGTCTGCATACCCTGCCGTTTGAGAGTGTCACTCTCACTGCTGGCCTGCTGGCAGACTGGCAGAAGACCAACCGGCACGCCAGCCTTGAGCATGGCTTTCGCATGTTGGAACAGGCGGGGAACCTGCACAATTTCCGCGTGGCGGCAGGGCGCGAGACAGGAGAGTACCGGGGACGCAACTTCCTGGACTCAGATGTCTACAAGTGGCTGGAAGCGGTTGCCTATGGCCTGCGCAGCGAGCCGAACGCCGCGCTGCAGGCCATGGCCGACCAGGCGATCGAGCTGATCATGGCCGCGCAACAGCCAGACGGCTACCTCAACACCTACTATCAGATCGCCGAGCCGCACAGGCGCTGGGCCGATCTGGATCATGGGCACGAACTGTATTGCGCGGGGCATCTCTTCCAGGCGGCTGTTGCCTTTCATCGTCTGTTGGGTGACGACCGACTGCTGACCGTGGCAACCCGCTTCGCCGACCATATCGCCTCGATCTTCGGGCCGGACAGGCGTCACGGTACCTGCGGTCACCCGGAAGTCGAGATGGCTCTGGTGGAGCTATACCGGGTGACCGGTCAGCAGCGCTATCTCGAACTGGCCCGCTTCTTCATAGATCAGCGCGGGCAGGGCCGGATGCGTGGGCTGGGCTGGTACGGCCCGGAGTATCATCAGGATCGCGTGCCAGTGCGTCAGGCTACCGAAATCGAGGGACACGCGGTGCGGGCCATGTATCTTATGGCGGGAGTGAGCGATCTCTACCTGGAGACGGGCGAAAAGGCTCTGCTGGACGCTCTGGAGCGCCTGTGGCAGGACATGACCCGTCACAAGGTACACCTGACCGGCGGTGTAGGAGCACGCTATGAGGGGGAATCGTTCGGCGATCCCTACGAGCTGCCCAACGACCAGTGCTATTGCGAGACATGCGCGGCCATCGGCAGCATGATGTGGAACTGGCGGATGCTGCTGGCAACAGGCGAGGGGCGCTTCGCCGACTTGCTGGAGCAGACGCTCTATAACGGTTTTCTCAGCGGCGTGGCGCTGGACGGCACGCATTTCTTCTACATCAACCCCCTGCTGAGCCGGGGAAAATATCAGCGAGCGCAGTGGTATGAGGTGGCCTGTTGCCCGCCCAACGTCATGCGCACCATCGGTGCGCTGGGGCACTATCTGGCGACCAGCACAGCAGAGGGCATTCAGCTTCACCTGTACAGCGCTGCTGTCCTCACTGTCGAGCGCCGAGCGGGGCAGAGCGTCGCCCTGCGCCTGGAGACTGACTATCCCTGGGCGGGCACTGTGCGGGTCGTCGTGGAAGCCAGCGATGCCACAGACTGGACGCTGGCGCTGCGTATCCCGGCCTGGGCACGCCGGGCGACCGTTGTGGTCAATGGTGCGGCGGTGACTGCGCCTGTGGCCCAGGGGTACGCTCAGGTGCGGCGAGTCTGGCAGGCTGGCGATGTCGTGGAACTCGACCTGCACATGGTGCCGCGATTTGTGGAGGCGCATCCGAAGGTTGATCCGACTCGTTGCAGCCTAGCGATTCAGCGCGGCCCCGTGGTCTATTGCCTGGAGCAGACCGACCAGGAGGCGGGCGTGGACATCCTGGCCGTCCAACTAGACGAGCGCGCGCCCCTGGAGTCGCAGTGGGAGCCTGACTTGCTGGGGGGCGTGGTCACGGTGACAGCGGCGGGCTATGCCCTCGATCTGACTTCCTGGGAGGGTTACCTCTACCGGTCACTGGGTGAGCACGACGCGCCATCCCGCCGTCCGGTGCGGCTGAAAGCCATTCCCTACTATGCCTGGGGCAATCGCGGGCCGACTCCCATGCGTGTTTGGATTCCCCGCGTGGGTAGCGCCTGAACAGTTCGCCGGACCGACCTGCACAGCAACTGGCGCACCGACTTCGATTAGGGCAGCCCCCGGCACTGGCTGCCCTTTTAGTTGGTTGCCGTGTGGGGGATGATTGCCGGGGAGACGGCTGCAGTGCAGTTGCCGCCCTACGCGCCAGCCGCTAAACTCTGGGGGCGAGTTCGGTATGGAGGAGAAGCTGGTCTATGTGCCTTACGAGATGGTCACGCTGGCTGGCAGCGCTAGGTGTTGTCGCGCTGAGTCTAACCGCCTGTGGCGGAGAATCCGCGGAACAGGAGACGGAGACTCCGCCTACCGCCACGGCGTCCGCCAATCCGCTGGACGCGGGCGGGCTGAGTCTGGACGCCGGAACAGGGTTGAATCCGGCCCTGAACGTGAGCGGGTTGCCTGGCTGCTCCGATCCCAACGACGAAGCCTGCCCCGCTCCCGTGCAGATGGACCTGGACGGAGAGATTGCTGCTAGCGGCATCAGCCTGCGCTACCCGGCCCGCTACTTCAATGTGACGGTAGGTGAGGGCGAGGTTCCCCTGACGATCACCCCGTCGGAGAACAATAAGTTTGAAGAGCGGGCCGTCTTCGAGGCGTACTTCGCCGAGTCGGTCGAGGCGGCGCTATCTGGTCTGAGCGAGCCGGAGATCGCCGACTGGACGGCGGCTGGCCTGAGCGGAAAGATCGGCGTGTCGCGCGATCAGACCCAAGACCCGCCGGTGAACACGACGATCGGTGCCTTTGCCCTGGCCGACGGGCGGGCCGTTGTGCTCAAGCTGACCAGCACGGGCAAATACGGCTGGGACCTGTGGTCGCAGGTCTACGCCAACATGCTGGAAACGCTCACCGTCACACCTTAGCGCTCAGGAGAAGCGGATGCTCCGGCTGTATTCGTGGAACGTCAACGGTATTCGCGCGGCGCAGAGCAAAGGGTTGCTGGACTGGCTTCACACCACGCAGCCGGACATCCTGTGCCTGCAGGAAACCAAGGCGCACCCCGATCAGCTTGACGAGGCGGTGCGTCAACCGGATGGCTATCAGACGTACTGGGCGTGGTCGTCGGTGAAGAAGGGGTACAGCGGCGTGGCGCTCTACACGAAGATCGCGCCGCGCAGCGTGCAGATCGGGCTGGGCGTCGAGGAATATGACCGCGAAGGGCGCACCATCGTCGCCGACTACGGCGACTTTGTGTGGATCGGCGCGTACTTTCCCAACGGCGCGCGCGATCATAGCCGCGTCCCCTTCAAGATGGCCTACAAAGCCGCCTTCCTGGACTACGTGGAACGGCTGCGAGCAGCAGGGCGGTCGGTCATCTTCTGCGGAGATGTCAACACCGCGCACCGCCCCATTGATCTGGCCCGTCCGGAAGAAAACCAGAACACGACCGGCTTTCTGCCGGAAGAGCGTGCCTGGCTGGACGAGGTCGTCGCTCGCGGCTACCTGGATATCTTCCGCGAACTGCACCCCGACGAGCCGGGTCACTACACCTACTGGAATTACTGGGGCAACGCCCGCCCGCGCAACATCGGCTGGCGCATTGACTATTTCTTCATCACGCCCGACTTGCGCGAGCGGGTGATCTCCGCGGATATTCATCCGGAAGTGATGGGGTCGGATCACTGCCCGATCAGTCTGACGCTGCGCGACTGACCGGTTTCAGGGGTCGCGCTGACAGAGGCGCCGCCGGATGGTTCACGGCATCCGGCGGCTTATTCTGTACAGAACACACGAGGGCGTATCCCCTGCCCGCGGGTATACTGGTCATCCGGCTGGCTGAATCCCCCGCGAGGGTGTCATGTCTGCACGAGCGAGCGAATTCTGGGGCGGGGTGCGGGCGCAACTGCCCATCCTGCTGGGCACCACGCCTTTCGGCATGATCTACGGCATCACTGCCACCAAAGCGGGTCTGCCGGTTGAGGTGGCGCTGGGCATGTCGCTGTTCGTCTTCGCCGGATCGTCGCAGTTCGTGGCGGTGGGGCTGTTCGGCAATGGCGCGCCCGGCCTGATCATCGTGCTGACCACCTTTGTCGTCAACCTGCGGCACATGCTGTACAGCGCCTCGCTTGCGCCGTATCTACGCCACCTGAACCGCGCCTGGAAATACCTGCTGGCCTTCCTGCTCACCGACGAAGCCTACGCCGTCTCCATCACGCACTACGAGGCTGGAGCGTCCGTGCCCGCCCGCGCTACGGCGCGTCACTGGTTCACCCTGGGCGCGGGTCTCACGTTGTGGGTATCCTGGCAATTGAGCACGGCAGCGGGTGTATTGCTGGGCACGCAAGTGCCGTCGAACTGGGGTCTGGACTTCACCCTGGCGCTGACCTTCATCGCCCTGCTGGTGCCCACACTGAAAGGTCGCGCCGACGTGCTGGCCGCACTGGTGGCCGGTAGCGTGGCGCTGGCGGCGCACGGCCTGCCGTACAATCTGGGGTTGATTCTGGCCGCGCTGGGGGGTATCGTCGCCGGCGTGGGAGCGGAACGCGCCGGTTGGTCTGCGCCCTGCACAGCGTCTACAGCCGCCGGAGAACGTCTCCCATGAGCACCTGGCTGACCGTCCTGGGTATGGTGGCCGTGACCTACGGCGTGCGCCTGTCGGTGATCGCGCTGCTGGGGGAGGGTACATTGCCGCCAGCGTTGCGCTGTGCCTTGCGCTACGTGCCACCGGCAGCGCTGTCGGCCATCATCTTTCCGGCGCTATTCATGCCTGCTGGTTCGTTCGACCTGTCAGCGGGCAACAGCCGCCTGCTGGCCGGACTCCTCGCCACCGCCATCGCCTGGCGCACGCGCAGCACATTGCTGCCCATCGCCGTGGGCATGATCGCCCTGTGGGTGCTGGGCTGAGCGAGCTTATCAGCGGATAACCGTGCTCTTGTTGGTGGCTGATCGCTATTTGACCACGACACACTGCATGATATACACTTACCGTCATGATGACCTATACCAGATTCAAACTTTGGTGGCTGCCGCTGATACTGGGCAGCGCCCTGTTGTTGGCCGCCTGTGGGGGACAGCAGACGATCGCGGTGTTCGTCACACCGACGCCCGTTGCGTCTCCGTCCCCTTCGGCAACGCCATCGCCGATGCGCGTGGCGCAGCAGCCCACGCTCGATCCCAACATCACTCCGCTGCCCACGCCTCCGCCGCCTCCGCCCGGCGTGACCTTCGGACCGATCGTCGCGCCGAACTACACGCCGGAGCCGTTGCACACGGCCTTACCGCCGACAGTCAGCGTACAGCCCTGCCGCGTGCGTGTGATGGCGGACGTGGCCAATGTGTACACCGCGCCCGACTTCAGCGCGCCGATAGCCCGCACGGCGGCTTATTGGGAAGTGCTGACTGTCTCGCAGATCACGACCGACGCAAACGGCAACCCGTGGGTCAGCACGCCGAATGGCTGGTTGCCGCTGAGCGCGGACGGGCAGACCGTCGCTGACCTGGCCGATCTGCGCTCGTGTGAGATTCTGCGCGGGACTGCGCCCAATACCACCTTGCTGGGACTCCACATCCTCAACGAGCGCAGCCATGACGAGGTGCTGGCCTTCGTGCGGCGTATGGCAGAAGCCGGTTTCCCGGTCGGCACGCTGAAAGGTCTCAACGGAGCCGAGCGTACCCTCAATGAGGCGAAAGCCATTTCTCCGCAAACGGTGATTGTCTATCGGTCTTTGTTGACCACCGAGGGGATGCGCGATTGCCCGACGGAATACGGTCAGGAAACCGATCCGGTAGTGACGGCGAAGCGCTGGCTAGATAGCCTGAAGCCTTATTGGGATCAAGTCAACGCCGACTACTACGAGTTGATGAACGAATGCGCAGTGCCGCTGCGCTGGATCGCGCAGTTTTCCATTGAGGCGATGAAGATCGCCAATGAGCAGGGGCGCTGTCTGCTGTTGTTCTCTTTCCCTGGCGGCAATCCGGATATGCAGACTTTCGGCGATCTGTTGCCCGCGTATCAATATGCGGCAGAGCATCCCTGCGCACCGGGGCGCACACATGGCATCGCCCTGCACGCCTATAGCCTGGAAGATACGCGCATGACCTCGGAATCCGATGTGTGGGTGGCGCTGCGGCATCGCGTGTTGCGCGAGCGCCTGCTGCTCACCCTGCCAGAAGCCGCCGATCTGCCGGTCTACATCACCGAGATGGGCATCGGCGGGGGGACGATCATGCCGGGCTGCGAGATGATCATTCGCGATGCCCTGCAATACACCTATCAACTGGAAGAAGACCCCTACGTGAAGGGCTTTCACCTGTGGAACGTCGGCTCTGGGGCGCAGTGGTACGACATCACGCCC
>DAOTZZ010000358.1:0-14965 GCA_034433965.1 Anaerolineae bacterium
CGAGAGAAACGCTCGCCGACCGGGGAAGTTCATCCGCGAGAGCGCGTAGCCGGCCATTGAGGATACAATCAGCACGATGATCGCCATCGAGCTGGCAATGACCAGCGTGTTGAGCGTGATGCGCCAGATGCTGGGGTAGGAACTGGTGCCCGCGCGGGTGAGGAATTCCCAGTTGCGCAGGGTGAAACCGCCGAAGTTCCCGTTGGCGTCCACAGGTAGCAAGCCTTCAGTGCGGTAGGAGAAGGTGGCGACAATCAGCCACAGGTAGCCGATCAACAGCGGGATCATGATCACCACCATCAGCACATAGGGTGTCAACCCGCCCGGCCAGAAGACCGCCACCGTGGCCACGAACAGCGCCAGGATCAGTCCGCCAAGCAGCGGTGCCAGGCCGATCTCCATCACCGGCACCACTTCCACCGGCACCAGGTCTTCCTGACCGTCGCGCACCACCCGCAGGCCGATCTTGCTCTCGAACTTGGACAGGGCGATCTTCGTCTTGAGACCCTCCAGATCGGTGGGAGCGCGGCCAATGGCAACGATGAGATCGCCCACCTTGATGCCGGCCTGGTCAGCGGTACCGCCCGGCACCACCTGCGTCACCAGGATGCCCTCGTCCGTCTGGCGGAAAGACATCTCCAACGAGGGCTTTTCAGCAAACGGCCCCACCTGAAACACATACTGGCCCATCGTGACAATCCCGTAGACGATGACCGTCGCCGTGATGGCAACGCGCATCGCCCGTCGCCGGTCGAAGGCGGCCAACTCGCGCATCTTAACCCCGCAGGCGGCGTAAGCGGCAAAAGGAGCCAATAGCGTGAGCGCATTGGCCAGCGCACGGGTCAGCGTCTCGTCTACCTTCAGGTCAGAGCCGAGCAGGCGCGGCGAGGACTGAATGAGCGGCCCCAAGACTTTGAACAGGACCACGCCAAGCTCAAAGAACAACACCACGATCAGGGCCGTGAAGACTGCCTGGCCGACCAGCTCGCCTGTCTCGGCCTGGCGATACTGGAATTCCTGCGAGGTGAGCGGTCGCGGTGTGGGGGCAACAGGCGTGAGCGTAGCCATCACAACACCTCGATCTTTGGTTCGGCGACCAGTTCGTTGAAGCGGAAGACGCGCATATAGACAGTGGCCATCACCACGCCAATGATCACCAGCACGACGGCAAAGGCCGAGCCATACCCCCACTGCGCATTGGCAAAGTAGGTGTTCAACGCCCGGTTGTAGGCGGCCAGCGACCATACTTCGGTTTGCGAGGCCGAGCCGCCACTATTGAACAGCAAGATATATTCGAACGACGTGAGCAGCGACAACGTCTGATAGGTGGTGACGAAGAGCAGCGGCCAGCGCAGCAGGGGCAGGATCACATAGCGCACACGCTGCCAGAGGGTCGAACCATCTACCAGCGAGGCGTTCATCAGGTCTTTCGGGATGGATTCGATAGCCGAGGTGAAGATGATCATGCCGAACGATGCGCCGATGAAGCCATTGAGCATGATGATGAAAACCCACGCTTCGTCCTGGAAGTAGTTAACCTCCGGGCGGCCCAGCAACTCGTTGAACTGATTGAGGATACCAAAAGGGGAAGCCGCCACGATGCGCTTCCACATCAGGATATACACCGCCGGTGAGGTGATGCGCGGCAGAATCCACAGCGCCCGGAAGAGAAAGCCCGCCCGTCGGTCTACATGCGCCGTCAACAGGGCGATGACCAACCCCAGCCCCACATTGAACAGCAGCAGCGTTGCCAAAACATAGAAAAACGTGTTGAACAGGATTTTGGGCGCGAATTCGTCGGCGAACATGCGCTCGAAATTGGCCAGCCCGACAATATATTTGGGGTCGCGCGAAGTGGCCATGCGCCACACATCGGTGGTGAAGTTGGTCGTAGCCAGGTTGGTGACGCTGAGAAAGAGAATGAGCAGCATCGGGATGAAGAAGAAGACCAATACCAGGAAGCCCGCCGGAGCCAGAAAGCCGTAAGCGGTCAGGCGGGCACGCGCGGCCTGGCCGCGACTGCGCGCAATGGCGGGAGCGCTCGACGCTGCAGATGCCATAGGTTAACCTCCTGTGATGTCCTGGTTACGGATAGTACCAGCGGCCACCACAACCGACCAGCCGGAGACCGTGCAGCGCAGGGCCTCCGGCTGGCGAACAGTCATCTCACAGGCCGATCAGCGCATCGGTAGCTAGCGGATGACGATCCCCGGAATCTCATTCTGCAGCCGGTTGACCACCACATCCAGCGCGGCTTCGGCGGTCATCTCACCGCTCTCCACGCTCTGGATGCCCGTCCAGTACGCCTCCGACCATGCGCCCCAGCTTGGATGGTTGGGGATGAAGGTCGTGTGCTCCAGCATAGGGTGCGTCAGGCTCAGGAAACGCGCGTTCTTGTATTCCTCGGACTCCAATTGCGCGTTGAGGATACCCAGGTGTGCGCTTCCGATGGCATGGCGATTGTTGGCTTCGGGCGTGGTGATCGCCGCGAGCAGGGCCATGGCCACGTCCGGATGCTTGCTGCTGGTGCTGACCATGTACGCCAGCGGGTGAGTGAGGGTGATCGGCTTGCCGGTCTTCAGCGCGGGCACCAGCGCAACGCCGATATTCTCGAACAGGTAGTCTTCACCACCCCGGTCGGCCACATAGTTGACCGCCCAGTCGCCCCAGTTCCAGGTGCCGCCAGTCCAGAACAGCACATTCTCCGCCGACGACACGGCTGTATGCCAGTCCGCCCACTCGATGCCCAGGTGCTTGCCCGTCATGATGCCGCGGGCGCGCGCATCCTCGAACAGCTTGTAGACGTCCAGGGCAGCTTGCTTGTCGAAGACCAGATTGCCCGCTTCGTCGAGCACCTGGCCACCCATGCCATAGTAGAAGTAGAGGAAGTCCGGGCCGTTGCGCGGGCGATGCCAGTAGCCATTGCCTTCTTCCACCACGCCCAGTTCAACAGCTTCCTGCGCCACATCGAGCATGTCGGCGAAGGTGAACTCACCGGCCTTGATCTTCTCCGGCAGGGCTTCGATCTCCTCATCGCTCCACCCCAGGTCTCTCAGCAGCGGCTTGCTGAAGTAGAGCGGGCGGGCCTCGGCGTCCTGCGGGATACCGTAAATCTTCCCGTCGGGGCCTTTCATGGACTCCCACAGGCTGGGCACCACATCGGCAAACTCCGGGTAGTTGGGGATCAGGTCATCCAGCGGGATGATGAAACCGGCCTGCGCCCACGTGCCAATATCCTCATGGCCCGACAGGATGATGTCCACAGCCTGGCCGGCTTCTGCCGCGAGCTGGAACTCCTGCTTGTAGGGGCCCCAGTCCAGGTTATCCTGGATCAGCTCCAGCTCCAGGTTGATGCCCAGCGCGGCCTCTACCTGCGACTCCACCTCGGCGAAGTTGTTGCAGCGCCACTCTTCGACCGGGGGAACGGCCTTGCAGCGGATGCGCATGGAGACGGTCTCCTGGGCGGTAGCAACCGGCACCAGGGCCATCAACAAGGCAACAATCACCAGAACAGGGAGCAAACGGTGTACTCTCATTGTCACTCTCCTTATGGAACATCAATAACCCGTCAGACACACTGTCTCTGGCTCTCTGCCGGGCAGCCTGCAAGAGACCAGGGAGACACACGTCCGAAAAGATGCGGAACCAGTTTGGCTCGCGTCGAGAGAAAGACCAGGGTAGGAAGCGCTGAAGCCAGCCATGGTAACCTGTAAAGGGCCAATTGTGAAACCAAACGCTATTTTGGGCGGGGGCAGTTAAGCCTGCACCAAACCCGCTTGAAAAAAGGCTTACTTTAACAGAACGAACCGGTCACACTCCTGAGACCCGGACGTAAATGCTTGACCAGGACTGTGAAAACCTCACCGATATCCCCTCCCCCTATTTCCCTCTCCCCCAAAGGGGGACTGCTGCCGCTTTTCCCCTCTCCCCGCGACGCAGTCGCAGTGGAAGAGGGGGCAGGGGGTGAGGGGCAGCCTCAAATTTACGTCCGGATCACAGCATACTCGTCTTGACGGATAACGTTTGCCTGCATCTCTCATTATAGTCGGCTTCGGGGCGCGTGCCAACTCATCCGCTACCCTGTCGCTTACCATTCGAACTGACCTGTATCCGGGCCAGGATCGCGCGCGTCGCCCGCTGCGCTTTCGTCCGGCGCGGACGACGACAGGGCATGAGCGGTGCGCCTCCCGTCAGAAGCGGGAGCCGGAGCGTTTTCCCCGGCGAACCAGGTGCGCTCCAGCCAGTCGGCCAGCGCGGTGACCATGTCCGGCGTCAGGCGGGCGGCGGCCTCAAACCCGTAGGGCGAGAATGCATAGAGCCGCCCGAAGCCTTCGCGCCGCACCAGGATCAGGTAGGGTTGCTCCCAGCGATCGCGCGTCCACAGCACGGTGATGCCGTTCTCGCGGCGCAGCAGCGGCAGCCAGGCAGCGCGATCAACCGCCAGCAACGGGGTCAGGTGAAAGCGCAGGGCCAGCGCGCCGAACAGAGAAAAGGTGAAGGTGAGCGCCGCCGTTTCGTCCAGTGCCGCATCTACGATCAGGGTAGCCGCATCGTCGTTGCTGCCCAGCGTGACCGTGATCTGCTGTTGCAGGGGCGCGCTGCTGCCGGGCAACACGTGCATATGCGAGAGCAGAGGAGCGTTGGGAAAACGGCTCAGCAGCTCTTCGTCCAGATCGATCTCACCGGCGAAGAACTGCTGCAACAGAGCCGGTGCGCTCGTCCACACCCGCCGCGCGTCGCCGGACTCGCGCAGGGCCAGGATCAGGCGCTGACGATCCTGATCGGTGATGCGCCGGACCAGCGCCCGGCTGAGCCGGATCAGTTCCTCGACAGGAACGTCGTCGAAATCGGGGATGCGTCGTCTGGGCGGCCTGGGCATATGCCCCCCTCCTGCCGGTGTGCGTCCGCTGCTGATTATACGGCAGGCGGGGCAAAATCGAAACATACGGGGGCGGAAAGCTCGCCACAGAGATCGCGGAAGTCGCAGAGATTGACACAGAGGCTCTCAGGTTTGTCTCTGTGCTCTCTGCGTTCCACTGCAGAAATGAAGGACATCGGCGAGAAGAAGGATCACAGCGGATAAATGTTGATCCCCAACAGCGTCGCCAGCTCGACCAGCAGCGGCGCGATCAGCAGCCCCGGCAGGAAGTTGACCATGCGCGGCTTTTTGATGTCGAGCAACACCAGCGCCAGCCCCAGCAGAATCAGTCCACCCACGGCGGTCATCTCGTTGACCATGGGGTCGGTCATGAAGTCGCCGGCCAGCGCGCCCAGCACGGCCAGTCCTCCCTGGACGCCCAGCACCGTGAAGACGCTGAACAACACGCCGACACCCAGGCTGGCCGCAAAGGCCATCGAGGCGAAAAGGTCGAGCACGCTCTTGATCGCCAGTTGCTCAAAGCCGCTATCCAGGCCCATCCCATCTTGAATCGAGCCAACAAAGGCCAGCGGCCCGATGCAGAACACCAGCGACGCCGTGACAAAGCCCTGAATGAAGCGTGCGCGCCGGTCGGTTGTGGCAGCGGATTCAGCGGCTGTACCCTGGACGCGCCCCTGTAACCATCCGGCGAAGCGCTCCAGGCGCACGTCGAGCCGCAACAGTTCGCCGATGATCGCGCCGATCACCAGGCTGAGCAGGGGCAGGATGATGTTGCCGGTCTCATTGGCGTTGGAAAAGCCCACCACCAGGGTGACCAGCCCCAGCCCGGTCATCACCGATTCCTGGATACGCGCCGGCAGCCGGTTGCCGATCAACAGGCCGACCGAACTGCCCAGCAGCACAGTGAACGAATTCAGTAGTGTGCCCCCCATGCGTTCCTGCTGAGTGTGGGTATGGAGTCAGGAGTCAGCAGTTCGGCAAAAGCCGCTCACGCCCAGAGCTGAGGCGTTGGGCGTTGGAGACCTTCACTCAAGACTCTGAACTCTAGACTCCGGACTCGTGACTCACGGCAAGCGCTCCGGCGTCGGCGTGGCAACGGTCGGCGTGGGTGTGATGTACGGAGCGATGGCCGTGGCCGTCAGCGCGGCGGATTGCGTCTGCGTGGCGTAGATGGCCTGCGCCGTCGCGACCATGTCGGCGGGCTGTTCGCTGATCTGCACACCGTACATTACTGGCCGCACCACGTTGAACCACGTCTGACCGGGCTTGAGATGCATCGGAGTCTGGCCGTCGGAGAAGAGCAGCCATAGCCCCGGTTTGCCCTGCGCGTGCGCCCAGATGCCCTTATACCACAGCCCGTCGCGGAAAAGCCAGGCCGTGCCACGCCCCCACAGCACAGTTTCGATCACCACACCGCTCACTTCGCTATCCAGAATGTCGGGCCGGTCAATGTGTTCGGCCTCCAGAATTACCACATTGTCAGCGGCCAGTTGCTTGCCTGTGATGGCGTCCACGTGCGGCAGACCGTTGTTCCAGCGGTAGTAACGACCGTCGGCAGGGTTATACTGCCAGCGCGTATCCTGGCGCGGGTTCCAGTAGTCTATGAAGATGTCCTGGGCAGGGACACCGCCGGGGTCTGGTTCGTAGGAGAAGGCGAGGCCGCGCACCTGAATCCCGTCGTTGACCTGGCGCTGCTCGGCGACTTCCCACATCTGGAAGGTGTTGCCGAACAGGGTGTGTTCATACGCCTTGCCCTCCTCCGGATAGCGGCAGAAAGGCGGGCAGTTGACGCCCATCTGCGGCGTGAGGGCGCGCCATTTCCAGTCCGAATCCAGGATGTAGTGGTAAATCCAGTCGTTCGCGCCGCTATAGGCCAGCAATGCCTGGAACATCTCGACCAGCTCCAGGTCGAGCAGGCGGGCGCTGCGGATGCTGCCGACCTTCTCCGCGCCCTGGCTGCGATAGATGGCGGCGAAGCGTGTCACCGCGCCCTCGACTTCGTATTCGAAGACGATATCCGCCTTGTCCAGGCCGCTCTGCGGACGCACGATCTCCGGAAAGTTGGAGACCTTGACGATCAGGTTGCGCCGGTTGCGCGCTTCTTCGCTGGGATAGGGCAGGCCGGTGAGCGGATTGAAGTTGTCCGGATACTCGCTGGGACCGACGACGGTCGCGGTGGGGCTGGGCGACGGCGTGAAGGTCGGCGTTGACGTGGCCGTCGCCGAGGGCGTATTCGACGGCGTGAAGGTCGGGCGCGGCGTGTTGGTCGGCAGCGGCGTGACGGTCGCCGTCGGGCTGGGCCGCGGCGTATTGGTAGGCGGCAGCGTCGGCGCGCTCTGCCCCGCCGCAGGAGATGGTGCACTCAGCAACGTGCTGCCCAGCGCTGCCCCGACCATCATCGCCAGCAATAGCACCGAAAACACCGCACGACGCTTCATACGCTTCGCCAGGACCTCATGACAGGCTCGACACGACCGCCCAGTATACCCCCGCCCTGATGCGCTGCCTACCCTTTGATCGGGCGGGCGCTGGGCGTTTGCCCTACGCAGCCGATGCTCCAACATTCATGATTTTCTCAGGCAAATTTCGTCTTTATCTCATCTTGAGCGCTTATTCTCTGGCACATACGATCTGTATAGGCCCGTGGGAGCATACGGGGCTACAACACTCAACTGACTGGGAGGAAAGCTCAACATGCGTAAGGTTACTCTGTTCGTGCTCGTGCTGGTTCTGGTGACGGCGTTTGCGCTCCCCGCGCAACGTGACGCCCGCGCGCAGGGCAACTCGATTGTAGACATTGCGGTTGCCGATGGTCGTTTCACGACGCTCGTAGCGGCTGTGCAGGCGGCTGGCCTGGCCGACACCCTGGCGACGGGTGGCCCGTTCACCGTCTTCGCACCGACGGATCAGGCGTTCGCCAACGTGCTCAACCTGCTGGGTATCTCCGCCGCTGACCTGCTGGCGGACAAGGCGCTGCTGACCGACATCCTGCTCTACCATGTCGTGCCCGGCGCGGTGACCTCCGATAAGGTGGCGGGGTTGGCCTCGGCCAAGACGTTGCAGGGTTCGTCCATTCGCATTGGCACTGGCCCGACGGGTGTGCAGCTCAATGGTTCGTCGAACGTGATCATCGCCGACATCATCGCCAGCAACGGGGTCATTCACGTGATTGACAACGTGCTGTTCCCGCCCAAGAGCATCCTGGGACTGGCCGCTGAGAACAACCTGACCATCTTCAAGGCTGCCCTGGACGCCGCTGGCCTGACCCCCGCGCTGTTCGGTGGCCCGTACACGGTGCTGGCCCCCACCAACGAAGCCTTCGTCGCGGCGCTCAACGCGCTGGGCTTGACGGCGGATGAGCTGTTCGCCAACAAGGAACTGCTGACCAGCGTGCTGCTCTACCATGTCATCCCTGGCTCGTATACGTCCGACGTGGTGGTGACGCTCAGCTCGGCTCCTACCCTGAACGGCGCGCGCATCAGCATCAACGGTACGTCCTTCAACGGCGGTCAGGCGAACGTCTATCTGCCCGACCTGATCGGCTCCAACGGCGTGCTGCACATCATTGACGGCGTGCTGCTGCCCCCCAGCAACTAAAGCAGACAGCTTCCCGCTCATGAGCGTACGGAGGTTGGGCTGGCCGCCCGACCTCCGCTTTTTTTGTTGTGCAGGGCACGCGCGTTGTTTTCCCGCCCGTAGCCAAAGCCGGTTATAATGCGGGCCGGACGACGCAGCAGTCCGCGGAGCGGTCACGCGGCGGAACGGCAAGGAGAGACGGGCCATGCGTGTGCTGTTTGTGGCGGCAGAGATGGCTCCCTTCGCCAAGACGGGAGGACTGGGCGACGTGGTCGGCAGCCTGCCGCGCGCCCTGCGACAGCGGGGCGTAGATGCGCGGGTTGTGCTGCCGCTCTACGGACCGATAAAAGGGCGCTTCGGCGACCGGCTGACCTATCGCTTTCACTTTCAGTTTCACCGCCCGCCCGGCACCGCCGATATCTATATTCACGGCACCGAGCAAGACGGTATCCCCGTCTACTTCCTGGAAAGCTGGCCCTTCTTCAGCGGAGGTGACTACGTCTATACCGATCTCAACTGGGATCGCAAGCGCTTCGTCTTCTTCAGCCAGGCGGCGATGGCGCTGGCCTGGGAATTGGGGCAGGGACGCGACGGCGTGGCCTGGTTTCCGGATGTGTTGCATGTGCACGACTGGCACACCGCGCTGATCCCCTTCCTGCTGCACGAGTCACGTAGTGCGCCCGGCTGGGACAGCGTGGCGAGCGTGCTGACCATTCATAACATGGGCTACCAGGGCTGGGATGCGGGCGGCTATCTGTGGGAAGCGGGCGTGCCCCCACGTCGTCACCCGCATCTGGTCTACCAGGGCAAGACCGACAATCTGCTGGGTATTGGCATCGCCTATGCGCACAAGCTCAACACGGTCAGCCCCCGGCACGCCATCGAACTGCACTACCCGCGCTTTGGCGAAGGGCTGGAAGGGCTGATCTGGGCGCGCGATGCCGATTTCACGGGCATTCTCAACGGGCTGGATACCGAGCGCGTCAATCCGGCGACCGATCTGGCCCTGCCGTACCCCTTCGATGCGGACAATTTCCGGACGGTACGTCCCAGGAACAAAGCCGCGCTGCAAGCCGAACTGGGATTGCCCCAGCAACCCGACGTGCCGCTGATCGGCATCGTCAGCCGGCTGGTGGAGCAGAAGGGCATGGATTTCGCCATACCGGGCGTGCGTCGCCTGCTGGCCGAGACCGACGCCCAACTGGTAATCATCGGCACGGGCAAGGCCGAGATCGAGCAGGAAGTGCGCCGCCTGGCATGGGATTTCGGCTGGAAGGTGCGCGCCGTCATCGGCTATCAGCCCGATCTGGCGCAGCGCGTCTATGGCGGAGCCGACCTGGTGCTGGTGCCCAGTCGCTATGAACCCTGCGGCCTGACGCAAATGCTCGCCATGCGCTACGGGGCGCTGCCCGTAGTGCGCGAGACGGGCGGCCTGGCCGACACGGTGGAGAATTACGACAACGGCCCGGCAGATCGTGGCACGGGCTTTGTGTTCCTCTTCGAGGAGCCGGACGCCGTGCGCCTGACGTTGCACTGGGCCATAGACACGTACCGGCACCGCCGCGCTGCCTTCGAGCGGATGCAGGAACGCGCCATGCGCCTTGACCTGAGCTGGGATCGTCCGGTGCAGCAATACCTGGCACTCTACGAAGGGGCGCTCGCCGCAGCGCGCCAGGCCGTCCCCACCCTGTCCGAAATCGGACGCGGCTGGCCCAGGTGAGGGCGAAAGCCAACACGCGCGGGACAACAAAATCCCCTCGCCTCGCCGTTGAGGCCGAGGGGACGGCTGCACTGCGGACTGCTGACAGACACCTGGCCTACGAGCGCGCTGCCTCGTCACGGAAGATGCGCACACGGCGATTCGGCTCCGTGCCGTAGCTGTGCGACACCAGGTGCGCCGCGCGGGCCATGTCGTGCTGCTTGCGCCGGATGTAGGCGTCTTGCGGCGACAGGTCTACCGAACGTTCCCCGCTGCGCACGCGGCGGATGGCCTCTTCAGTCTCGCGGATGGCCGCCGTCAGTGGATCGTCATCCTGCGGCGAGTCGTGATACAGGTCGAAGATGTCCACCAGGAAGTCCTCGACTTGCGTAGCCGTGTTAGCGCGCAGCACGTAGATCGAAACGCCCATCCGCTCGGCGTCCACGATCAGGCGCGGACGACGGCGATAGTAGGTCTTCAGCGTGACCAGGGCCTGCGCGGATTCCAGATCGTCCACAATTTCTATCGGCACGTGCAGTTGCCGCGCCACGTCCAGCAGACGGTTGCGCGCCAGTCCGTAGGGGAAGACGTGCAGAGTGGGCAGGCCGCGCCCTTCCCTGCGCACCGGCTCAAATGGCTCGGCACGGCTGTAACCGTAGTCAGGCTCAGACGTTCGCGCGGGGGCCATT
Organism: Anaerolineae bacterium; assembly: GCA_034433965.1. Lineage (GTDB taxonomy): Bacteria > Chloroflexota > Anaerolineae > Aggregatilineales > Aggregatilineaceae > UBA2029. Next base: position 10,844 of record DAOTZZ010000358.1, read on the forward strand.
TCGCGCCGCCCGGCCTGACGCCGCCCGCCGTTGCGCCCCCCGTTGCGCTCACCGAAGGCCAGTTCGGGGCGGGCGGTCTCGATGGTGATGGTGCCGTCGGGGTTGCGCTGCCGGATCTCGACCGGCAACGGACGCCCGCGCAGCTTGGCATCTACTGCCGCGGCCACGTCGTCCAGCACCACCAGCCGGTTGCGTGTCTGAATCTCCACCAGCACATTGAAAGTGGGCGGTGCGCGGCGTTCCAACACAGTTTTCTGCGTGCCACGCCGCCGCGCCTCCTCGTCGGAGAGCGTGACCGACTCGATCCCGCCGACCAGGTCGGAGAGCGTGGGGTTGAGCAGCAGGTTGTCGAGCGTGTTGCCGTGCGCCGTGCCAATCAGTTGCACCCCGCGCTCGGCGATGGTGCGGGCCGCCGCCGCTTCCAGTTCGCGCCCGATCTCGTCAATGACGATCGTCTCTGGATTGTGATTCTCGACCGCCTCGATCATCACTTCGTGCTGCAGCACCGGTGTTGGCACCTGCATCCGGCGCGCACGCCCGACCGCCGGGTGCGGCACATCACCGTCACCGCCGATCTCGTTCGACGTGTCCACGATCACCACGCGGCGCGTTTCGGCCAGCACGCGGGCGGCTTCGCGCAGCAGAGTCGTCTTGCCCACGCCGGGCGGCCCCAGCAACAACACATTGTTGCCGGACTCGATGATGTCGGCCAGGATGTCAATGGTGCCGTAGACGGCGCGCCCCACGCGGCAGGTGAGGCCGACGATATGCCCGCGCCGGTTGCGAATGGCGCTGATGCGGTGCAGGGTGCGCTCGATACCTGCGCGATTGTCCTCGTCGAATTCGCCCACCCGCTCCGTGACGTAGGCGATCATCTCGGCGGTGACCTCGCGCGAATCCAGCACCACTTCCCCATCGGTGAAGCGGGCGGTGGGCACGCGCCCCAGGTCAAGGATCACTTCCAGCAGCTCGTCCTCGTCGCGCTCCAGGGCGTCCAGTTTCTCCACCAGGTGCGGCGGCAAGACCGCTTTCAGTTTGTCCAGATCATCCGTGATTCGACGTTCCATATCCCTGTTTCTACTGATGATGACCGTTGAGCCACCAGGAGGCCCACCGGTTCAGACGATGCTTGGGCCAGCGCGCGAGTTTGCGCACGGTAATCGGCCCGTCGGCGATTGGTGGCCGCAGCCGTGATTCCAGGCCGGGCACAGTAGCCAGCTCCATGCGCTCCAGGCGAGGCGCGGTGTGCTTGACCATCAGCGCGTGCTCGGCACACGCAGCGAATCCAACCCGTTCCAGCACCCCGCGCAACCAGTCCTGATAGGCTCGCGCATACAGATAAACCGGCACTTCGGCAGTTCGCGGCAGATGCGTCAGCGCCGCCAGGATCACCTCGGCAGCCTGATCATAGACTTCCGGGTGGAAGTACGGCTTGATCACCACGCCATTCTTGCCCTCGACGACTTCCAGATACCCCGCGATCTGCCCGTCGCGCTCGTAGATCAGGCCGCTCTGTTCGGCTTCCGGCCACGGTTCGGCCTGCTGCAACAGGCGCGGGACGGTGTTGGCATAGAGCAGGCTGACGGCTGCCGCGTCGCGCTCGGTCTCGGCGCGCACCAGGGTCGGGTCGGCGTCAGCGCGACCGGGAGCGCGGCGCAGGATGGCCTGCCGCGAGTAGACGGCAAAACCCGTCTGCCGGAAGGCGACGAAAGCAGCATGCCCCTCCGGCACTTCCGCGCTGATCACCAGCGCTCCACGCCTGCCCGCCTCGGCAACCAGCGTATCAATGATCGCCAGCCAGTAGGGTAGATGAGCGGGCTGCGGTTCCGGAGCCAGGAAGGTGAGCTGTGCCACGGCGCGTCCGGCCCGCTGACGGAACTGCCCCATGAAGCCGCCCTCGCCGTTGCGGATGACGACCGTCGGCGCGCCCAGGTCGGCCAGGGGCAGAGCGGAAAGCAATGCCCCCTCCATCCCCGGCAGACCACGGGTCAGAGTTTGCGTCATATCGAGCGGCAGGCGCTGCGCGATGAGTCGCCGCACCAGCGCCAGATCAAGCGGCGTAATGGGCCGCGCCTCACAATCGGGCATCCGTCGGCCTCTTCATGCGTGCCAAACCACGCGCGTGAGCCATCCCGCGCAGGACTTTCTGGGCAACCGGTTGCCGGGACACCGTGCCGGAAAGAATCGCAAGAGCCGCAGGGAGGACAATGCCGAAGCGTGGTTTCATCCTACGTACATTTTAGTTCAGGTTGCCTCGCCTGACAATAGCAAGCGCTTTAAGGGCGTGTTACAGGGAGGTAAAGAAGAGGGAATGAGACCTTTGTGCTCTGTACGATTTGGTAGATTTGGTCGCTCGCTTTCTCCCGCGTTCGCTCTTACCCTATAATAGAGGCATAGCGCAGCCCCAGAACCGGGAGAAATGCCCTCATGGACCCCGTGCAGGCCCTGGCCATTCTGTCGCTCGGCGCATTCGTCACCGTGCTGGTCACGGCGATCTTCTACGTCTTCACTGTGCGCCCGCGTCTGCTCGAACCGATCCCCCTGACCAGCGTCGGTCTGCTCGACGAGGCGCTGCGCGACGAGTTGCTGGAACAGCGCGCGCAGGCGCAGGCGCTCAACGAGGCGCTGCGTCAGCACGCCGCCCAACTGGAGACAGCAGCGCGGGGCAGCGGTGAGGAGGTTTACGCCGGTCTGCGCGAGATGCTGGTCGCGCAGCGCGACGCCATAGACACGCTGCAGGCCTTGCTGATCGCCCAGGGACAGCGCCTGGACGGTCAGGACGAACGCCTGGGCCGCCTGGAGAACATGTTCGCGGCGAGCCAGACACCAGTCGCCGCCCTGGACGAGCGCCTGGCCCGCCTGGAAAGCCTGTTGACCGCCCACCTGACGCCCGCCCGCGCCGATGACACTGCGCCCGTGAGCAGCCTGTTGCAGCAGCAGGCCGAGCGTCTGCTGAGTCTCAGTCAGCGGCTCGACGAATGGGTGATGGGGCGCAGCCGCGATCACGCGCAACTCGCCGAGCACGCCCGCGTGCTGGCCGACCTGGATCGCGAGATGGCCGCGCACGCCAGCATCCTGCATCGGCTGGATGAGCGCATCGGCGAGCACACCACCCTGCTGTTGACAGAAGCCGCCGAACGCCGTCAGCAGGCATCGCTGTTCGACCGCGTGGCCCGGCAGGTGAGTCAACTGGTGCAAATGGTCGGGCAACTAGGCGCGGTACCTCTGCGCCCCGGCCAGGATCGCCTGACCGACATCCGCGGCATCGGGCCAGTCTATGCCGGACGGTTGTACAAAGCGGGCATTCACACTTTCGCGCAACTGGCAGCCATGTCTCCGGCCCAGGTCAAAGAGCTGCTCGACGAACCCGCCTGGCGACTGCGCTCGATTGACGTTGAAAGCTGGATTCGGCAGGCCGCCGAACGCGCCGCCGGTCAGAAAGACGAGGGCACGCCGTGAGCCTGGACTTCCGGCGGGCGCTGGTGCGCCGTCTGGACGTATTGGTGCTGACGGGGCTGCTGCTCACGTCGGGAGCAGCCGGCGTGCTGTTTGCGGCGCGTTTCTACAACGGGCAGGAGGGGATGGTCACGCCCGCCGGACTGTCGCCCACCGCTGCGATCGCCGCGCGTGCCGTCGCTCCCTCGCCCGCCGTGACCCCCCTGACTCTCGCCGACACCTACGCCGGACAGCCTCTGACTCTGCACGGCGCGGCCCGCCCTGGCGATGTCATTCAGCTTTACGACCGGGGCGAGCTGATCGCCATTGCTGTCGCCGACGAAAGCGGTGCCTGGGCGCTGACGGTGCCCGGCGGCCTGGACGAAGGCGCGCACGCGCTGACGGTGCAGGCCGTCGGCGCAGATGGCGGGGTGAGTCAGGCGGTGCCGGTCGCTTTTCTGGTCGCCGGGCTGCCGACGGCCACACCATCGTCCACCCTCACGTCGTCGCCGACCCCTTCGGCGACTTTCACGGCGTCGCCCAGCGCGACGGACACAGCCACGGTGACGGCTTCGCCGACGGCGACCCTCACGCCGACTGTCACAGCCACCCCGACTGCTTCCTTCACATCGAGTGCGACGGCGACGCCCACGTCTTCTTTCACCGCGACGCCGACTGCGACCCCGA
>DAOTZZ010000359.1:0-7771 GCA_034433965.1 Anaerolineae bacterium
GGATGGTTGTTCCTGGTGCGCCCCTGGGAACGTTTCGACGATCTCAAGACCCCGCACTACGCTGGTCACGAGGAGCACGCCGCAGCAGCCGCGCCCGTCGCCGAAGCTATTCCCCAGGCCGAGATAGTCGCGCGGGCCGAAGCGCCCGTCGCGCCGCCAGCACCTGCCGCTACTGCCGACGATCTGACGCTGATCGAAGGGATCGGCCCCAAAGTTGCCAGTGCCCTGCATGAGGCGGGGATCATCACCTTCGCCCAGCTTGCTGCCATGACCCCCGAACAGCTCGAACAGACTCTGCGTGAACGAGGCGTGCGTCTGGTGGGTAGCACAGCCACCTGGCCCGAACAGGCGCGTCTGGCCGCTGCGGGCGACCTGACCGCGCTGCAAAGTCAACAGGCGCGCATCAAGGGGGGTGGCACAGAGGTCGAGGATGATCTGACGCTGATCGAGGGCATCGGCCCCAAGTCCGCCGCTGCCCTGCGCGACGCAGGCATCACTACCTTTGCCCAGGTCGCCGCCATGACCCCTGAGCAACTCGAACAGATCGTGCGCGAACGCGGAGTGCGGCTGGTCGGCTCCACAGCAAGCTGGCCCGAACAGGCCCGCCTGGCCGCCGCGGGAGATCTCAGCGGTCTGGAAGCGCTTCGGGCGAAGCTCCGGGGCGGGAACTGACGCGCGCAGCAAGGAAAGCGCTCTCTACCCCAAAGAAAAGCGGCGCGAACCTTCCGCCCGCGCCGCTCAGTTATCGTTCCGCGTCATTCCTCTGGGGGGAATTGCTGCTGATACTGCGCTGCCACCGCTTCGTAGCTGCTGGTCAGCACAGGTTCCAGCGTCTTCCACAGCGCGCTGACCGGTGGGCCAGTGACGACCGAAAGCGGCATCCGGCTGATGTTCGGGTAGGCACAGCGATACATGTACACGCCGTCTATCACATCCACCTGCCAGCAGTGCTTCTCCACAAAGTCGAAGATCGGCTGCAGGTTGGCGACATCGCGCCGCCCGCCTTCGCGCCACCATTCCACGCGCAAGGCCGGATCGAGCGGCGGCACGCGATCCCCATCAATCATCGTGCTGTCTACAATGATCGTCGGCTTGTTGCGCTCCAGATCGCGCACCATCTCCAGGATATACTCTTCGGAGAGCTTGCCCGGCATCACCAGCGGATAGCCGTAGTTGAACTGCGTGGGGCTGCGCCGGTTGGCCAGGAAGTTGACCACGGTGTTGACACCCCACACCAGCACCGTGTCGCTCTCGTCGGTGCGCTCTTCCACATAACTGACCACTTCCTGCTGACGCTCCAGGCCGGACAGGCTCGTCCGCGACAGCACCACCCGCACCAGCGTCGTCAGCACGGGCACGCCCAGCAAGAGCACAGCCAGATAGACGCGCAGCCCAGCCCATATCTTGCGCCGCCGCCCCGTCGAAGTGGTAATGTAACGGGCCACTTCGGGCAGGCTCATGGTCGTCAGCAGGGCAATGGCCGGGATCATGGTGATGTAGTAGTGCGCGTAGCCGCGGTTGGTCACATTGACCAGCACCATGTCGGCGAAGAAGGTGAGCGTCACCCACACTCGCAAGGTGATGTCGGTCGCCGCGCGGCGGTCGGCGGAAGGACGCTGACGCAGACTGCGCCAGGCCAGGCGCATCCCCAGCACCAGGAAAGGCGAGAGCGGCAGAATGACCAGCGGAGCCAGACTGGCCGTCCAGGTGGTGATCACCGTGCGCCCGATCCAGACTGACCCTTCGCTCACCCATTCGTGGAAGGTGTTGGCCGCCACGAAAGAAGCCGCGACCGCGTCGTCCAGGATGCCGTGCGCCAGCAGATACAGCGCCACGATCCCCAGACTACATACGCCCCCCAGGACGATGGTGCCCAGCCAGTGCCAGCGTTGGCGCGTGCCCAGCACCGGATGACGGCTGATGAGAATGGCGGGGATGAACATCAAAGCCCCGCCGATGGTCGTCTGCTTGATCAGGAACGCCATGCCTGCGGCAAAGCCCATGACGAAGCCCCACCGCGAGCGAGGTTGGCGCAGGAACTGATAGCCCGCCGCCAGCACCAGAACTTGAGGCAACAGGGCATAGGGTTCGGTGAAGTTGATGTCGGAGGTCAGCGTGGGGTGGCGCGTGAGCAATACCAGCACCAGCGGCCCCACCCATGCTTCGCTGCGGTCACCGTAGACCTGGCGCAGCAGCCAGAACAAGGCCATACCTGCCGCGAAGATGGTCAGGTTTTCTGCCAACCACAAGGCCCACCGGCTGGCCCCGAAAATCAGAAAGGCCAGGGCGTTGATGAAGTACACCCCTGGCAGCTTGTTGTCCCAGGCGTCTACATAGGGCAGACCGCCGTTGCGGATGGTCAGGCCGATGTAAGCGAAGATACCGCTATCGCGGCGCTGTTCGATGATCGAGGGTGCGAATTGCAGCGAGACCAGAACAACCAGAAGCAACAGAGCACACGCTGGCAACACCCATGACATCCGGACGAAGGACAGCGCACCGCCCCTCGCGCGCGGATGAGTTGATGGTGATCGACTCATGTGTGCAGACGTTTCTCCTTAATTGGCCGCCTAATCCCATTATAAACCGGCCTGGCGAGGCGATCAACTTTACGCCTGGCAGGGTGCGTGCAAAACGTGTCAGGCAGTTTGCCGCGCCACGGTTTACCTTACCCCCGCTCGGCGCTCACGCGCCTTGCCGCCCTCTCTACAGTCCAGGCTGGAGAGGGATCGAGCCAAGCGAAGCGAGGCTGGGGTGAGGCAAACGCTCCCGCGTCAAGTAAGTCGCCGACAACCTTTGCATACCCCCTGGCACAGCAGCGGGAGCGCTGAGACGGTGAGCCTTCTCTGCGTTCTCTGGGAACTTTGCCCCGCTCCAGCCACAGAGGTAACAGCGGCGGGCGGCACGCTTCGAGCTTCCGCGCACTCCCACGAACAGACGGCGTGAGCGCTGCCCACGCCGTCTGCTGACTGCCCGTATTCTACCACAAGCGGCGCTTACTTCAAGAGGGCATCCACTGCCTCGCGCTCTTCGAGCAACTCTTGCGCCGAGACGAGCAGCTTCTTTCGCGCGTACTCGCTCAGCGTCATACCCTCGACCGGCACCACTGAGCCATCCGGCAACGTACGCAAGGGGAAGCTGAATATCAGCCCTTCGGGTACACCGTAGCTGTTGCCGTCGGAAAGGATGGCCGCACTATAACACTCGCCCTCGCGCGTGACGTTCGACACACTGCGCATATGATCGATCACGGCGTTCGCTGCGCTGGCCGCGCTGCTCTTGCCCCGCGCGTCAATCACCACCTTGCCGCGCTGCTGGACAGTGGAGACGAACGTCTCTTCGAACCATGCCCGATCTGGAATGACTTCCAGCGCTGGCCTGCCGTTGATCCGCGCGTTCTCGAAGTCCGGATACATCGTCGGGCTATGGTTGCCCCACACCGCCAGATGCGTCACCGCCGTCACCGGCACACCGGCCTTTTTCGCCAGTTGCGCCCTGGCGCGATTCTGGTCGAGGCGAGTCATAGCGAACCAGCGATCCCGTGGAATGTCCGGCGCGTTGCGCATGGCGATCAGGGCGTTGGTGTTGCAAGGGTTGGCCACCACCAGCACGCGCAGGTCGCGGCTGGCACACTCGTTCATGACGCGCCCCTGCTCCGCAAAGATCGGCGCGTTGTCCCGAATGACGTCCACACGTTCCATGCCGGGGCCGCGCGGCTTGCCCCCCAGCAGAATGGCCCAGTTGGCGTTCTGGAAAGCCACGCACGGATCATCTGTCACCGTGACGCCCTGCAACAGCGGAAAAACGCAGTCCTCCAGTTCCATCACCACCCCCTCCAGCGCGCTTTGCGCCTGCGGGATGTCCAGCAGTTGCAGGACTACGGGCTGTTCCGGGCCAAAGGCATCCCCATGAGCCAGGCGGAACAGCAGGCTATAGGCAATTTGACCGGCAGCGCCGGTCACTGCTACGTGAATGGGTGCTTTCACTTCTGCGCTCCTTGAGACAGGTACTTAAAAGACACTCTTGATGGGGAGTTTTGTTGCAACCAATATTTTAGCGCCAAAGTATCAGCACCGACAAACCACCCCTGGCCCTGGAGCAGGGCGCACTTACACGACAGGGATGGAACCGCAAAGATGCCGAGAGCGCAGAGCAGACGCTCTCTCCGCGACCTCTGCACGCTCCGTGATGAACTCTGCTCTCAAAGACGAGCACACACTTACCCCGATCCCCCGCACTCCGAAATCCGCTGTCCCGGCGGGACAGGCTTTGTGGTATACTTCGCCCGGTTTGACGACAATTCAGCCCACCCACTGCTGACCATGCCTTCACGCTTTGTTGACCTGACCGACGGCGTCGCCATGATCGTGAGCGACCTGCACGGCGATCGAGACGCCTTCGATCGCTACGTGGCGCGTTTTCACACCCTGTATACCTCCGGCGCGGCACAGCGACTCATCTTCCTGGGCGATCTTATTCACGCCTACGGACCGCCCTACCAGGATCACAGCCTGAGCATCCTGCTCGACGTGATGGCCCTGCGCGAGCGCTACGGCCCACAGACGGTGATGGCGCTGCTGGGCAATCACGAAATGCCCCACATTTACGGTATTTCGCTGGCCAAAGGGGAATTCGAGTTCACGCCGCGCTTCGAACACGCCCTCGGCAGGCACCGCGAGCGGGTATGGTCCTTCCTCAACGACCTGCCCTTCTATGTGCGCACCGCGGCGGGGGTGTTGCTGGGACATGCCGGCCCGGCCATCGAGGTCATCGGGCACGTCGCCCTGCTGCGCGACTTCGATCACCATCAGGTGTTGGCCGAAGCCGACGCGCTGCTGGCCTCAGCAGGCGATCTGACGCCCTACTACGAGCGCTACCGGCAGGTCTACGGCGCGTCCTATCAGGAGGACGCCCGCCATTACCTGGCAGTGCGCGGCCCGGACGATCCGCGCTACCCACACCTGCTGCGCGGCACGCTGATTGCGCAGCGCAGCCGCGAGTTCGCCGTGCTGTGGGACGCGCTTTTCACCCAGAACGAATTGGGGCTGACCGAATACACCTATGTACAGCAGGTGCGCGAGTTCCTGGCGGCCTTTTCGGAAGATGCGCCCGCGCCACAGCGCGTGATGGTCAGCGGACACATCGTCACTCCCCTGGGCGGCTATGTCCTGGTCAACCGTTACCACCTGCGCCTGTCGAGCGCGGCACACGCCCGCCCGCGCGAAGCCGGGCGTTACCTGCTGCTGGACTGCGCCCAACCGATTTACGCGGCCAACGAACTGCTGCCTCACCTGCACACGGTATTCGAAGATGAACTCGAAGACTGACGCCCTGGCTCTCCCAACGCTCACGCGCGTGCTGTGCATCCGGCACGGCGAGACCGACTGGAACGCTGCCGGTCGCTGGCAGGGGCACGCGCCCGTGCCGCTCAACGCAGTGGGGCGGGCGCAGTCGCAGGCGCTGGCCGGTTACCTGGCCCGCAACGGCTGGCCCCTGGTCGCCCTCTACAGCAGCGATCTGCCCCGCGCCATGCAGACCGCGCAGGCCATCGCCGATGCGCTGGGACTGACCGTGCAACCTGACCCCCGTCTCCGCGAAACTGACCTGGGCGAATGGCAGGGACTGACGCGCGACGAAGTGCTCGCCTGGGACGCCGAGCGCTACACCGCCTATCAGGCCGACTGGCGGCGCATTCCAGCACCCGGCGGTGAGTCCCGCCTGGCGGTAGGCACGCGCGCCCGTGCCGCTTTCGACGAGATCGCCGCCCGTCACGCCGGGCAGACGGTCGCGCTGGTGACACACGGCGGCACGCTGGGGATGCTACTGGAGAACCTGTTCGGCCCCCTGGAACGCCCCTCGCTGACCAACACTTCGATCACCGTAATCGAACGCGCCGCGCCCGACGCCCTCTGGACGCTGGTGCGCGTCGCCTGGGCACCGCATCTGGAGACAACCCCTCTGGGCGAAACCTGGTAGCCCGACGCCCCCAGCCTTCATTCTGTTATTATTCGCAATATTGGCAATGGGCAGCAGAAAGTTTATGATCTCATGAATTACCTGCTGCCTCCAGTGGAGGCAAGAGCTTTCAGGAGCTGTCCACTATGGTAAAACGTATTGCAATCAGCATCGCACTGGTCCTGGTGCTCGCCGTGACGCCTGCCTCTCTGCTGGCACAGGGTGATGACGAGTTCGAGACCTACACATCCGAAGACGGCCTGTTCTCGGTGTCCTACCCTGCCGGATGGTTCTCCAACATAGATGAGGAAGCGCCGTTTCCGTTCATTATCTTCCTGAATTCGGAAGAGGCCATACAACGGCTGGATGCCGGGGAAGACCTGGCCAGCGGGGACCAGGGCTTGCTGGTGATTGTCCTGCCGACCGAATTTCTGGTCTTCTTCGGCGTGACGCTGGCCGAAGACGCCACCCCTGCCGAAACCGCCGAGACGATTGCCACGATGGTCTTCTCGCCCGAAGCAGCAGACGACACGGGTGACGAAAGCGAGCAAGTAGAATTCAGCGACTTCGAGGAAGTCGAGTTGGGCGAAGACCTGGTCGGCGGCTTCGGCACCGCCATCAGCCCGAAAGAAGAAGCGGCTATCACCATCTTCACGCCGGGCGAAGGGCTGGTGGCGATCGTCTACACCGCCGCGTTCACGGGTGAATTGACCGACGATCTCAAAGAATTGAGCCAGAGCGCCGCAGCCAGCCTTACCTACGATGGCACTGCCGAAGACCTGATGAACGCCATCATGGGCGGCGCAATCGAGGAAGCGCCCGAAGGCACTACGTCGGAAAACCTCGACGGGGCGGCCCTGGTCGCCGAGCGCTGCACCGTCTGCCACACCGCCGAGCGCATTGACCGTGCCAGCAAAGACGAAGCGGATTGGACGGCCACTGTTGACCGCATGATTGGCTATGGGGCACAGCTCAACAGCGCCGAACGCGAAGCGGTGATCGCCTATCTCAGCAGCCGTTAAGGCCGCCCGTTGCAACGTGCCCGCTGCCTGTCGCATCTAAACGGATAGCTGACAAGCGCTGTTGCTCATGGTTCACCCTCCCTATTCTCCTCTCCGGTTGTGACATAGGCCGGGGAGGAGACTGTTTCAGGGAGCGCCCCACACCTTCCAGATATTCTCCACCAGATAGATCACCGTGCCGTCCGGCAGGGTCAGGTAGAGACGCGAGTACTTGAAGTCGCCGGAACGCTGCACCCAGGCCGTGTACCCGCGTTCGAAATTGGTCGCCCAGCCCAGCCCACCGCGCACCTGCGGATTATCTACCCATATGCGCCCAAAGCCCCGGTCGGGCTTGTAGCGACCTACGGGCGGCTCTTCGGGATACTCCACCGCCTCGCCCATCCAGGTATCGCGAAACCGGTTGACCAGCCCGGTATCGCGGAAAAAAACATAAATATCGCTGGTGTCGGCCCGCCAGATCATGAAGCCGCGCTCGAATTCCTGGTAGGCCGCCTGCACCGTCCGCGCCGCGTCCAGCGGGCAGGCCAGCGCCTGTCCCCGCGGGTCGAAGAAGTAGACATAGGGGCAGATGACGTCAACGATGGCGGTCTCCTGACGCTGCTCACCCGCCGCACTGCGGGCGAAGAGCATGAACGTCGCCTCGTCCACATATGCGTCCGGGACCGTCACCGTCCACGTCCCCTGCGCCGCTGTGCCGGGAGCCATTTGTGCCAGCCGACCGCCCGGCTCCACCAACCACACCCCCACTTCAACGGCGTTGCGCACGTCCCAGGTCACTGTGACCGTCCCACCGC
>DAOTZZ010000360.1:0-3083 GCA_034433965.1 Anaerolineae bacterium
CCCCAGCCCGCCGACGCCGCGCTCGCGCTGCCGTGTGACAGCGCAATGCACCAGCCACAGCACCCAGGGCAGCCAGGCCGCCGCGTCGTGCGTGGGGAACGAACCGAGCCGCGCGATCAGATAGCCGCTCAGCGCGTAGCTCAGCGCGCTGATCCCGCGCCCGAAGGGGCTGTAGCCCAGCGCACCGGTCAGCAGCCACATGCCCAGGCCAGCCCACAGGACGTGCAGCAGTGCTCCCAGCGACATGGCCAGCGGGCCGGGCAGGATCAGCATCAACCAGTTGGGCGGGTAGAAGATGGCCGTTTGATAGTTGGCCAGCAGCGGCGCACCCGCACCCAGATAGGGATTCCAGGCGGGCAGGCGACCAGCGCGCATCTCGGCGAAAGCGAACTCGCGCCAGGGGTAGAATTGCAACGTCGGCAGGCCCCAGAAGAACGTTTCCCCGGCGAAGATCGCCCGGTAAAGCGTCAGCACCGTGCCTGCCAGCAACGCCAGCGGCAGCCAGCGTGGGACATCCCGCGGCGATCGCTCACCCATGCGGCACCTCGTAGATCAAGACGGGCGCGGTCTGCTCAGGTGACAGCGCCAACGGCAGATCGGGCGTCCAATCCGCACCAGCGAGGCTTTGCTCCTGCAAACCGAAGAAGACGTAGTCCACTACTGCCAGCAAGTCGCGCTGCGCCGCCGGATCGAGCGTCCCGGCGAAGAACTGCCGCGCGATTTCCTCTTTGCGCTCCGCATCCACTGTCTCCGGCCCGTGTCCCACATACGCCTTGAGATCCGTCCAGGCGGGCAGCACATTGCCCGTCTCCTTCAGGGCCAGCACCACAGCATCGCGCGGGGCGATTCGGTTGAGAGCAGTCATTGCCCGCAACTCGGCGCCCGGCTGAAAGATCGGGCGGTCCGGCTGCAGCGCCGTGAACAGCGCGCCCAGCCAGAGCAAGGCAGTGCCGCAGAGTAGCGCTGTCAGCCAGCAGGCCCGCGCCCGCTGCCACCGTCGCCCGTGCGGGAAGCTCAGGCGCATTCCGGCAACGGCCAGCACGCCCAGCGGGACGATGACTCCTTCTAGCAGACGGCGCTGCACGTTCACCGGCAGGTATACCAGCACAAGCGCGGCGATCACCCAGGCCACCAGCAACAAGTGCGGGAGACTCCCTCGCCGCCAGGCCCGGCGCGTGCCGACCGCGGCGGGGACAGCCAGCAACCCATAAGCGAGGATATAATGCCCAGGGGCAGGCGAGGGCAACTGATTCTGCGCCGACCAGGTGCCCAGCACCTCGTTGGTCAGGAAGGCTCTGGCAGTCACCCCCAGCAGCGGCAGCGTGACCAGCGCCGCCGTCCCTCCCTGCCAGGCCAGCGCCCAGGGAAAGCGTCGCGTCCGCGCCCAGGCGGCCAGCCCCCACGCGCCCAGCACAGCGTAGATCACCGCCAGGTAGAATGGCACGCACAGCCCCATGACGATCCAGCACAGCCCGGCGGCCAGGGCGTAGCGCAGGCTGGCAGGCTGTTCCAATCCTCGGAAGAGCAGCAGCAACCCGCCCAATAATCCCATGCGCGCCAGGGCCAGGTGCGGCAGACCGAACAGGATCAGGAAGCTGAACCCCTCCGGCACGTAATAGTCAACGGGCAGCGCATCACTGATACCGCTCAGCGCCACCAACCACCCCACCCCCCCGCCGAGCGCAACCGCCAGCAGTGCTGCAAAACGTGTCGCCGGACGGTGCAGAAACACAGCGACGAAGCGATAGGTGAGCAGGATCAGCCCAACCCCGCAGACAATCCGCGCGGCATGAAAAGAAATTGCCAGCGCCGACGGCAGGTGTGCGCTACGCGAGTCCACAAACAGGGCGGTCAGCTTGCCCAGCAGCAGATAGGGCAGGAAGAGCGGCGCGCCGTCGTGTGGCTCGTGTGTATAGCGCAGGGTGAACAGCCAGTCACCGCACGCGCCCAGACGCATTTTGGCCAGGTAGCTGTAACCGTCCTCCACGCCGAAGACGAATCCGCCGAACGTCCAGCCGTCGCCTGCGGCCAGCGCCCCGGCAAGGTAGGGGATTGTAGTCAGCAGCATCACGATGGCAGCGAAGCCGATCACCCGCCGCCACTCCGCCGCCGAGACGCTCGCCCGCTCAGGCACGGCGCGATCCTCCCCACAGGGCCAGCGCTCCCAGGGCAACCAATGCCGCGCCCGTCGCCAGCCCCAGCCACACTTCGGAAGGATCATAAGCAAATGTCCATTCGCTCCGCGCGCCATCCAGGACGCCAGGCAACCCTGGCCGATCGTCCGGCGCGTTGCGCCAGCGTCCTTTGGCGACAGCGTACAGCGGCCCGGCGTATGGCGCATCCAGCCGCACGGTGACGCGGTTCGGCCCGTCCCAGTCCAGTGTGACCCGTGGCGCGTAGCTGTTGCGGTACACATACACGCCGCCGATCTGCGTCTCCAGGGTCAGACCGTCTGCGCTCAGCGGGCACGCAGAGACGACATGCGTCACCAGCCATGCGCCGAGCAGGTCAGAGCGCAAGGGGGCATCACAGTTGGCTGTAGCCAGCGTCTCCTGCTCCGTCTGACTTTCGTCGTCGGGCACAAAAGCCGGAATGGTGACGCTGTATCCTTCGGCAGGCACGCCGGTAGCCAGAGCCGCCGCCTCCACATAGGCCGTGCTCTGAAAGGGGTCAACCCCGTCGAACTGCGCGATCTCCCAGTAGGCGGCGGCCTGCTGCGGCAGGCTGTAGGTGGGGGAATAGACGCGCACCGCCCCGGCCTCGCGCAGATATTCTGCCAGCGGACGGTGAGGTTCCAGCCACTCGCGCGGCGAACGGCCCACAACCAGCGATTGATCGATCCATAGCATATCGGCCAGCACAATCGCCGCGAAGGCGATCAGCAGCGCGCGCGACGACAATACGCGCCCCAACGACAGCGCCATGGTCAGCGCCACCAGGGGCAATGCCAGCGTCCCGATCGCCGTCCCCCAGCCCAGGTCAGCGGAGAGCGCGGCCAAGCTGAAGGCTCCGCACGCCATCCCCCCGCCGAGTGTCGCCGTGACGAGCAAACGGGCCGCCCGACGATCCGGTGGATTTGTCGC
>DAOTZZ010000361.1:0-8843 GCA_034433965.1 Anaerolineae bacterium
TTCCGTCTGCTGAAGCAACCGACGAGGCTATGCCGTTTCCGTCCGTGCCAGATTGGACGCTGCAGCCCAAGCCCCAATCTGTGCCCCTGTTTCCCCAGATTCTGAACTACTACACCCAGGACATGGCGATCGGACCAACAGCAGCAACGGTACCAGTGGTGCAGAGAGATGACGCGCCTCGCAAACACAGCAGCGCAAGAAGAGGTTTCCGACCAGACTCGATCGTTCATCTGACAGCCATGTATGTTTGCCTGTACGGGCTGAGTCTGCAGATCATCACCTTTGTCCTCAGTGGAGGGTTGACAGGGCTGGCGGAAACCTATGAGAGTGGGCTTGGCGTTGCGGACGTGTTGGCGAATTTCATACCGTTCATTGTGCTGAGTCTGTTTGGGGTAGGGCTAGGCACACGTCGGAACTGGACACAGGTGCGTGAACGCCTGGGACTATACTGGCCAGGGAAGCGCGGCGTCATGATTTCCCTGGCTCTGGTTGTAGCCCTGTTCATCTATGTGATGACCCTCAGCGTCATCTGGATGGCGCTGGTGTCGGAAGAAACCTATGAGGAGCAGACCAAAGCCTCCGACGCCCTCGCTGAGAGCGTCAACTCGGTCTGGCTGGCATTCCTGGTAGCAGCAATGGCCGCTATCGGCGAAGAAATCGCCTTTCGCGGCGCGTTACAGCCCGTCTTTGGCCTGTGGCCTACTGCCATCGTGTTCACGCTAACTCACGCTCAATATATGATGACACCAGCCTGGCTGATCATCTTCGGCGTCGCGGTGACCTTCGGCTGGCTGCGCGACCGGTACGGCACCGGCGCTGCCATGATTGCCCACTTCTTCTACAACTTCATCCCGCTAGTGCTCTCAGTGGCCGCACCGGAGGAAATGCTTGGCGCGATCTGGCTTCTGTTCCGCTGAAGTGCTTCCACGTTCCAAGGCCATCACCCTGGTCTACCTGGCACAATGTGATGCTCGCGGCAACGGGCCTCGTACGCCTCGGCTGCGCCGACCATGATGATAGGATCGTCGTAGCGAGCGGGCTGGCCGTTGACCAGCCGCTGCGTCCGCGTCGCTTCTTCGCCGCAGACCATGCAAATGGCATGGAGTTTGACCACTTCATCAGCCCGGCACAGCAAGCTGGGCATCGGGCCGAACGGTTCACCGCGGAAATCGGTGTCCAGGCCGGCCAGGATAACGCGAATCCCTCGCGCGGCCAGTTGTTCCACAAAGCGCACGATCTCCTCGTCAAAAAACTGCGCTTCGTCAATGGCTACTACAGTTGTGTCTGGTTCAATGAGCGAGGCAATCTCGGCAACAGTCCTCACGGGAATAGCCTCAAAATCCTGGCCGTTGTGCGAAGTGACCCGCTGCAGCGAATAGCGGGCGTCAATGGCCGGTTTGAAGACCTGCACTTTCTGGCGTGCGATCATGGCTCGCCGCACCCGCCGGATGAGTTCTTCTGTCTTGCCGCTGAACATGCTGCCACAGATGACTTCGACGCGGCCACTGTGATGCTTCATGTCCGCTGTCCCCCTTTTCAGAAACACAATAGCGCCTGGATTCTACCACCAAACAAAAGGGCAGGTTATCCGCCAGAAAACCTGCCCCACAAGTTAGAGTGAGTGCGAGCGCTATTCAGCAGCGGCGCTTTCGCCGGGAATCTGATAGCCGCGCGCGCGTAACAGCTTCTTGGTGTCGGCCAACACTTTGCGCCCGATGCCAGGAATGGCCAGAATCGCTTCATCGCCACCCTCTTGCCAACGAGCCAGCAGGTCGCCCACAACCTCGATGCCGTTCTCGATCAGGATGTTAGTGTAGCGCTTCTCCAAACCCAGTTCGGCGATTGGCACTTCGGGAGAAGTGGCCCGCTGTGTGCGCGCTTCGACTTCCGCCAGCTTGCGATCGCGCTCCAGCAAACGCTTCACGAAGCGGTCTACCTGGCCTTCGGTATCCACAATGCGCTGCTCACCGGTGTAGAAGGGATGGCAGGCGGAGCACACGTCGGTGCGGATTTCCGGCACGGTCGCCCCGACTGTCCAGGTGTTGCCACAGGCGCAGATCACCAACGCCTCAGGATACCAGGTAGGGTGGATTTTCTCACGCATTCTCTGTCCTCAACCTTTCGCGCCACGGTTCCCTGCCAGAGGGGATGCGTGGCGGTATACCTCGAAGATTTCGCGATGACGGGCGAAGCCTATGCCTGAGGGGTCGCCGCAGCGCCCGGTTTTTCAGGATAGACGCTGATCCGTTTGCGACCGCGGGCAAAGGTTTCGAAGACCACATAGCCCTCGGCGGTGGCAAAGATGGTGTAGTCGCGGCCCATGTCAACATTCTTGCCAGGGTGGAACTTGGTTCCACGCTGACGGACGATGATATTGCCAGGCACCACGTATTCACCGCCGAAGCGCTTCACGCCCAGACGCTTGCTCTCGCTATCACGCCCGTTGCGAGTCGAACCGCCGCCTTTTTTGTGTGCCATTGTCCTGTTCTCCTCGTCCCTGTTGAGCGCTCACCTATACGCCCGCGATGCTATCAATGCGAAGCCGGGTGTAGTACTGGCGATGTCCCCGGCGCCGACGATAGCGCTCTTTCGGCTTGTACTTCCAGACGAAAATCTTGGGGCCTCGGCCCTGCTCGACGACGGTCGCCTTGACCACGGCTCCTTCAACTGTCGGACGACCAATCAGTGGCTGCCCTTCGTCGGGGGCCACCAGCAACACATCGGTCAGTTCCACAGTTGCGCCTTCTTCGTAGGGCAGCCGCTCAACGTCAATCAACTGCCCCGGCTCGGCCCGATATTGCCGCCCACCTGTCCGAACAATTGCGTACATGCGATACTCCAATCTTCGCTTGCCGCCGCTGGTAGCCCAGCTGACACACAGCCGCCCCAACGGGGAAAATTGGTAGCGAAAGGATAGTGCTGTGGACGGTTACCCACAGCGCGTGCGCTATTATAGCCGTGCCCCAGGGAAGCGTCAATGCTCGTTCTGTTGGCTCGGTTGGGAATCTCCGCGCTCTGCCGCTTCCATGCTATACTCTGAACAACATTGCTGTGCGTAGCATGTGTGACCCTTTCTCAAACCGCCTTTGTTAGCAGGAAGCGTACCATGGCGAAAGCAGTTGTCGGTGAAGAACAGAGCCAGGAAGTCAGCCCCGATCTGCGCGATCCCAAGCTGTACATCAACCGCGAGCTCAGTATGCTGGAGTTCAATTATCGCGTGCTCGAAGAAGCGCTCGACCCGGAAATACCCTTGCTGGAACGGGTGAAGTTCCTGGCCATCTTTGCCAACAACCTGGACGAGTTCTTCATGATCCGCGTTTCAGGGTTGCGCGAACAGGTCGCTGCAGGTGTCACCGAAACCCCGCCCGATGGACTGACCCCAGCGCAACAACTGGCGGCGATTCGTAAGCGGTTGTTGCCGATGCTGGAGACCCAATATCGCTGTTTCCGCGAAGAGATCATCCCGCGCCTACAGGAACACCACGTGGAAATTCTGCCCTTCCACAATCTGCCAGAAGATCGCAAGGAAGCGTTGCGCCTGTTCTTTGAGAGCGAGGTCTTTCCAGTACTGACACCCCTGGCCGTTGATCCGGGACGACCGTTCCCGCACATCTCGAATCTCAGCCTGAACCTGGCCGTTCTGCTGGAAGATCGCGCTCAGCAACAGCATTTCGCCAGGCTCAAAGTGCCCCAGACGCTGCCTCGCCTGGTGCCGGTGCACGACGTGATGCAGCGTTACCAGGGCAAACGCAGCGGCAAGCACCTGCAATTCGTCTTCCTGGAAGAACTGATCGCTACCAATCTGCAGGTGCTGTTCCCCGGTATGCGGATTCTGGAGGCTCATCCCTTCCGCGTGACACGCAATGCCGACGTGGAGATCGAAGAGGACGAAGCGTCCGACCTGTTGGAAACGATTGAAGCGGGCGTGCGTCAGCGTCGCTTCGGGCGGGTGGTACGCCTGGAGGTGCAGGAGGACATGCCCTCGGCGTTGCTCGATCTGCTCAAAGCGCATCTAGGTGTTGAGCGCTCTGAGATTTATCAGCTACCCGGTCCGCTAGGTATGAGTCAGCTTTTCGAGCTGGCCGCCCTTGACATCCCCGCGCTCAAAGACCCACCCTTTGTGCCAGCAGTTCCGGAGATACTCGTCCGCAACGAAGACATCTTTGCGGCCATTCGCCAGCAGGACATTCTGTTGCACCACCCATATGACTCGTTCCTGCCCATCATCCAGTTCTTCCGGCAGGCGGCGCACGATCCGCAAGTCCTGGCAATCAAAACCACGTTGTATCGAGTGGGCAGCAACTCACCGATCGTACACGCACTGCTGGAAGCCCAGGAAAATGGCAAACAGGTAGCGGTGCTGGTGGAATTGAAAGCGCGCTTTGACGAAGAGAACAACATCGTCTGGGCGCGCAAGCTGGAAGCCCAGGGGGTGCATGTAGTGTACGGCCTGGTAGGTCTCAAAACCCATTGCAAGGTAGCGCTGGTGGTGCGGCGCGAAGAAGACGGTCTGCGCCGCTATGTGCATCTGAGCACCGGCAATTACAATGCAACGACGGCTCGCATCTACACAGACCTGGGGCTATTGACCTGTCGTCCCGACCTGGGCAGTGATGCCAGCGAGTTGTTCAATCGCCTCACCGGCTATGCACCGGAAGCGAGATACCGCAAGCTGCTGGTCGCCCCGGAATACCTGCGCGAACAGTTCGATCAGTTGCTATGCCGTGAAATAGCGCACGCTCAAGCGGGGCGGGAAGCACGGCTTATCCTCAAGATGAACGCCCTGGTAGACGCTCGCCTGATCCGGCGGCTGTACGAAGCGTCTATGGCAGGGGTGCGCGTGGATTTGCTGGTACGCGGCATTTGCTGCCTGCGCCCTGGACTAAAAGGAATCAGCGACAACATTCGGGTCACCAGCGTGGTGGGGCGTTTCCTGGAACACACACGTATCTACTATTTCGCCAACGGGGGGCAGCCGGAAATCTACATGGGCAGCGCCGATCTGATGCCCCGCAATCTCGACCGCCGCGTGGAAACGGTGTTTCCTGTGGAAGACGAAGCCCTCAAGATACGGTTGCTCGACGAGATTTTGCGCATCTCCATGATGGACAATGTGAAGGCGCGCGAGCTTCAGCCCGACGGGACCTACAAACGGCTGCGTCCGGCCAAGGGCGAACCGGCTATTGACAGCCAGGCCTGGTTCATGGAAAAGGCGCGCGCCAGTTACTTGTCTTCGGGGTAGACGCGCAGCGTGTCTCTCTCGACAACAATCTCTATCGTGCCCTGGCGATCGGTGCGAAAAAGCTGTACGGAGCCGAGCTGCTGCAGGCGCTCCAGGGTTTCGGGCGCGGGATAACCGGCGCGTTCAGCCATTATCACGGCTACCTGAGGCGACACAGCGGCCAGAAAGGCCGGAGGGTTGGCATCATCCGCACCGTATGATGGCAACAGAGCGACGGTGCTGCCCAGATAGCGTCCCGATGCCAGCAGCGCCTCAACTGACGGCGCGGACAGGCGCGGGGTGACCAGGAACGAAGCGTCCCCATAGCTGATTTTCAGCACCAGACCAGTCTCTTCTGCGTTGATCTCCGGTTGTGTAGGGTAGGGGGAATAGAGCACTTCGAGACTCACACCATCGTTTGTCTCGATCCGTTGACCAGCAACCAGCGTGGTGCGGGGAATACGCCTTTTGTCGAGCAGAACATCCAGGGCTTGATAGGCGGAATCGATGGTCTTTTGAGCACTGGCAGCGACGAGGGCGACTTCGTAGCTTTCCAGTAGTGCTGGCAAAGCGCCCATAGACGCCGACGTGGGCTGAGTAACGACCACCAGATCGAGAGTACGATCCCAGGCCGGGAGCGCATCCCCGATTTCCTGACGGAGACGACTTGGATTGGGGCCGCCGTCAACCAGGATATGCGCCCCACGTGGAGTCTGCAGCAGCACAGCGTGACCATGTCCAACATCCAGAAACCACACATGCAGTCTGCCATCGGGTTGCGTGAGGGCCGTGTACCAGACAACAACCAATACAAGAAGCCCTATCAACAGCACGCTGGCGGTGCTCAATTGGCGGCGGATGCGTCTCCAGAGTTCGGCGCGATCCTCTGGGTGTTGCAACTTCAGCCAGCCAAGGCCGAACAGTAACGCATAGAAACCCCACACTACCGAAGAGGATAGGTGCGCTTCGACCGCAGCCCAGGAAAAGCCCGCCAGCCAGCGGACGATCTCCAGCGTGTATGTCAACGGCAACCACACGCCCCAGGACACCAGCCAGCCCAGGGGATAAGCGAGCAAACCGGCAACAAGTGCGAGCCACCCCAGCACCATGACCCAGGGTTGCGCAGGGACAATCAGTGCGTTAGCCAGCAACGACACCAGCGAGAGCTGCCCAAAATAGAGCATCGCCAGGGGGGTAGTGGCGATCTGCGCGGCCAGGCTGATTGCAACCGGTTCGGAGAGCCAGGACGCTACTTTCTGCGCCTTCTGTTGCGGCAGCAGTCGAGTCAGCAGACTTTCCAGTCCTCCGGTGAATACGTCCCCGAAAAGTACCAGCCCAGCCGTTGCTGCCACGCTCAACTGAAAGCCTGCGTCCCACAGCAACCCTGGATTCCAGGCAGACATGGCCCACACCGCGAAAGCGAGCGATGTGAGTCCATGTGCTTTGCGACCGGTCTGCGCGGCGAACATAACCAGGCAGCCCATGATCGCCGCTCGTATCACCGTGGGATCGGCCCCGACGAAGAGCGCATACCCTGCGACCCCAAACATGGTCAGCAAGCGTGCTCGACGTATGCCAGCGGCTGGCGTCAACAGATTGAGCAGAACCTTGATGACGATGATGATGTTTGCGCCGGAAATGGCGATGATATGAGCGGTGCCGGTACGATTGAATGCCTCACGGACTTCTGCTGGCAGTTCAGCATCAAGACCCAACAGAATACCAGAGAGCAGCGGAGCCTGTGGGCTGGGCAGCAAACGGGCAATCGTCTCGTGCGCCCGATCGCGCAGGTCGTAGAGTATCTGAGACCATGCTGGTGCGTCCTGGCGCTTGAGCACATCAACGCAAGCATAGCGCACCAGGGCGTAGACGCCGCGTCGGGCCAGGTAGTCGCGGTAGGAGAAGGTGTCGAATTCGGGAGGAGTCAGCAGTTCTCCGTATACACGCACCCGATCGCCGTAGGCATAGCCCCCGTAACGCGGAGCCTGAACCAGCACCAACCCTTTCACACGAGCTGACCCGCTGGAAGTCTGCAAGTGTTCGACGGAAATCGTCAGGTTCACATGAGTGTCATGCACATCGGGTGTGCGCACAATCTTCCCTGTGAAGATCCGATACCCCGTATCCACATAGCGCGCAATGTGCGCGCCAGGAACCGGGCGTTGCGCCCACGCCTGCCGCGCCACCCCAAAAGCAAAGGCGGCGAGTACGACCAGTGCGAGACGCGCTGATCGGCGCGCCCTGAACAACCAGGCGACCAACAGACTCACGCCAGCCAGCGCCAGCCAGGTAGACCAGGCTGTCTGCCTGCCGTAGGCGATGAGAATCCCCACCACCCAGGCCGTAACCAGGTAGATCAGCGTCACGGGACAGTGCCCCTGTCCTCACTCGGATGTTGATGCTGGCGTGCCCATGCCAGCACGATCTCATAGGCGGCTTCGATCGCTTCGTCCAGCGACAGCGATGTGGTATCCAGGTATATCGCGTCAGGGGCGCGGAGAAGGGGAGCTACTTCGCGCTGACTGTCGGTCATGTCGCGCTGCCGCAAACCCTCGTAGATGGCAGCCAGATCGGCCTCTTCTCCGGCCTGGAGGCGCTGCTTGTAGCGCCGCTCTGCGCGTTGTTCCAGCGCCGCGTCAATGTAGATTTTGAGATCGGCATCGGGCAAGACCACCGTGCCGATGTCACGCCCGGCCATGATGACGCCGCCGCGCGTCGCCAGCGCACGCTGAGCGGCCAGCATGGCCTGGCGTACGCCCGGATTGGCGGCGATGGCCGACACATGAGCGTCAACCTCCGGCGAGTGAATCTGCCAGGTAACATCCTCTCCGTTCACCAACAGCGTGTACTGGCGACCGTCGTCGCGTAAGTCGCCAGACAGGTCGATCTCTGTAGCACGGGCCAGGGCAGCGACGCGCTCCGCATCAGCGGGATCGATTCCCTGGCGCAACGCCAGCAATGTAATGGCGCGGTAGAAAGCCCCAGTGTCCACAAAGAGGTAGCCCAACCTCTGCGCAACGGCGAAGGATACGCTGCTCTTGCCCGACCCTGCCGGGCCATCAACGGCGATAGTGCGCGGTAGCCCCAATGCAACTCTCTCCTGATACCGAGCAGGCTGCCAACGGCCACAACTATAGCGCAACGTTGAGGGATGGCGAACCCCTTTTTTGCACATCAGCACTGGCTGGACGCGCGCATCTCACGATTGCGACAGAGTCGCTCTCTTGGTTACAATGCAAGCATGAAAACAACAGGTCGCAGTCAGTTCATTGTGCGTGCTCTGCAGTCCGAAGCGGACTTGGTTGAGTGTCTGGCGCTGGATCACTCGTACCAGACTGAACAGGTCTGGCAAATGGACCTGCGCGAAGACCGAGGCGAAATTGTGGTGCGCTTGCGACCAGTCCGCCTGCCGCGCACTGTCGTCGTGGAGTATCCACGCGACGTTGCCGCCCTGGCACAACTATGGAAACGACGAGATTGTTTCTTGGTGGCGGAAGCACAAGGGATCATCCTCGGTTATGTGAATGTGCGCATCACGCCCGCAGAGAGGTCTGCCTGGATCGAAGACCTGGTAGTGGGTGCGCCATTCCGCCGTCACCGGATCGGAACGGCGCTCCTGGAA
>DAOTZZ010000362.1:0-3347 GCA_034433965.1 Anaerolineae bacterium
GGGGGAAGGGTGGCTGTGAATCGTCCCCGCGCCAGGAAGGCGATCACCCCTGCCATGATTATCATGAGCGCCGCCATCACCCAGAAAGCGGGCGTGCGGTACAGCGGACGCGCCGCCGTCACCGGCTGACTGCGCGGGCTGGGGGTCAGCAGGGCCGCGCCCGTCGTTTTGCGGCGGATGGGCGCGGTGAAGTAGGCCGTCTTCTCGCCGGTGTGCCCGCGAATGGCCCCGTCGAAGGCCTGGGCGAAGGCCGTGCACGTCGGGAAGCGCTCGCCCGGCTTCTTGGCCAGCGCCCGCTCGATGACCTGCTCCACCGCTTCGGGCGCGTCCGGGCGGTGTACGCGCGGCGGGCGGGGCCGCTCGTTGAGGTGCGCGTGCATCACTCCCGCCGGCGTCGGCGCTTCGAAGGGCAGGTGACCGGTCACCAGGGCGTAGGTCATCACCCCCAGCGCGTACTGGTCGGTGGCGGGGGTCAACGGCTCGGCGCGCCATTGCTCCGGCGCCATGTAGGCGAACGTCCCCACGACCGCGCCCGTGCCCGTCAGGCCGGTGGCGGTCGCCTCCAGCAGCTTGGCGATGCCGAAGTCCACCAGGTAGGCGTTGCCGTGATTGTCGAAGAGGATGTTACTGGGCTTGATGTCGCGGTGCACCACCCCCTGGCTGTGCGCATAGTCCAGGGCGCTGCCCACCTGACGCAACAACTCGGCGATCTCCCCCAGCGAGGGCAGCGGATGCTCGGTGCCCGCCCGCTGCGCGATGCGCTCCGCCAGCGAGCCGCCCTCCAGCAGTTGCATCACCAGGTAGCTGACGTCCGCCTGGGTGCCGTAGTCGTAGACGTGCACGATGTGCGGGTGTTGGAGCGCCGCCGAGGTGCGCGCCTCGCGCGTGAAGCGCTCGACATAGCCCGGCTCGGCGGTCAGTTCGGGCCGGAGCACCTTGACCGCCACGATGCGTTGCAGGCTGCTCTGGTAGGCGCGGTAGACGGCGCCCATGCCGCCCACGCCCAGCAGTTCGCGCAGCTCGTACTGCCCCAGGAATTGCCCTACCAGGTTCTGGAAGGCCATCGCGCGTCCCCTTCCTCCCAGTCATGCCCCCTGCACACCCATCATCAGTGTAGATCGAGGGGCGCACGGCGCGCAAGCGTGCTGCCCGGCGGACCGCGCGCACCCCGTGACAAAGACCCCCGCCCATGGTATGCTGCGGGCGTGCTCCGGCGGATCGCGCTACCGGAGCGCATCGAATCGGCTTTCTGAACAGCGAGGAGACTTGGCCCATGCACCGCACAACCACCCTTTCTCATGCAGACGCAGCCCGCATCATCGCGGTCATCCAGCACGAGCTGGAGAAGAACGGTCAGGGGGCGGCGATAGCAGTCGCCGATGCCCATGGCGAACTGATCGCGTTTCTGCGCACGGACGGCTGCAAGCTCCCCTCCATCACCATCGCGATCAACAAAGCGTTCACGGCGGCCCGCGAGCGCCGATCCACCGCCGCCATCGGCGCAGAATCGCGCGAAGCCCCCTTCCCGATGAGCAACTTCGGCGACCTGCGCTACACGGCCTGGGGCGGCGGCCTGCCGATCGTGTATCAGGGCGAAGTCGTCGGCGCTGTGGGCGTCAGCGGCCTGTCGGAAGAGGAAGATATTGCGCTGGCGCAGCTAGGCGTGAACCTCTTCGCCGAGTAAGGGCTGGCGGCAGTCAGCAGCCCCCGCAGCGAGACAAGGGCGGATTGCGGGCAGACTTCCAGAGTCTGCGAGGCTTCGCCGGTCTGCACGTCCGCGCCAGAAAAATGCCGACCCGCCGAGCGCAGAGGAAAAATCACCGAGCCGCTGGGGCTTCCTCTGTGTCCTCGGCGTCTTCGCGGTGAATCGGTCTTTCCCGCCTTGTCCGCACCCCTGGAGTGGGGGTATGATGAGAGCTTTGGGGAGCGGCACGTGAGCGCCGCTGCGCAACCGTTGCGGGGAGGACATGGACGGTCAGACGGGCTGGCAGCGCACACTGTACACGCTGGCTTTCGTGCAGTTCGTGTCGGCAGTGGGCATGTCCAGCATCTTCACCTTTCTGCCGCTGTACGTGGAACAACTGGGATCGGCTGCCGGTTTGAGCGTCGAGCTGCTGGCCGGACTGGTCTTTTCGGCGCAGGCGTTCGCCATGATGCTGGCCGCGCCCGTCTGGGGAGCGCTGGCCGATCGTCACGGACGCAAGATGATGGTGCTGCGGGCCACCTGGGGCGGCGCAGCGATCATCGCGCTGATGGGCTTCGTCCGCTCCGCAGAAGAACTGGTGTTGCTGCGCGCCCTGCAGGGGTTGATCACCGGCGTCTTCTCCGCGCTGACCGCCCTGGTGACGGCCAGCGTGCCCCGTCAGCGGGCGGGCTACGCACTGGGGTTGCTGCAGGTGGGGCTATGGGGCGGACTCTCCGCCGGGCCGTTGTTCGGCGGCTTCATCGCCGATCACTTTGGCTTCCGCGCCTCGTTTCTGGCAACGGCGGCGCTGCTGGCTATCGCCGGTGGGCTGACCTGGTGGGGCGTGCAAGAACACTTCGTGCCTGTCCCCCGTCTGAGCACTCGCCACAACGGTTTCGTGGCAGCGTGGAGCCATGTCCTGGGCATCTACGGCGTGCGGATGACCTTCATCGCGCGTTTTCTCAACACGCTGGGCCGCACCATGATCGAGCCGTTCACTCCCCTGCTGGTTCAACAGTTGATGCACACCAGCGAACAGACCGCCACCATCACCGGCTTGCTGCTGGCGATCGCCGCCGCAGCGGGGACGATCGCCGCCGTCTATCTGGGACAACTGGGCGACCGCGTGGGGCACCGGCGCGTGCTGATGACCGTCGCCCTCATCGCCGGAGTGCTCTATCTGCCCATTGCGGGAGTCACCTCGGTGTGGCAACTGGGCGTGTTGCTCACCCTCACCGGAGCGGCGGCGGGCGGCATCACGCCCACGCTGAGCGCATTGCTGGCCACCTACACCGAGCCGGGCGAAGAAGGGGCGGTCTACGGGCTGGAGAGCGCGATCATCTCCGCCGGGCGGGCCGTTTCGCCCATGGTCGCCGCCGGTCTGGCGACGTGGTTCGGGCTGCGCAGCATCTATGTGGCCGTGGGGATCGTCTTCCTGGTCATGGCACTGGTATCGCGACGCTGGTTGCCCGCGCCCTATCAGCGCACCCGCTTCCCCACCCCCTAATCGCTTACCAGGGGCACGTCCTCGCACTGTCCGACAGCCCGCGCCGTGGTGATCTCAGCGGAAACCCAGGCAGGCGCGCCGTCCAGGCTGATGCGCCACCAGGCACGGTCGGCGCTGAGACCGGTCACGGGGAAGAAGTCGTTGGGCGTGGCGATG
>DAOTZZ010000363.1:0-9190 GCA_034433965.1 Anaerolineae bacterium
GCTGTGGGGAGAGGCGCTGCGTCAAGTGCAGCGCTTGAGCCTGCCATGACAGGATAATGACGACCTCTATGCGTGTACTCTATCTGACCAACGGCTTTCCTTTCCCCCTGACCAGCGGCTACCTGCGCCACTATCACCTGATCCGCGAACTGGCAGCGTGGCATCGGATCACGCTGCTGTCGGTAGTGGGGCCATCGTTTCGGGCGGAGCATGTCGAGGCGCTACGCCCCTATACCGAGCGCGTGTTGACCTTCCGCTCTAGCGGTCGCGGACGGTCGCGGGCGGGCAAGGCGTTGGCCTGGGGTCGGGCAACGTTGCTGGGGCAGTCACCGGAACGGGCGATGCGGGCCGCCATCCGGCAATTGCTGGCAGAAGAGCGGTTCGACGCGGTGCTGTTCAGCGGCAAAGAGACCCTGGCCGCCATTGATGGTCTGCGCACGCCGCCTGTCGTGGCCGACTTCACCGACGCCGCATCGCTGCGCCTGCGCGGGCAGATCGCGGTCAGCGGCGGCCTCAGACGGCTGGCGCTGTACGGCAAACTGATCCGCGTGCAGCGCCTGGAGCGGCGCATCCTGTCGCGGGCGGCGCACGGCCTCTTTGCTTCCGCGCGCGACCGAGACGCCCTGGTCGGCGGGCCGCACCCGGCCATGACCGTGGTGCCCAACGGCGTGGATACCGCCTACTGGCAGCGTCGCGCGCCTGTCCTGGGTCAGCGGACGCTGGTATTGACCGGCGCGATGAACTACGCGCCCAACGTGGACGCCGCGTTGTACCTGATTCGCGACATCCTGCCGCTGGTGCAGCGGGAGCTACCGGACGCCCGCGCGCTGATCGTGGGGCACAGCCCGCGCCCGGCACTGGTGGCCGAAGGGCAGCGCCCCGGCGTGACGGTGACCGGTTTCGTGGACGATGTGCGCCCCTATCTGGAACAGGCGACGGTGTTCGTCGCGCCGCTGCGCTTCGGCGCGGGTATTCAGAACAAGTTGCTGGAGGCGCTGGCCATGGAACTGCCGGTGATCGCCTCGCCGCTGGCGGCGCAGGGACTGTGCACCGAAGACGGGGCGCAGCCGCCCTTGCGCGTCGCCAGCACGCCCGCCGAGTTCGCGGCGGCGATCTGCGCGGAACTGCGCGCACGGGCCGACGATCCGACTCCCGATGCTGGGGCACGTCGCTTCGTGACGGCCCATTTCGACTGGCGGGTCAGCGCCCAACGGGTGCACGAGGTTCTACAGAAAGTGGTGGGGGAAGAGTGATCATGCGGATGTTTTCGGTGGCAATCGTGGGGCCGGACGGCTCCGGCAAGACGACGATCTGTCGGCGGCTGCGCGAGACGCTGGAATTGCCCACGCGCTACGTCTATATGGGTGTCAGTCCCGATTCCAGCAACATGATGCTGCCCACCACGCGCCTGTTGCGCGCTATCAAGCGGCGATTGGGCGCGCCGCCCGACACGCATGGCCCCCGCGACCCGCGCAGTCTGCAGGCTCCCGCGCCCCGTCACCCGCTGAAACGCGCGCTGCGGACGGTCAAAGCGCTGCTGGCGCTGGGCAATCGCGTCGCCGAAGAGTGGTTCCGCCAGGCCATGACCTGGTATTACCAGTGGCGCGGCTATATTGTGTTATTCGACCGGCACTACTTCCCGGACTACTACAGCTACGACATCGCCCCGACGGACGAACCGCGACCGCTCGCCCGCCGGTTGCACGGCTGGATGCTGCAACACCTGTACCCCAGGCCCGACCTGATGATCTCTCTCGACGCGCCCGCCGACGTGTTGCTGGCTCGCAAAGGCGAAGGGTCGGCGGAGGTGCTGGAGGAGCGCCGCCGCGCCTACCTGGAAATGCGGCAGCATATGCCGCGCTTCGCCGTGATTGATGCGACGCAACCCGAAGACGCCGTGCTGGCCGAGGCGCAGCGCCTGATTCTAGACTTCTACGCGGCCAGGAGGCAGTCATGAAAGACGGGCGACCTGCGGTGCTGGTCACCGACGCCGATCGGGGCAGCGCGCTGGCCATCATCCGCTCGCTGGGGCGGCGGGGCTGGCGGGTGATCGCCGCGGGCGGGCCGGGGGACTGCCTGGGGTTTCACTCGCGCTATGTGGCGGAACGGCTGACCTATCCGGCCCCCTGGCACGCTCCCGCCGCCATGGTGACGACCTTGCTGGACGCGGCCCGCTCACTCGACGTTGACCTGCTCATTCCTGTCACCGACGACGTGCTCCTGCCGCTGGCGGCGGCGCGGGCGCAGGTTGCGGGCGTGTGCCGCGTGGCCATGCCCGACGACGCGCAACTGACCGCGGTCGCCGACAAGTGGCAGACGCTGACCCTGGCGCGCGAACTGGGTGTGCCTGTGCCGCGCTCGCATCTGGCCGAGACGGTGGCCGAAGCGCACGCCCTGGCCGGTGAGTTCAACTGGCCGGTGGTGATCAAGCCGCAACGATCGCGCCTGCTGGACGCAGCGAGCGGGGTGGACGTGCTGGAAGTCGCCTATGCCGCCAGCCCTACCGACCTGGTGCGCGTGATGAGCCGCTTCGAGGGGCGCTGCGCGGTATTGTTGCAGGAATACTGCCCCGGTGAAGGACACGGTGTCGAGTTGCTGGCCTACGAGGGGCATCCGCTGGCGGCCTTTCAACACAGGCGGCTGCACGAGGTACCCATTACCGGTGGGGCCAGTTCGCTGCGGCAGAGCGTGGCGCTCGACCCGACGCTCTACGAGTATTCCCGGCGGCTGGTGGCGGCGCTGAAATGGACGGGCCTGATCATGGTCGAGTTCAAGGTAGGGCCGGGTGGCCCGCAACTGATGGAGATCAACGGGCGCATTTGGGGATCGTTGCCGCTGGCAGTGTTCAGCGGGATGGATTTCCCCGCTCGCCTGGCCGACCTGCTGCTGAAGGGCCCGCCGTCGCCCCTGCCTGCCGCACCGGACACCGGTTATCGGGTGGGCGTGAAAGCGCGCAACCTGGAAAAAGACATCGTCTGGCTGCTGGCAGTGCTGGTCGGGCGGCGACGCTACCCCTTCCTGGCCGCGCCGGGGCGTTGGGAAGCGCTGACTGCGCTGCCCGGTCTGTTCGACCCGCGCGTCCGCAGCGACACCTTCGCCTGGGACGATCCGCGACCGGCGCTGGCCGAACTGCCGAAGATCGCTCGTAACCTGTTCCGCAAGCGGAGCAAAATCAGTCAACACAAGGGGGAAACGTCATGATCAAGCGACTGGCGCTGATGGCCATGCGCGGCGCGCCCTTTGCCCGCCTGGTGAGCCTGCTGGAACGCTGGGATGACTGGCGTCCCGGTAGACTGGCCGTGTTGACCTATCACCGGGTGGATGAGGTGGGCGCGCGCCCGCATCTCAGCCCGTCGTTGCTGAGCGCTACGCCCGCGGGCTTCGCCGCGCAGATGGAGTACCTGGCGCGGCATTATCAGGTTGTCGCCGTGCAGGATGTGCTGGCTGCCCTGTGCGAAGAAAAAGCCCTGCCGCCGCGCGCCTTGCTGATCACCTTCGACGACGCCTACGTGGACTTCGCCGAGCACGCCTGGCCTATCTTGCGGCGGCTGGGGCTGCCGGTGACGGTGTTTGTGCCGACCGCCTACCCTGACCATCCGGAGCGACTCTTCTGGTGGGATCGGCTGTATCAGGCCGTTAGCGACCCCTCTCGCAGCGTGCTGGACACGCCCGAAGGACGCATCCCGCTGAGGTCGGCGGGGCAGCGACGGCGCGCCTTCAAGCGGCTGCGCGAGCACGTCAAGACGCTCGATCACGATGCGGCCATGGCCTGGATCGCCACCGTATGCGGCGAACCAAGCCCGCCGCCCGAACCGACCGTGCTCGGCTGGGACGCACTGCGGCATCTGGCCCGCCAGGGGGTGACGTTGGGCGCGCACACGCAAACGCACCCGCTGATCAACCGCGTGTCGCTGGCGCGCGCACAGGCCGAAGCGCTCGGTTCGCTGGAAGACCTGCGCCGCGAGATCGGCGATGTGCTGCCGATCTTCGCCTATCCCAGCGGGGGCGTGGACCCACAGGTCGCGGCGCAACTGGCACTGGCAGGGTTTGCGTTGGCTTTCACCACCGAACGGGGTCTCAACGACCTGCACACCGCCGATCCGCTGCGCTTGCGGCGGATCAACGTCGGCGTGCAGACGCCGCTGGCAGCGCTGCGCGCCCAACTGGTGCCCGCTACGTCGGCGCTGGCGGCGGCTGTTGCGCCGTGAAGGGCGCTACTGGCATTGAAATCTGGGCAGGAGAAAAGGAAAGACCATGACTCGTGCATTCCACTTCCGTTCCCTTCAACTTCTTGCTGTGGCGGTGTTGATCGTGGGCATTGCCACACAGGTGTCGTCGTCGCAGGCCGGGCGTTTTCGGCAGGAAGTGCCACGCCTGGACGGGGTGCGCATTTATTTCTCTGAGGACAACAAGGAACTCAGCCCCTACGACCGTTCCAATCAGGGGCTGTCGCGCCTGGCGGGCTTGCTGACCAGCCTGGGCGCGCAGATCGAACGGCTCGACTGGCGGCGCGACATCCCCGCCGACGCCGACCTGGTGGTTATCGCCGGTCCCACCAAAGACCTGGGCGACGATCAGAGCGCGCGCCTGTGGGCCTACCTGAAGGCCGGAGGCGCGTTGCTGGTGCTGGCCGAGCCGCTGACTGTGAGTACCGCACCCGACGGCTCGACGTTGATCGAGTACAACAAGGCGCTCCAGGATGGGCGCGGCCTGATGCTGCTCACCTGGGCGGATTTTGGGGTCAGCGCGCGCGGTGACGTGGTGGTGGAACGCGAGCCACAGGGCGACCTGGTCATAGACTTTGTCGCCACGGGCCGACGTGCCGCGCATCCCATTCTGGCAGGCATCGAGGGCGACCTGGCTTTCTTTGGGGCGCGCTCGGTGATCTTTGACGCTTCGATCCAGCCCTTCTCGGCGACCCCATTGATCTTCGCCGGAGACGAGTTTTACGGAGAGATGGCTTACATAGACTACGTGCGGGTGGGCGAGGTCGGCTATGCTGCCGGGCAGGACACGCCGCCCAATCTGCTGGCATTGGCCGTGGCTGCCGAAGACGCGCAGCGCAGCAGTCGCATCGTCATCATCGGCGACCGCGACTTCGCCACCAATGGCGGTGGGCTGCGCACCTCACCGCCGAATACAGCGGCCTTTGTCTTCCCGGCCAATGCGCAGTTTCTGTTGCAGGCGGTGGCCTGGCTGGTCGGCGTGGATAGCACGGCAACCGTGCCGCTGACCTTTCCCACGCCCATGCCAACGGCAACTCCTGCGCCTTCAGCGGTGACGACCGAGGAACCCGCAGCCGGGGCGGAGTGAGTAGAGCGTTCTATGCGCAGAATACAGTGGGTGGTCATCATAGGGCTGGCAGTCTCGCTGCTGGTCGGTGGACTCGGCGTGGGACGGGCACAGCAGGATACCCGTCCGCTGGTGGTGGTGGTCGAGGGGCGGCGTCCGCTCGACACGGCTGCCATGACCAATATCGGAACGGTGGGCATCAGCCAACTGGCCGATCAATTCCGGCAACTCGGTGCGCGGGTACAGTTTGTGCGGCTGGACAGCCCGCTCCCGCCAGAAGCGCGCGTGGTCGTGATCGTGCGTCCGCTGCGCAGCCTGCGACTGCTGGAGACGGTCTATCTGTGGCAGCATCTGGTGCGCGGCGGAGGGTTGTTGCTGGCGCTCGATCCGGAAGAGTATTTCCTGGCCGGGCGCAACGTCCGCCCGCGTTACAACCGCAGCGGGCTGGGGTCGCTGATCGCACAGGACTATGGGCTGACGGTGGGCGATACCTTCCTGGCCGAACCGTGGTATTCGGGCAGCTCGATCCAGAAGCTGGAGAACACCTACGGCCTGGCTTTCGCCGAGCTGAGCGGCGAGCCAATCACCGCGCCGCTGGCACAGTATGGCGTGCCGGTGTGGATATGGGGGGCGCGCAGCCTGACGGTTGACCCGCTGGGGGCGGGCAGCGTTGCTACGCCGTTGCTGGCGGTACAGGCCGCCTATGCCGAGACCGACAGCGGCGTCTTTCGCACGCAGGCTCTGCCCGCGCCCCCCGTCGCGCTGCAATACGACGCGGGCACAGACCTGCCCGGCGGGTCGTTCACCGTGGCCGCGCGGGCCATGCGCACCTCCTCCGGCGCACGGATCGCCATCCTGGGCGATTCCGAGTTGCTGCAGAACGGCTATGGTCTGGTACGCGATGGGACGGTCTCGCGCTACCCCGGCAACGCCATCGTCGCCGGACGGCTGGCGGCCTGGTTGCTGGGCCTGCCAGAAGGGGAGTGGCCGTCGTTGCCAGGGGGTTGGACGTGGATCGCGCCCGATGGCGACGCCGCTGACTGGGAAGGGCAGGCGCTCGCGCCGGTGTCGGATGAGCGGGAAGGGGTCGAGGGGGCCTATGACCTGGCCGAAGTGACTGCTTTTGCCGACGATCGCTATCTCTATCTGCTGGCTCGCACGTATGGCGACCCCGCCCAACCGGTCTGGCTGGAGATGACACGTAGTGACGGGGCAAGGGTGCGTGTCTCGGCTGAAACAACGCTGCTGAGCACGCCGGGTGGGACACAGACCGTCGTCCCCGATGCGACGCTGGCCGTGGGGGCTGTCCTGGAGGCGCGCATCCCGTTGCGCGTCGCCGGAACGGGGCGCGCTCTGACGACGGTGTGCCTGGGCGTGGCAGGACAGGCGGACGCCCGTCCCCTCGACTGCCTGGGCCGTCCCCTGACCGTACCCGTCGCACGGACGCGCGCGCCCGCGGATGTGCTGTGGAAGGGGCATATGCTGGTCACCATCTACTCGACCGCGGGCGTCTATCTGCGCCAGGGACCTTCTACCAGCACGCCTGTCCAGACCACGCTGCGCTATGGGACGACCCTGGCCGCGTTGGGCCGCACGGCGGACAGCGCATGGATTCGCGTGCAGGATGCGCGCTATGCGGGTTGGGTGGCGGCTTACCTGCTGACGCCCAACGGGGATTTCTCGACGCTGCCGGTGTGGAGCGAGTCCGCCGGCTGATCATCGCGGCATTCATCGAAGACGCGCTGAGCGCTAAGGAGCTTTGCCATGTTGCACAACCGTTTGCTCACAGGAATCGCCGTCGTCTTGCTGACCGCGCTGGTGATTGTAGTTGCCATTGTCCTGTTACTGTCGCGCTCGTCGTCTTCGCCGGCGGCGACCAGCACGCCCGCTCCGGCCAGCCCCACGCCCCCAGCAATCCTCACTCAGGAAGAAGGGGGTGACACGCTGGCAGCACACAAGGAGGTGATTCGCCGCATCATCGAGGATGTCTTCAGCGACGGAGACACGGCGGCGATTCAGACGCTCTATGCGGAAGACTTCGTGGCGCATCTGCCCATCAGTCAGACCGACCGCCCGGAACTATCGCGCGCCGATCTGTCGGAGATCGTGCACCTGTTGCGCGAGGCCATGCCCGATCTGCAGGTGACGCCGGAGATCGTCGTCGCCGAGGGAGACTACGTAGCCGTGCAGGCCACGTTGCGCGGCACTTTCGCCAGCGAGTTCTACGACTACCCGCCCACGGGCCTGCCCGTCGAACTGAGCTTCACGGTCATTCACCGTTTCAACGCAGAGGGCGCGATTGCCGAAGCGTGGGTGACCTATGACACGCTGGCGTTACGGCGGGCGCTGGGGCAGGAAATCGGCTGAGCCGACTTTCCATAGCGAGAAACCAGTTACAGCTTGCCTCACCCTCTCCGCCTACGAAAGAGGTCGGTTGAGGGTGAGGTAAACTGAGCAGGCTGCGCGAAATGCTCCTATGCTCATCGAGAAGGGCCTCCTCCCTCCTTCTATCACCAGGGCCAGGTTAGAAAACTGGCAGAATAAGGTAAGAAAATTTCGACAAAATTTTGCTTTACAGCAGAATATGGTAAAATGTATTTTTGATGGTCTTATAATCATAACTATAACAAAGACGTGTCGGGTGGTCGGGGTTGGTGAGGTTCGCCGCAAACGCCCCCGCAAGCGAGATGGGGATAGGCCAATGTTCAACAGAGGGGCTTTCATGTTGGGAGCCAGAGGCCGCTTTCTGCTCATAGCGGCACTCGCCCTGATGACGTTTGTGGCAGCGAACAACCTGCTGGTCGGGCATAGTCCGGCGCGTACCTTCGCACAGGAGGGCGACGTCGGTTATGTGGACTTCAGCTACGGTTCTTCGGTAACCTCCTCACCGACTGGCGAAAAGCCGGAGAGCAAGCTGTGGTGGCACGATGGCATCTGGTGGGGCGTGCTCTACAGTCAGGCGGCGGGCGAATATCGCATCTATCGCCTGAACTGGGCCACGCAGACGTGGTCGGATACCGGCACGCCAGTAGACGATCGGGAATCCACCAAGGCCGACGCCCTGTGGGACGCAGCAGCGCAGAAGCTCTATGTGGTGTCGCACGTCTTCACCACCAGCGCTGCGGCAGCCACCGAAGCCAACTGGGGGCGGCTCTACCGCTACAGCTACAACAGTGCCACACAGCAGTATTCGCTGGACTCCGGTTTTCCTGTCACCGTAACGCGGGGTAAGTCCGAGACGCTGACCATCGCCAAAGATTCCACCGGCACGCTATGGGTAGCCTATGTGGAATCGCGCAAGGTCTTGATCAATCACAGCCTGGCGAACGATGCCACATGGGGCACGCCGTTTGTCTTGCCTGTCTCCGGCGCGGCGAATGTGTCGAGCGACGACATCGCCATGGTCGTTGCCTTTCAGGGCAACAAGATCGCCGTGATCTGGAGCAATCAAATCGCCGATGCCATGTACGCCGCCATCCATAACGACGGCGACCCCGATACCACCTGGCAACAAGAAGTGATGATCCAGGGCAGCGGGCAGGCGGACGATCACCTGAATGCCGCAGCAGATAGCCAGGGGCGGCTCTTCGTAGCCGCGAAGACCAGCCTGACCGGCGACAACCCGATGATCGTGCTCTATGTGCGCGGCGCGGCGGGCGGCTGGTCACGCTATACTTTTGGCACGGGGATAGATAACCACACTCGCCCCATCGTCGTGCTGGACGAGGAGCACGGCATGGTACACATGTTCGCCACGTCCGGGCAAAGCGGCGGGGCAGTTTATCATAAGCAAAGTTCCATTAACAACATCGCCTTTCCGCCCGGCAAGGGCTCCGTCTTTATCAGCAAATCTACAACCTCGAAAACGAACGATCCTTCATCCACCAAACAAAATGTG
>DAOTZZ010000364.1:0-10337 GCA_034433965.1 Anaerolineae bacterium
ACGCCCGTCTGGTGGTGGAACTGCTCACCACCGCGGACGAAGAGCAAGCGCAGACCCTGGCCCTGCGTCTCGATGGACTGAATCGTCAGCGGCAACTCTACGAACGCCAGATTCTGGCTGCCGCCCAATCTCAGATCGAACAGGACGCCTCTCTGCTCGACTGGAATGCCCTGGTCTTGCACAATCCGAACTGGCATCCGGGCGTCTTGGGCGTTGTCGCCAACCGCTTGGCTTCGCTGTATCAGCGCCCTGTGATATTGCTGTCTTCCAGCGGGGATATCGCCCGTGGTTCTGCCCGCTCAGCGGGAGGCTACGACATTCATGCCGCCATCGCCGCCCAGGCCGATCTCTTGCTCTCCTTCGGCGGACATCCGGGTGCGGCTGGACTCGCCCTGCTCGTGGACAACATCCCCGCTTTTCGCCGCCGCCTCTCCGACACGCTGGCCACTATGCCAGCAGCCGAAGCTCGCACCAGCCTGACCGTTGATGCCGTCGTGCGCCTCGACGAGGTCACGCTTGATCTGGCTCGCGCGCTGGAACAACTCGCCCCCTATGGTGAAGGCAATCCCCGCCCGATCCTGGCCTGTGAGCGTCTCTCTCTACTCAACGCTACCTTTCTGGGCAGAGAGCAGGAACACCGCCGCCTGTCCGTGACCGACGAACAGGGCAACCGCCGTGATATCCTGTGGTGGAACAGCGCTGCAGCGCCTTTGCCCGCAGGCATCTTCGACCTGGCCTTTCAGGTCGAAATCAGCCATTACCGCGATCAGCCAGAACTACAGCTTTCGCTCGTGGACTTCCGACCTTCGCCCACTGAAGCCATCACTGTAGCTGCACCCGCTCGCCAGCTCGTTGACCGGAGACATACGCCTCAGCCCCTGCTCGAACTGACTGCTCTGCGCAATGCCTATCCGGATGCTGTGATCTGGGCCGAAGGGTACCGCCGCAGCGAAGCGCCGGGCGTCCCTCTTTCGGCGTTAAGTCCCGCTCAGACACTCATTATCTACACTGCACCTCACAGTCCCGGTGCACTGACACAGGCCGTGCAACGAGTCAGCCCGGCGCGCGTCATTCTGCTCGGAACAGACCCACCGCTCACCAAAGCGGAAGCCATCCTCCGCCGCATCCTGGAACTGCTCAAATACGTCATGGCCCGGCAGGGCGGGCTGACCACCCTGCGAGAGTTGGCCGAGGCGGTCGCTCAGCCTGAGCGCGTGATCCGGTTGGCGCTGCGCTACGCGGCTTCCGCTAACGTGCTGACGTGGAACGAGGATCAGGAGGGGACGGTCTCCATCGCCCCTCCTTCTGCAGGCACCTCGGCCACAGACGGTGATCCAGCCCTGTGGGCTGCGTTTCAGGCGCAGGTAGCCGAGACCTCTGCCTATCGGACTTTCTTCCGACGCGCTACCCTCGCGCAGTTGTTCTCAGAGGAAACGTACGATGTCCTACCCGATTCCAGCCCAGATTGCGCGCGTTGAGACCCTCGTGATCAACTCTCGCTTCATTGCCACGGCTGGCCGCGCCGATACCGTAGACGTTGCCAGACGCTTCATCCAGGCTGTCCGTTCCGAGATGCCCGACGCCACGCATCACGTCTACGCTTTCAAGGTCGGCTACGGGAGTAATGTCATCGAAGGTATGTCGGACGATGGCGAACCGTCCGGGACGGCAGGGCCGCCGGTGCTGGCCGTGTTGCGCGGCGCAGACCTGGGGGACGTGGTAGTGGTCATCACCCGCTATTTCGGCGGCACCAAACTGGGCACTGGCGGCCTGGTACGCGCTTACACTGACGCCGCCAGGCAGGTGCTCGCCGCGCTGCCCACCGAACTCAAGATCGAAAAGAGGACGATCGGCCTGACCGTCCCCTATCACTTCTTCGAGCGAGTCCGGCTTCTGCTAGAGGCTCACCGGGCAGCCATTGAAGACCAGGAATTCGCGGCTGAGGTGACCCTTTATGCCACCGTCCCCCTTGACCAGCTGGAGTCGCTGGCAACCGCTGTACAGAATCTCACCGCCGGGCAGGTCACCGTCGTGCCTCTGGACATAGCCAGACCCTGACTCTCGCCGAGCGGCTAACCGAAACTGGCCGGTGTGCCGGTAGGCACAGGCGGGCCTGCCTGCACCTCGTCTTCGGCATTGCCGTACACGCACGAGTTGTAGGATTTGCCGATTTCCACGCGGAAATCTACACTGCGGTTGGGATCAGGCTGCGCGATCACCTGTGCCTCGCTCACGCGCAGGATGCGCTGCAAATCGGCCAGGGCATTTCCCTTCGCCTGCCCGGTGTAGTCAAAGACAGTTGTCAGATCGCGCAACTGTCCCGCGGGTGTGGAGCTGATCTGCGCCGCAAATCCTTCCCATGCCAGCCGGTCTCTCGCGACCCGATCGAAGCCAATGCCATAGCCGGACGCGTCCACAATGTCCACCGTCACCGTCTGGCGGCCCAGCCGATTAGCCGTGGGAGGGGTCAGCAACGCGCGCACCAGTTCCAGCAAGGCGTCGCGCTTGGGTAACACCACTTCGCGTCCATCATCCGGTGTCAGGAATGTCTCATAGTGTACCCCTGGCGTCCCGCTGTAGCGCGCGATCCGGCTGATATCCAGGCTTATCGCCAGAGGCACTAATCCCAGTACGTCGGTCAGACTCATATCAGTCTGCACGATCTCGACAGCTTCCGGCCACAGTTGCGTGACCTGAGCGAAAAGCCCCTGCTCGCGCGCCTGATACCACATGGCGCGCAGCGCATCCATCTGGCGCCGCCCGCGATCCAGGTCATTAGTCGTCTTACGACTGCGCACGTACCACAGCGCCATATACGGATCGAGCCGCTGATGGCCGATCGGCAACGTGTAGTATTCCCAGTTGTCTTCCACCGTCGGGTCCAGATCGGGTGATTTCAATCGCCAGTCAGCAATAGCGCAGTCCACACTGATTTCCAGGCCACCCAGTTCCTCGACGATGCGCATGAAATCGTCAAAGTCCACCCGCGCGTAGTGCTCTACCTCTATCCCGAAGTTGTAGCGAAAAGTCTCCTGCATCAACCCAAAGCCGCCCCCAGCATAACCGCTCGATTCTCCCAGCGCATAGGCCAGGTTGATGCGATCCATGGTGTGGTTGGGGATATACACAAACAGGTCGCGCGGCACATGCCACATAGCCACGGTTCCCTCGCGCCGGTTCACCGATACGAGAATGATCACGTCGGTGCGGCCCACTCCACCTCCGCTGGTATCACTGCCCAGCAGCAGAAAGTTGGTCACATCGGGATCGTTATCTAGCCAGGGTGCTCGCTCCGGGATGGGGACAACCGGCGTCAGCACCGGCACAGCATATGTGCCCTCAATCACATAGGTGGGCGTTGGCGTAGGCGGAATCGGTGAAGGAGTCAGCGTCGCGGGGACGGGTGAAGGAGTTAGCGTCACAACAACCACTTCCGATTCGATTCCTGCGGGCGTGCTGGCCTGCCCCTGAGGGATCGTTGGGCGAGGTGTATTGGTCGGGATGGGTGTCGGCGGTAGGGGGCGCGGTGTGTTGGTTGGGATGGGCGTCATCGTCGGCGTGTTCGTGGGCAACACCTGCACCTGCGGGACGGGCGTAGGGCTGGCTGTGACCATCGGCGAAGCCGTAGCGGTCGCACTGGGCGACGGCGTGTCAGAGGGGGTCCACGTGGCCGATGGCGTCACAGTCCTGGTCGGAGTGTCGGTTGCGGTCTCCGTTGGTGCCGCGGTGGGAAAGAGCGTCGGCGTCTTCTCCTCCAGGCTCACACCAGGCGGCGATGTCTGCTGCACCACCCCACCCTGGGCCTCATCCAGACGAGATGATGTCAGACGCACAGCCATAGCGGTCGCGGTCGGCACAATCAGCCGGTCGTAGCGCTCACGGCGATCCTGAGCGTGCAACTCATCCCAAATCCCATTGGCTGCGTATACCGCGTAGCCCGCCAGTATCAGTGCAATAGTCACCGCGAACAGAACGTTGAGTACCGTCTTCACCATGCGCACCCCGGCTCGCATACGTCCCTCGTCACAACCATCTCGGCGATCCGAAGCGCCAAGTATACCAGAAGAACAGCGGGCCGCATCCGTCCAACTGTACCGCTTGACCTACGCCCCCATGACGTTTTGTCGGCTCTCCCTTTCGAGCGCCGTAGAACGTGTTACAATGCAGACGAATCAGGACTCTTGCAGCAGCGCAGGAACACCGTGGAACAGCCGACCTCAGCTAATCATCACCCGCGCATAGCGGTGATCGCCGCCTTCAACGAAGATCGTTTCATCGGGAGCGTCGTGCTCAAAACTCGCCGCTACGTGGATCACGTCATCGTGGTTGATGACGGTTCACAAGACCAGACGGCTGCCGTCGCCGCTGAAGCCGGAGCCATCGTGCTGCGGCATGACCACAACCAGGGCAAGGCACAGGCAGTCAATACCGGTCTGCGCAAGGCCCGCGAGATGAACGCCGCCCTGGTGATATTAATTGACGCTGACGGTCAGCACGACCCCGCCGAGATCCCCGCCCTGATCGCGCCCATCGAGGCAGGGGCTGCCGATATGGTCGTCGGCTCGCGTTTCCTCGGCGTGCGCAACCGTATTCCCCGCTGGCGCATCCTGGGGCAGCACGCCCTGACCCTCATGACCAACATGGCCTCTGGCGTCGCCATTACCGACTCGCAGAGCGGCTTCCGAGCGCTCTCCCAGCGTGCTATCAACGCCATGGCCTTTCGACCCGAAGGCGGCTTCTCCCTGGAATCCGAGATGCAGTTCCTGGCGCAACAACATCGTCTGACTATCCGTGAAGTGCCGGTCAGCGTCACCTATGCCGAGCGCCCCAAACGTAATCCGCTCGGCCACGGGCTGCAGGTGCTCAATGGCATTGTCGTGCTCGTTAGCCAGCATCGCCCGCTGATCTTCTTTGGTCTGCCAGGCGTTTTGATTCTGCTGGCAGGCATTCTGCTGGGAGTTGTGGTTGTACAGCGTTACAACGAGTATCAGACGCTGGCTGTCGGCACGGCGTTGATCAGCCTGCTGCTATCCCTCATTGGCATCCAGACGCTCTTCACGGGCATCATTCTGCATTCGATCCGTGCTCTCCTGACTCCCGGTGACCGCGAATGAGGCCAGGGACAACCCATGCCCACGATCGTCTTGCGCCATGTGTACAAGAGCTACGAACGGGAGGAACTGATCCCTCTGGGACGCCGCGAGGCTCCCCCTGTGCCCTCTTCCCCCCACGGCCCTGCGACCTCTGCGCCATATGCACCAGGACGCACTGCCACCCCGGAGAGCACCCACGCGCTGGACGATCTCTCGCTGACCATCCGCAATGGCGAAACGCTCAGCGTTCTGGGACCTTCAGGCTGCGGCAAGACCACCTTACTCAAGGTCATCGCTGGCCTGCTCAAACCCGACTCCGGAGAAATCACCTACGACGGCGTCCCGCTGGAAGACATTCCCATGGCAGAACGTGGTATTGGCATGGTTTTCCAGAACTACGCCCTCTACCCCCACATGGAAGCCCGCGAGAATAT
This sequence comes from Anaerolineae bacterium, assembly GCA_034433965.1. GTDB lineage: Bacteria > Chloroflexota > Anaerolineae > Aggregatilineales > Aggregatilineaceae > UBA2029. The sequence continues at coordinate 5,528 of DAOTZZ010000364.1, forward strand.
CGGCTTCTACGACATCGTGCGTCGCCAGCCAGAGAAGATACCGGAACGCATCCGTCACATCGTGGAGGTCATGGGCGTTGAGGTGCGACACCTGCTCAGCCGCAAACCGCCCACCCTTTCCGGCGGAGAACAGCAGCGGGTAGCAGTGGCGCGTTGCCTGGCTCGCGAACCCAAGATTTTCCTCTTCGATGAGCCGCTCTCCAATCTCGACGCCAAGCTGCGTGTCGAAACGAGGATGCAGCTCAACCGTCTGCTACGCCACTACCAGATCACTTCGGTCTACGTCACGCACGACCAGACAGAAGCGATCGCCCTGGCCCATCGCATTGCCATCATGCGCGCTGGCCGGATCGAGCAGGTTGGCACCGCGCAGACCCTTTACAACGCCCCCGTGAATGCCTTTGTAGCGCAATTCTTCGGCACGCCGCCCATGAACCTCTTTCTGGGCTATGTCTACGGCAACACCTGGGAAGGCAAGAGCTTCTCGGTCACGGCGATCCGCCCCGGCCTGCGCCAGGGCCAGGCAGTATGGCTGGGAATTCGACCGGAGCATATCGAGCCGGCCTCTACGGGCATTGCCGGACGGGTTGAGTTTGTTGAACCGCTGCTCAGCCAGCAGTCCCAACTGGTACATGTGGAACTGGCCGGGCAGCACTGTATTGTGCGTCTGTCCCTGGCTCAGCAGATTCACCCTGGCGATACCTTCACCATGCGCTTTCCGCCAGAGCATCTTTACTTCTTCGACCGTGACACTGGCGCACGCATCGGCTGATCAGCAACTACTTGCTTCCCGTTCACTCATAGCGCAGCACCTGCAGCGGTTTTTCGCGCATTGCGCCCCATGCCGAGAGCATGGCCGCGCCAATGGCCACACCGATCGACAACAGCATCAGCCATCCCAAAGTGCCAAATTCGATGACGCGCCGCATATCTTCGGGCGAGGGCGTTGCCAGCACCACGACGACCGTGACCACCAGCCCTACGCCGCCGCCGATAAGGCCCGCCAGCAAGCCGATCAGGCCGTTTTCTACCAGCAGCATGGCCAGCGCACGCCAACCTTTCAGCCCAATGGCCTTCATCACCGCAACCTGCCGACGCCGCTCCTGGACGGCCAGCGCCACCGTGTTGGCAATGATCGCGGTACCGGCCACCAGCGCGAGCCATGCGACTAGGGTAGGAATAGCGTTGAGCTGTTCAAGCAGACCTTGAGCCAGCTGCGTCAGAGCATCGAGCTCGAAAGCGATCACCCCTGGCACATGTGCCAGGGCCACCATTACCTGATCCATGTAGCGCGGGTCGCTCTCGTCTACCAGCGCGATGGTGGCCGTGCCTTGCGGCTTGACCGTGTCGGGCAAGGAGCCGGGCGGCAACACCGATAGATTGCCCATTTCTTCCAGGCCCGTCTGTTCCGACTGGCGGGACACGAGGCCTACCACACGGAACTGCAACAGCACGTCGTCGCCCTGGCCCAGCCCATTTTCGAAAAGGAATTGCAGAGTGTCCCCAGCTTTGATGCCCAGCCGCTCTGTCACAAACGACTCGCGCAACATGATCCGGTGTTGACCTTCGTCGCCAGGCATCAAGGGGCGCCCGTCCACCATCTTATAGGACGGCATGTCGTCCAGTGTTTCACGTTCGATCAAACCCAGAGGGATTCCCCGTTCCATTCCCTCAAGATCGGCATCGTCGCCGCCCTCAGAGCGCTCACCGCGTCTCCAGAGAGGTCGCACGTCCTCGCCGTTGAGAGTTACCAGCACACCACGGTAGGTCGTCACCTGCGAGTATCCCAGCACACCTTCGGATGTATCCAGAATGGCGGCTACTTCCGCCCCCTGGCTGGCCGTAGGATCGGCAATCAGCAGATTACCCTCGACCGTCTCTCCCAGTTGTATCTCCAGGATATGGCTGACCGCCCCGGCAGTCAGCGTCACCAGACTCAGACCGGCCACGCCCACGCTCAATCCCAGCAGGGTCAATGCTACACGCCCCCGTCGCCCGGCCAGTTCGCGTAAGACCAGCCGCGCGTCGGCCCGGTAATGGCGGTGCAGAAGTATCCACCAGCCCAGAAAAACGGCTCCGGCCACACCCCCCGTTACTGCAGCAACAGGCCAGGCAAGCCACTTCGCCAGCCAGACACTGGCAGCTATGGCTCCCGCACCCAGTAACAAGGCGGAGAGATGACGCGCCGGGTCGCGGTCGCGCGCTTGCCGTCGAAGGGCCTCCTCGCCATGCCCAGCGACCTTCCTGTTGCCATCGCTGCGCCGCCGTGCCCATACGACAAGACCTGTGATTCCCGCGACCCCTACCGACGCCATTCCCAGACCGCGCCCGGCCATGGTGCTGACCACCGCGCCACCTGTAGCCAGCGCGATGACAAGCAGGCTGGCCACACCTGTCATGAGCACGGGAGGCATTCTGGACACCCCCCACACGAGCAACCAGTAGCCCAGGTAGACCGCTGCCAAAACTGCCAGCGCCCCCTCGACCAGCACGACGCCAGTAGAGAAGGGCATCAGTGCCCGCCACAGGGACGTCTGTCCCAGCAGACTTTCCAACCCCAAGCCCGCGATCGCTCCGGCAACACCCCCAACTGTCATGCCCGATGTCGTCAGCGCAAGTGCCCGCGCCGCCCGATGCGCATATCTTCGGATCAGCCAGGCTACTCCCAAGGTGAGCGCCAGCCAGAACAGTGCCCAGGCAAGCTCACCGCGTCGCAGCGCGCTGACTATAGAAGACGCCGGTCGTTCATCTCCTATTCCAAATGGCCGCCAGATAGCGCTGAGGATAAGCACGATCACCGAAGCAACAGCCGCTCCGATAGCCAGAGCGCCGTAGCCCCACAGAATCCGTGCGATGGTGCTCCGTAACCTTGGTACATGTTTCCTCTGCGGCGCAGCCAGAACCGGGCCACGCCGGTTGGCGAGAATTGCCCCTGCAAACAGCCCGATCAACCCTCCTCCGCCAGCCAGCATGATCTCAGGGCCAAAGGACAGTGCATCTTCAACGATGGAACTGACCAGGAAGCCCAACACCGCGATCATGGCGACAATCACCAGCAACGTCTGCACCAGCCCTGCCGGTGGCATCTCCGCGTCGTTGGGCCGAAGCACAATCGCGGGGCGCACCTGCCCTGCAATGAGCGTCGGCATGAAGCCAAACAGAGTGGTCATGATCACGCCCAGGAACAACCCGCTGACCATTGCCGCCGGGTAAAGCCGCCATTCGAGCGTCAGCGCGAAGGCTTCCTCACCGACTCCGCGCACCAGGTAGCTGAGCACCACCCCCACCCCTGCCCCAATGATGCTGCCGATGAGACCCATCAGCAGCGCTTCGACCAGGAACAGGAGGGTAACACGGTATGCTTTCAGCCCCAGAGTCTTCAGCACGGCGATCTCCAGCATGCGCCGGTTGACCACCACCAACATAGTGTTGACGATGCCGATCCCGCCGATCAGGAGCGACGACAAGCCAATAGTCAGGATCATGTCGTCAATCACACCAGCAACCTCGGAGTTCTCTTCGGCCAGCTCCGGCACAGTCGAGCGCCTTAGCTGCTCATCAAACGATGACTCGCTCCCCAGGCGTGCTTGCAGATAAGCGACCAGACTCTGCTCAACCCGCCCGATGTCACGCCCCAGAGGGACTTTGACAAACACCTGGTCGGGCAGAACCGGCTCGTTTAGCCACTGCAGGTCATCCAGCGGCAGATACACATACAGCCCCAGGAACGCCGCCGAAGGCCAGGTGAGCACCGTTTCGGCAGATGTTGGCGCAATACCGCGCACTTCATACGTAGTATTGGATGCTCCAAGACGCACCCTATCCCCCACCTGCAGCCCCAGGCTGGACTCGCGCGCCAGCCCGGTTGAGATCACCAGCGGGCGCGGGTCTTCCGGAGTCCCCTGTGCCTCATAGTCGCTTAGCAGAGCATCAGCCAGTGTTGCGCCCGCTGGCTCGCGCAAAATGATGCGATCGTAGAAAGGATACGTCTCCGGCTCGATGAATAGCGCCGCAACCGTCTGCGCCGTCACTTCCTGACCATTCACGACCTGGCGCAAAGGCAATGCCCCAGAGAGTCGCGCGAAAGACAGCGCTACCCCTTCTTCCGCTGCCCAGGCCCGAAATGCCTCCACCGCCCGCTCGTTGAACACCGGTAGCTGCTGCCCGCTCAAGGTCGTCAGTTCGGGCACTCGGCGCGTTGCATACACCCGGATGTCGCCCCGGTTGATCTGCGCCAGATTGGTAGTCAGTTCGTCGCCCACCATGAAGGCAAGCGAACGCAATGCCACAACCGCGCTCACACCGGTCACCACACAGATCAGCGCGAAAACCGTCCGCGTCCGGTTACGCCACATATCGCGCAACGAGTGGTGCAGCGCAAAGCGCAGAAAGCGCACCAGACCGCCCAGGAAAAGCCTTGTCTCTCTCATCGCCCGCTCAACCGACAATCTGCCCGTCCACCAGCATTACCTGGCGATCCATCTTTTTTGCCAGCTCCGGGTCGTGCGTCACCAGGACTACCGTAGTTCCCGTCTCGCGCCAGACATCGCGCAGTGCCTGGATCACCACTGCCGCGGCTTCTGAGTCTAGATTTCCGGTTGGCTCGTCCGCCAGTAACAAAGGCGGATTGTTCGCCAGCGCCCGCGCAATAGCTACGCGCTGCTGCTGCCCCCCTGACAGTTCCATGGGCCGGTGATGCAGCCGATCGCCCAGCCCCAGCAACTCCAGCAACTCGCGGGCGCGTTTTTCCGGATCGAACTTCGGGTAACGGGCAAACTGTATGGGCAAAGCCACATTCTCCAGAGCCGTC
>DAOTZZ010000365.1:0-4606 GCA_034433965.1 Anaerolineae bacterium
CGCTTTGGCCTATGCGGTGAGCGTGCAGCTGGAAGCGAGCGCCGCTTACTCGATTGGGGGCACGATAAGGGTGGGAGAGCGCTGGCAAGGGGCGCTCACCGCAGACGATCCGGTTGATACCTGGCTGGTTGAGGCAGCGGATGGAGATATTCTTACGCTCTCTGTCTCGCCCCGTGATTCGCGGTTGTCTCTGGCTGTTGCTCTGATAGCCACTGACTGGCACCTGGGAGGGTTCAGCCCAACTCCCGCGGTGTTGGCCGAGGCGCAGAGCGTCAATGGAGAGCCGATTGATCTCACGTACACTTTTGCTGTATCCGGCCCATACGCGGTCATGATCACTACCTCTCCAAGAAATTATGGAGTGTACGAGATTGCCATCACGCAGCAGGCGTCCACAGCCATACCCGCGCAGCGCCTGAGGTCTGGTCAGACTCATCAGGGCGAACTGGGAGAGCCAGTGCTGAGCAATCGCTGGACATTCGAGGGGCAGATGGGGAACACGGTCGCCCTTGCAGCTATCCCAGACTCGCGCTCGCAGATGCCACTGCGCATGATATTGATAACCCCTGACGGGACGATGCTGGCGCGCGCCGATGATCAAGGTGAGAGAGGTGTGCGAATTACCGATTTGCCGCTGCTGGCAACAGGGACCTATCAGGTTCTTGTCTCGTTCGCCGATGGCATTTCTCCCGGTGTTTCCGCCCATTACACGCTCACTCTTCAGCAGACATCGGAAACCCGCCCAGCGATACGCCCGCTGCAAGACAAGCGGCCAGTGTTCGATGCCCTGGATGGAAATCAGCCCGCCCAGTGGTGGATGTTCTCAGGTGAGGCGAACGAGACAGTGCGGATGACTGCTCGCGTGACCAGCGGCACGCTCGACCCGACGCTCACCGTATACGATCTGAACGGCCATCTGCTGGCTCAGGCCGACGATGTCCAGGGATTGGATGCTATTCTGACCGTGACGTTACCTCAGGCTGGCGATTTTCTGGTGCAAGTCAGCCGCTTCGCCGGGCCGTTTGGACGTACCGCTGGCAACTACTCGCTTCTCTTGGAGAAGGTATACAACCCAGGCAACGGCCAGATGGAGGCCGCCCCGCTATTCTATGGGCAACACGTCGCGGGCACGCTGGATCGCCAGGTCAGTCAGGCACGCTGGGCTTTTTGGGGGGCAGCGGGAGATAGCGTCTCAATCACCACCCACTTTCCGCCAGACGACGTGCCATTGGCGCTCACGGTAAGTGATCCGGCGGGAACCGTGTTGGCTTCTGGGGTGCGAGATGGTGGAACAGCGACGATCGCCGGTCTCAACTTGCCCGCCGATGGCTTCTACCTGGTCAGCCTGCGTCGCCCTGGTGATGTACAGTCGCCCTTCAGCCCGTTCTCACTGACCCTGACGATCACAGACTGGATCGAACAAACGCCTGTCATTCCAGGGCTATTGGTTGCGCGGCAGCCGGTCACCGCGCGGATCGGCGCAGGCGAAGCACACTTCTGGCAATTCAGCGGTGTTGCGGGCGACGTGGTGGCCTGTTCGGCTCTGACTCACGAGCTTCCGCTGGCGTTGGAAATGTCCATCTACGGGCCAGAGGGACAAATCGTGGCGCAGGCTCAGACTGTGCCGGGCGAGGCAGGAGCGCTCGGCACGGGCAGCTTCGTCCTCTCTCAGAGCGGGGTCTATACGCTGGTAATACGCTCCCATTCTCATGCTTCGCCAACATCTTACCGGCTGCTCCTGCAGCCTTCAGTGCGCCAGGAGAGCGTCACTATTGCCATAGCACCGGGGGAAACAGTGGTCGGGCAACTCGATGATCTGAACCCCTCAGATGCGTGGCGGCTGGAACTGCGTCGTGGAGATCAGCTCTTCTTGCAGGTACAGGTGTTGTCCGGCGATTTTCAGCCATCCATGACGCTGTTTGATCCAGCGGGGCGGCCAGTGGCGCGGGGAGTGAAGGAGCAGACTGGCCCGGAACCACGATATATCATCGGACCACTGCGCGTGGAGGAAAGCGGATCGTACACGGTGCTGGTCATGCGTCAGGAAGGAATCGTTGGCCCAACCACTGGCCGTTACTGGCTAAGTGTGTCGCAGACGCCTCTGTCACTTGAAGCAGTGTCAGCACAAGAGGTCGTCTTTGGCGTTCCCTTATGGGACAACATCGTCCAGCACGAGAGCCGCACATACCGCTTCAGTGCGCTAGCAGGGGATGTGGTGGAGATTTCCGTGCTACGCACAGAGGGTGAGACGCTGCCTCACTTATCACTCGAAGGGGAGGATGGAAGGGATCTCCCCGTGCAAGTCGTCGCCAGAGAAGACGAGCTTGCCGTACCCCTGTTCGTTGTCCCGCGTACCGGGCACTATCTCATCCGGCTTGCCGCCGATGGGCCGATGGGCTATGGCCTGTATGTGACCCGGCTTGCCCTGATCGCTCCTGCAGAAGGGCCTGTGCGCCAACTGGGCAGCGGTGTGCGCCTGATAGAGACTATTCAGGATCCGGGGGATGCGACACGCTGGATTTTCTCCGGCAGGCAGGGGGAGGTAATGACCTTCACTGTGAAGGTTGCTGGTGCGCAGCTTACGCCTGACGTCATCCTCTATGGGCCGACAGGGTATCTGGCGAAGTCATCCGATCCGCCGTCCGATAACACGGTGATCGGGCCAGTACGCTTGCCAGTGACAGGAGATTACACTCTGGTCGTGCGATCCTGGCAGAATGCTGCCGGCGCAGGGGTAGGCGAATACAGCGTATTCGCGGAACGTGCGCAGGAGGGTGTGTCTGGTTCATCAGGCGGTGTCCTGCCGATTGGGGGCCGATCGGTGTACGGCGGTCTGACAGCGTCCGATCCGGCGGACTCGTGGCTCATCGAAGGAGACATTGGTGAAGGGCTGGTCGTGCAGATCGAGACTTCCAAGATGCAAGAGGCTGTGGAACTGATACTTCTGGCCCCTGATGGCGCAACGCTGGCAACTCACCGTGCTGTACAAGGCGACTCGACCTTTGAGATTGCGGGACTCCCTGAGCCGGGAACCTACACCTTGCGCGTCTCCGCGCGACCAACTGCAGACTTCCCGATTGAGTACAAACTTGCTGCTGCGATTGGGGTCGTCGGGCTGGAAGGTGAGTCTCATCTCCAGGGCATTGTCATCGGCCAGCCAGAACGGAGTAGCCTGTCCCCTGGTCATGCGGCGGAAGCATGGGTATTCTACGGCCAGGCCGGACAAGTCATTGAGGTTACGGGGACAATTCTGGTCACCGTGCCTCGCGGTAGCGTGTCTCTCACCCTGGTGGACAGCAGTGGTGGACTGCTACAGGGAAGCGTGCAAAACACAGGACGACTCGTGGTTGGGCCTTTGTCTCTGCCACGCACGGGCCTGTACGCAGTGATGGTGCGTGCTGAGCCAACGTCATTCGGGAACGCTGACGCAGTCACATACGAGATCCGGGTAGACGCGCCAACGCCTGGGGCAACAGACATGGGAGTGCTGCAAGGAGAGGTCGTCAGTCAGCTTGTTGACAACGTGTCTGCTCATGAATGGGAAGTACGTCCCGCTTTTTCGGGCGTATATCGGTTGCGGGGATGCAGTCATTCGCCAGGCAGAGAACTGGCGCTGATTGTGCTATCGCAAGCTGGAGACACATTGGAGCAGGGGGAGATTGACGAGAACAGGGACAACTGCTGGTCAACCGCTGCAAAGCTTGAGGGTGGTCAGCAATACCGCGTGGTGGTTGTCAAGTCCCAGGTATGGGGGGCGGTCAGTTACAGCCTGGGGATCGCTCCGGAGAGTTACACGGGCGAAGGATTGGTCATTCGGCCCGGGGAGCAGAATGTGGGGCGCCTGGATGACGGGCATTTTGCCGATCAGTGGATCATCCGAGGTAAGGGGAGCCAGCAAGTTCAGGCGACGGTCGAGGTGACGGCGGGCACTCTAGAGTTATCGGTCGAGGTCCGTAACGCTGCCGCTGAGGTGATCGCCAGGGGAACAGCCGATGGTCGAGCACGGGTGGAAGTACCGTTTCGCCTGCCGCGTGACGGAGTCGCCTATCTCAGCGTTGCTCGACAAGGGCGCGGAAGCGGCAGTAGTTTTGGAGATTATATTATAGTTCTGAACTCGATAATTGAACAGAAGGAAAATTAAGAGCCTGTTGCAGGCTCCTCCGGCACTCATGTTCTGAAGAGATGCCCTGGAGAGGACTCGAACCTCCACGCCCTTTCGGGCACAGGCCCTCAACCTGCCGCGTATACCAATTCCGCCACCAGGGCAAGCGATCTTGATTATACACGGCTCAAGGGGCCTGTCAATGGTTGCCAAGGGAGCGGCCTCTGGCGTACAATCGGGTTTTGCTTGTGGCGAATTTCGTGCTTAGACAAGGTCCTGGGAATGAAGATCGCCGTAGATGCGATGGGCAGCGACCGCAACCCCGTTCCTGATGTAGAGGGAGCGGTGTTGGCTGCCCGCGAACTGAATGTGTCCATCGTGCTCGTCGGTGACGAGCAGAAAGTCCGTGCGGAGCTGGAGCGTCACCCTGCTCGCGATCTACCCATCGAGATCGTGCATGCGCCTGAAGCCGTGACCATGACCGACAAGCCTGGCATCGTGGGG
>DAOTZZ010000366.1:0-5014 GCA_034433965.1 Anaerolineae bacterium
AGACCATTCCGACCAACATGGCCGACCGCCAAAAATACGGCGCCTACTACAAGTTGGCCGATGCGTATAGTGCGGGTTTTGAAGCCCATGGAGCCTGGCTGCCACGGCCTGAGACGCCCCCTGAGGAATCGGACTTCGTGATTACGGTACGCGTGAGCGCCGATCAACCACCAGAGACAAAACCTTTGGGGGAACGTCTGCCTTTCAAGTCTCCGGAACTGGCAGCAGAATTCATCAAGGAAGTCGCTCATCGGTATGGGGCAACGCTGGTCGGAATCACCAAAACCAATCCGGACTGGCTTTACTCGGATGGATGGCGCGGTTGTCCCCCTGATTACGACTTCTCAAAGATGCCCGAACACTGGGAATACGCCATTGTCCTCGGCGTGCCAATGGAGTGGGACGTTGTACTCAGCAACCCACAATTCGGCACAAGCTACGACGCCTATGATCGAGTCTCGTCGGCTGCCATTCGTCTGGAAGGATGCCTGAAATTCATGGGCTATCCGGCACGCGCCCATACGCCGATGAAGGGCTATGACCTGATCGTCCCCCCCCACGCTGTGGAAGCTGGGCTGGGGCAACTGGGCCGCACCGGTTTTTGCATCACACCAGAGTTAGGTGGGAACTGCCGCATGGCTGTAGTCACGACCAACCTGCCTATGAAAACCGACAGGCCCATTGACTTCGGCGTCTCAGAGTTCTGCAAGAAATGCAAGATCTGCGCCGAAAGCTGCCCTTCCGGAGCTATTTCCATGGCCGACTCGCCTGATGGCATGGTCATTCGCGGGTACGAGCACTGGTACATCAACAATGGGGCCTGCTACAACTTCTGGCGCGAGACGATGGGGCCGATGGGGTGCCGTCTGTGCGTTGCAGTATGCCCCTATAGCCGCAAAGACAACTGGATCCACGATATGGCCCGCACCCTCGACCCGCGCGATCCCACCGGCGTGGTGAGCAGCGGTTTGCTCTGGATGCAGAAGAATCTCTTCGATGCGCCCGATGCTGCTGATTATCACCGACCGCCGGTCGGTGAATTCGCCGCCTACCGTGAACCCCCATTCTATTTGCGGGCTGAGAAATACCTGGATCTCGAGATCGTCAAACCATCCAAGGGAGGGTAACCATGTTCTTCGGCAGCGATTTCTTCTGGCTTCTGATGGGGGTGATCCTGGTCCTGGTGGCAGCAGCCTTCAAGGCGTTCGCCGAAGACCAGGGCTGGCATCTCACGTGGTGGAAGGGTGTGCTGGCGTTGCTGTGGTATGGTCTTTTCAGCTTAGCCTTCTACTCCTATGGGACGCTGGCCGGTGAAAATGAAGGCAGTGCCGGTTTCAAGCTCATGCTGCTGATCCTGTTTATCTGTCTGATCCTGGGAGTTGGCCTGTGGCGTTTGATGATGTGGACGCCAAAGAGCGCCAGGACAGAAGCGGAAACAGAAGGATAGCAGCGGAATCGAGTTGTAGGGAGGATCACGAGGAAGGGATAGCCCTTCCCCGTGATCCCTTTTATGAACAGGCATAGCATGACCACTCATCAGCAAGAAAACCCGCAGGAGCGACTCATTGTCTGCCGGGAAGCAGTGCGGAAAGCACGCGAGAACGGCGCACCCTGGCCCCTGTGCCTGGCTCTTTGCGACCTCGGTTCGGCCTTGTTTCAGACGCGCGTCTTCGACCAGGGCATTGCCGCCTTTGAAGAGGCTGAGCAACTGGCAGTCAGCCTCGGAGACCTGGCCTTTCAGGTCTACTGTCTTGGCCTACAAGCTACTGCCTATCGAGACATTGGTCGCCTGCACAATGCCTACGAAATTGTCGAACGCATTGTCGATCTGGCCGAAAAGCATGCCGATCTGGATATCAAGTGTGACGCGCTTATCAGCCAGGGTCAGCTTCTGGCCGACGCTGGGGATACCAGCCTTGCGTTGGAGAAGTTGAAGAGCGCGCTCGAAATAGCCAGGCAACTTGATGACAAGCGGCATCTCATGAAGGCACTGGCCGGGTTGGGAAATCTCAAAACGGCAGTGGTGGCCCTGGACGAGGCCCAGGTCTTTTTTGAGATGGCAGCGGGTGTAGCCGCTCAGCTTGGCGATAAACGTGCTGAATGCGGGTATCTGCTCAACAGAGGCACCCTGTTCGTCTGGCAAAATCTGCTCCCACAAGCAGTATCCATTTTCGAGCGAGTGCTGGCGCTGTCTCTGCAAGAGCAGGACCGCGACACCGAGTTAGTGGCCAGGGAGCTTCTGGCTGAATGTCTCCTCAAGCTCGGCCATTCAGAACAGGTGCTGCAGCATGCGCAACAAGCTGTTGCCCTGGCTCAGAAGCTGGGGCGACAGCAGACGGCTCTGATGGCCTTCAAGTATCTTGCGCTGGCCTGCTACCAGTGCAATCAGTCGGAGGAAGCGCACCGGGTGCTTTGCGAAGCGGTTGAATACGCCCGCTCTATCGGCGATGTGGATCAAGAAGTTAACATGCTGCTGCACCTGGCTGAATCACATATGGATCTGGCCCAATACGAGGACGCCCTGCATGCCTATCGGCAGGCGTTGGACAAAGTGCAGGGGCTTCACAGAGAGTCCGACGAGGCCTATCTGATGGGACGCATTGGAATCGTCCTGGCGGAACTGGGACAACTGGAGGAGGCCTCTGTTTTCCATCGCCGTTCCGTTGAGCTGGCGCGCCAACACGCTATGCCAGAGCTTGAGGGACAACAGTTGGCCATGCTGGCTCTGGCCTATTTCGAGCAGGAGCAACTGGAAGAGGCGCGTACTTGCTGCCAGGACGCCATCAACGTGCTTGCGCAGGCTGGCCTTGCGGCTGAGGCCGACAAAGCTCGTCAGCTTCTGGCCGACATGCAAACCTCAATAGCTGATTGAAACGGAGGAACAGGTCTCTTGTCCAGTAACGTCGTCCCCGCCCACAATCGCGCCAAGCGCCGCCAGAGGGAGAGAATTCTTGCTGTTGGCGCCCTGGCTCTGATCGGCCTGGTGTGGGTGCTGGGTGCCATCCGGGCCGAAGCGAACTTACTCGAAGCTGTCCGGCAGGCCATGCCCGAGGCTGGCTATTTTGAACGCCTGGACGAAGGAGTCTATAGCGCCTGGACTGATCGCAGCGAACGCGAATTGGTCGGCTATGTCGCCATTGGCACAGCCAATGGGTATGGGGGACCGCTAAAACTCGCTGTTGCCACAAACCTGAATGGTGAGATCGTTGGCCTCAGCATCATCGCGCACAAAGAGACACCTGACTGGTTCAACCGGGTGGTGAGCAAGGGTGTGCTGAATGCATTGATCGGCAAGTCGTACGCTGACCGCTTTGAACTGGGCGCAGATGTTGATGGCGTGACCGGAGCTACCTACACCTCGCGCGCGCTCGCCGAGGCGGCCAGGGATGGTAGCCGAACAGCAGCACGCGAGTTGGGCTTTAGTGTGGCCCGCCCAAGGTCTCCGGCCATTCGCTTTGGTTTGCCAGAGATAGCCGTGCTGGGCCTCTTTTTCGTGGGGTATATCGGGCACCGACAAGGCTTCAAATACAAGAAACAGGTGCGCTGGGTTTCCCTGCTGACGGGGTTGATCGTGCTGGGCTTCATCTACAATATCCCGATCACGGTTGCCTACTTCGGCAAGTTGCTACTCGGCTACTGGCCCCAGTGGCAGACAAACCTCTACTGGTATTTTCTGCTTGGGGGGCTGCTTTTCGTGGTCACTGCCGACAACAAAAACCCCTACTGCGAGTGGTTTTGTCCCTTTGGCGCGGCCCAAGAATGCATGGGGCTGCTTGGAGGCGCAAAGGTCTACTCATTGCGGCGACATCGTCACTGGCTGGCCTGGGTTCAGCGCGGCCTGGCTTTGACAGCAATTCTCTTAGGCATTTTCTTTCGCAACCCTGGGGTGTCAAGCTTTGAGGTGTTTGGCACCCTGTTCAGCCTGTTCGGCAGTCCTGTGCAGATAGCGGTATTGGCCCTTGTCCTGGTAGTAGCCATGTTTGTCAAGCGGCCCTGGTGTACGTATTTGTGTCCCATTCATCCCATCGTTGAATTTATCCGTGTCATGCGGGAATGGGTAACGGAACTATGGCAAAAGCGATTCCGCGGCGCAAAGAGCGCCTGATCGAAATGTTCCTCCTGATCTTCGTCATTGTGTCCGTGAGTTTACTGGTAGTCCAGTTAGGCTCAAACGTCATGGATGCTCTGGAGCAGTCGCAGACTTTCGGCGGGGCTCTGCCTTCTGAGGGGGTGCTATACACACCGACTCCGCCAGAGCCAACCCCCACCATTGACTTCAGCCTGCCCGTTTCAGAAGAAAGCGAGTGAAGCCTGCCATGACGCAGACCAAAACTTTCAAACGCCGCCAGTTTCTGCGTATCATTGGCGCGAGCAGCGTGGCAGGGTTGGCGGCCTTCATGTTAGACAGAGCCGACCGCCCGCAGAACTCCCTGGAAGTTGTCACGGAAACCCGGCTCTTGATGGGAACTGTCGTCAACCTGACCCTGGTCACTTCCGACCGGCAGGCAGGTCAGGCGGCTATTCAGACGTGCCTGCAGCAAATGGTCGCTCTCGAAGCGATCCTGAGTCGTTACCAACCCTCCAGTCAGCTTTCATGTCTGAACCGGAATGGTTTTCTGAAAGCGGCTAACCCACATCTCTTAAACGTAGAAAGGGCAGCACAGCAGATTTCGGAACTTACTGGCGGGGCCTTTGATGTGACAGTCAAGCCCTTGGTCGATCTGTATCAGAACTGTCTGGGCACGGAGCGGAGACTTCCCCCTGCCAGCAGTCTGGCGTCGGCCCTGCAACTGGTGGGCTTCCGCAACCTTTATGTCGAGGAGAGCGAGGTCTGGTTTTCCAAGAAGGGTATGGGAGTTACGCTGGATGGCATTGCTAAAGGCTACGTTGTTGATCAGGGACTGGCCATTCTAAGGCAACAGGGCTTTTCCAATGTCATGGTTGAGGCTGGCGGAGACCTTTCGGTTGCAGGGACAAAAGCGCCCGATACTCTGTGGCGAATTGGCATCCAGGC
>DAOTZZ010000367.1:0-7842 GCA_034433965.1 Anaerolineae bacterium
TTCCGTATGGTAGGCGATCCGACAGAGGGTGCGTTGGTCACGCTGGCGGCCAAAGCAAACCTGTGGCGCGACGAGCTTGAAGCCCGCTATCCGCGTGTGAACGAAATTCCCTTCGATTCGGCTCGCAAGCGCATGAGCACGATTCATGCGCAGCCCGAAGGCGGTTATCTGGCGATCACCAAGGGCGCGCCGGAAATCGTTCTGGAGCGCTGCTCGCACATCTTGCGAGACGGCCATGCCTGCGTTCTTGACGACGAGGCGCGAACCGAGGTTTTGCGTATGAACCAGGAGTTTGCCAACCAGGCTCTGCGGGTACTGGCCGTAGCACAGCGTCCATTGGAGAATATCCCAGACCCGCTTACGCCGGATGCCCTGGAAACCGATCTCACTTTCGTGGGGCTGGTTGCCATGATTGACCCGGCGCGTCCGGAAGTCTCCGCCGCTATCGAAAAGGCGCGGCACGCAGGGATTCGGACGGTGATGGTCACTGGTGATTACCCGGATACAGCGCGCGCCATCGCCCAGCAGATCGGCCTGTTACGCCCTGGCGGGCGTGTCTTGCGCGGTAGCGAAGTCGAAGCCATGTCGCCGGAACAACTGGCCACGATCATCGGGGAAGTAGACGTCTTCGCGCGGGTTTCGCCGGAGCACAAGGTGCGCATCGTGGAAGCGTTCCGGGCACGCGATTACGTTGTGGCGATGACGGGCGACGGTGTGAACGATGCGCCTGCCCTCAAGCGGGCCAGCATCGGCGTGGCAATGGGCATCACCGGCACTGACGTTTCCAAAGAGACGGCAGACATGGTGCTCACCGACGACAACTACGTGAGCATTGTCTCTGCAGTGGAACAGGGACGGATCATCTATTCGAATATTCGCAAGTTCGTGTTTTTCCTGCTGAGTTGCAACTTGGCCGAAATCGCCGTGATCTTCCTGGCAACTCTGGCGGGCACACCAGCCCCCCTGACGCCTATCCAACTGCTCTGGCTCAATCTGCTGACGGATGGCGCGCCGGCACTGGCCCTGGGCGTCGAAAAGGGCGATCCGGATATCATGGATAACCCGCCACGTCCCGTGCACGAACCAATCATCAACCGTGAGATGCGGTTAGGCATGATAATCCAGACAGTGATTATCACCACTGTCACCCTGCTCGCATTTGCCCTTGGTCGTCACCTGCGCCCTGCAGACTGGACATTGGCGCGAACGATGGCATTCGTGACGCTGTCGTTCTCCGAACTGCTGCGTGCCTATACTGCACGTTCAGAGATCTACCCGTTGCATCGCATCGGCTTCTTCAGCAACCGCTTCATGCAGTATGCAGTGCTCACTTCTGTGATCTTGTTGCTGGTGGTGGTGTATGTCCCATTTCTGCAGACCGTATTCGACACCGTGACGCTCTCGGCGCTGCACTGGGGGTATCTAATCCCGTTGATCCTGCTGCCTTCAGTTGTTGCCGAGCTGACCAAGGCGTACCTGCGCCATACCACGCGCCACGCGCGTGGTGCAGCGATTTCCGCCTGACAGTCTGGGGCGTGGAAAGCTTGATGAGAGGCCGCCGTCAGGGTGGCCTTTCTTGTTTGTCAGGCGCGGAGGCTTCTGCCGGGACCTGCGGGCGAAAGCTATGACCTAAAAGGCGAGCGTCGCGTGTGGGGAGACGCGACGCTCTAGCGGGTGGGGTGGTGGGATGTCCTTTGCGGACTCTTGACGATAGTATAAAAAACTTATAACGAATTGTCAAGGCTTATCCGGTAAATTTATCCGACCATTTTTCCAGAAACACATGCCGCTGAGGACGCCGAGATACCTCATCGTCGATTCAGCGCCAGATAATCCACCACGGTGACGAACAACTGCGGATCAAGCTGATCTTCGAGATACGCGCCAACATATTGCACCCACCGCTCGGCGTCGTGCGCGATGATCAGCCAGTAACGGTCGTTGTAAAGCGCCCGTTCTATGGTCAGCAGATCATGTGCCCAGGGCTGTCGCTGGCCATGCAAGAGCAAGCGATGCGTACTGAGATAGCACTTGCCAGAGTCCAGGACAGTCCCCCGGTTGGGCCGCACGAAAAGCGTGGTGGGTGAGACCTCGCGTAACGTAACCGCTCGCATTTCCAGCATGAGATGCTCGCCGGCACGCAAAGCCAGGGGGAGTTCCGCGTCCGGGGGGACCAGCCAGGAGAGATCGCCGCTTTCGGCCTGGAATACACGCATTCGTTGCGCGTAACCACGGCGGCTGATATCCAGCGCGTCCGAAGCGCTCACCCAGCCGCGGCGACGGTAGTGCACGGCGACATAGTAGTAGCGCGGGTCCTGATTGACGCGGCGGTAACGGATGCGCCAGTCATCGGCGGAGTGTGGGTCATAGTCAAGCTCGGCTACTGAACCACAATGACTGCAGCGCACAAGCGGATAGCGGCGCGGCCCCAGGAAACGCCGCTCTGTCGAGAGCGCGGTTGTCCCCTCACGATGGCAGTACAGGCACCCCTCAAGCGGCGGGATACGTGGAACCGGCTCGCCATTCATGGCGCCCTCCCGGCCTGTCTAGCCAGGCGGCATGAGGAAGCCCATGTTCTCTCGTGCGCGCCTCAATGTCGCTTCGGCTACTGCGCTGGCCCGCTCTGCTCCCTGGGCCAGCAACTGGTCAATGAAGCCTTTTTCATTAGTCAGTTCGCGGTAACGCTGCTGGATAGGCTGCAATGCAGCGATGACGACCTCCGCCACTTCCTTCTTCAGATCGCCGTAACCGCGCGCCTGGGCAAAGTGCGCTTCGATGGCGTCTCTGGGCTGGTCGGTGAAGGCTTCGTAGATTTCCAGCAGATTGTTCACGCCGGCCTTTTCTGGATCGTCGCTGAAGCAGATCTCGCGACCGGAGTCGGTGACCGCGCGCATAATCTTCTTTCTGACCCGATCCGGTGGATCGAGCAAGTAGACAGCGTGGTACTCCGATTCGGTCAGGCTCTTGCTCATCTTGACCAGTGGATTGTCCAGCCCCTTGATGCGCGCACCCGCGGGCGGGATCATCGCTTCGGGTATGGTGAAGGTCTCGCCGAAAAGATGGTTAAAACGCTGGGCGATATCGCGGGTCAACTCCAGGTGCTGGCGCTGATCGTCCCCTACTGGCACCGCGTCGGCCTGGTAGAGCAGGATGTCCGCAGCCATGAGCACCGGATAGTCGAGTAGCCCAGTGCCAACCGAGTCGGCCTGTTGTCGGGCAGCCTTGTCTTTGAACTGTGTCATGCGATACAGCCACCCCAGCGGCGTGATGCAATTGAGCAGCCAGGCCAGCTCGCTGTGAGCGGGCACATGGGACTGGACGAACACCGTTGAGACAGCGGGATCGATGCCACAAGCCAGATAGAGCGCGGCCACCTCGCGTGTCTTCTCGCGTAGCTCGGCGGGGTTGTAGGGCACGGTGACCGCATGCAAGTCTACCACGCAGAAGAAGCTTTCGAAGTTGTACTGCTCGCGCGCCCATTGCTTGAGCGCGCCGACATAGTTACCAATAGTCAGGCTGCCCGATGGCTGAACGCCAGAGAGCACGCGCTTTTGTCTCTTGAGAGCCGGTTCACTCATCAACGAAGTACCCTGTGCGTGTGTGAAGCATGGTTCAGGCGAAGAAATTGTAACATTCGGGAGAACAACGGGCAACCGCTTTCGGCGACAAGACACCGGCCAGCGCAGATAGTTCCTGGCTGGCCGGGGATGCCGCCGGCAGGATTCGAACCCGCGACGCCTAGTTCCGAAGACTAGCGCTCTATCCACTGAGCTACGGCGGCATATGCGACTGCGATCATACCATGCTATCGCCCCCGATACCAGAGCTTCACATCGCGCATCGGGGGCGTCTGACGAGTGATTATTTCACCAGATGGCGTTGGGGAAAGTGGCAATGTTTGCGTGCACTCCCACTCGCTTGTACATGAGCACATCGGTGAAAGGCTCGCCGAGAATGCCATCGTGAATGGCCCACGAGCGACCGGAAACCGAGCGCCACGCTTCGGGATGGCGGAAAGGGGTCGATCCGTCGAGGCGCGCGTACAGGATACCCCCAGGCTGGAACTCGCGGTGAATCCAGTGCATCCGCTGAAGGCCGCGAGCGTAGGCGAATCCGTAACGCTCGAAGGTAATGGCGTTATGGTAAAAGAGCGGCTCGATGAGAAACAGTTCATGCCCCATCCGGCTGACAAACTGCTCGAAAACGGGCAGGGCCGCGCGGAACAGACGCAGGCCGCGTCGGGTCTGGCCGGGGGCCAACCCCGCCTGCATGGCGCGGACTTCTTCGGGGATGTTGCGACTGCGGATACCTAGCTGTGTGTCGCGCCCCTCTTCATCCACATCAATATTGAAGCGCGGTGAGTCTGGGTCGCCGACTATCACCATCAGCACCATCAGTTGCCCGTTGAACGTGTCGCCCATATGCAGATAGATGGCGGGTTCCGGCGCATTGGGCGCAGGGTAGACGGAGATTTCGACCGAGCTACTGCCGGAGGGGCAGCGATAGATAATCGCGGGTTGTCCGCTCATGGTGTCGCTCTGGGGATCAATGCCAAAGCGAAGATACACCCACTCCGGGATGAGGGTGCGATAGATCGCCTGCTTCTGCTGAGGAGGCAGGTCGTTGATCTCGCGAATAGTTGACGGCCAGCGCTGAGGGATGTCGGGGATCACCTCGTTGATCCTCTCAGTCCTCGCGCCTGCGCAGCGAGCGCTCAATCTGACGCTGGGTTTCTCGCTTGCGCAGAGATTCGCGTTTGTCGTATTGCTTCTTGCCGCGTGCCAGAGCGATCTCCAGCTTGGCCAGACCGCGCGTCAGGTACATCATGGTGGGGACGATGGTCAGCCCCTTCTCCTGTACACGGGCGGCAATGCGGTCGATCTCCTTGCGATGCAGGAGCAGCTTGCGCGGGCGTAGAGGGTCATGCCCAAATCGCCCAGCCTGATCGTAGGAAGCGATGTGGGCATTGAGGAGCCACAGTTCGCCATCGCGGGGCAGTACATAAGCTTCGCGCAGGTTGACATGACCGGCGCGAATGGACTTAATCTCGGAGCCGGTCAGGGCGATCCCGGCCTCGAAAGTCTCCAACAGTTCGTAGTCATGACGCGCTTTGCGGTTGGTAGCGACTATTTTGCGTCCTGTGTTCACGCTTTCGATCACTCCTGTTCAGGGTGAGGCAGGTTCCTGAAGTTGGGCGTTCAGGTACTCCAGCGCCGCGGTGATGAAGGGGTCGTCGCCCTCATCCGGCCCGGTTGTCTCTTCGACCAGGATATCGGGAGTCAGTCCCTGGCCCTGGATCGGTGTTTCATTGGGGGTGAACCACAGGGCAACGGTCACATGTACCTGCGAGCCGTCGGGCAGATCGTGCACGTGCTGTACAGACCCCTTGCCGAAACTCGGCTGGCCGATGAGCACAGCCCTGCCGCGATCCTGCAGCGCCCCAGCAACTACCTCAGCGGCACTGGCGCTGGTGCTGTCGACGAGCACAGCCATTGGCAGACTCTCGGCGGGCTGGCCGGTCACCGAACGGTAAACCGTGTTGTGGCCATCGCGATCGCGCTGAGTGACGACAACCCCTTCGTCCAGGAACAGGTCACTGACGCTGACCGCCTGATCGAGCAAACCGCCCGGATTGCCGCGCAGGTCGAGGATCAAGGCCGCAATACCCTGGCCAAGCAATTTGTCAATCTCGCTGGACAGCAACTCTGTTGCCCGATCGTTGAAGCTGAACAGGCGCACGTAGCCTACGTTGTCGTAGGTGCTGGCAATGAGGGTCGGCAGTTCGACCCGCGCACGGGTGATCTCCACACTGAAGCGGGACTCATCACGAGGGCGAAAGACCGTCAGGGTGACTTTGCTGCCCACTTCGCCTCGCAGACGAGCTACGGAATCTTCCAGGGTCCAGCCGGCGATGGATACGCCATCTACCTCCAGGATGACGTCCTGGACCTGCAGCCCTGCCTCTTCGGCAGGATAACCGGCAAAAAGCGCGGTGATGGTCAACTGTCCTTCAGCGTTCAGACCCACATAAGCCCCGATGCCTCCAAACTCACCAGCGATGCGCTGCCGATCGAAGGAAGCCTGACGGGGTGGGGCAAAGAAGGTATAGGGGTCACCCGCCTTGGCCAGCAACCCCTGAATCGCGCCATAGATCAGCTCGCGTTCTTCGGGCAGATCGTAGTAGAACTCGCGCTCTAGAATGCTCCAGCTTTGCCAGAAGATGTCGAAATTGCGCGTATCATGGGGCGAGTCGGTACGCTCGGCGAACCAGACCCCCGCCAGAAATGCCACTGCAGCGATCAGGACTGCGGCGAACATCAACCGGACACGTTGCAGTGAACCAAGAGGGTTCGGGGCTGAACTGGAAGAGGGCGATGCCATAGGTTGACGTGCTCCGTTTTCGGCGTAGTCAATTTGCAGCATGAGATACGGCAGACGTAAGCTGGGCGCTCAGGTAGCGGACGGCCTCGCCGAGCTCGACATCGCGTCCGTCTTCAGCCGGGATCATGGCGATGTCTGGCTGCAAACCCTGCCCGTCCAGTGCCACATGAGCCGGCGTAAACCACTCGGCGCTGGTGATATGGATCGAAGAGTCATCAGAAAGACGGAAGATGAGCTGGACAGAGCCTTTGCCATACGTTTTTTGCCCAATCAGAATCCCCCGTCCGCGATCTCTGATAGCGCCAGCGACCAATTCAGCCGCGCTGGCTGTCCCCTGATCAACCAGCACGGCCAGTGGCTGATGGGTGGCCGCTCCGCCAGGCGTTGCCAGGGTCTCCTTTTCGCCCTGTCGTGTGCGCTCATAGAAAACTACCCCGCCGTCCAGGAATTCGGAAGCGACAGTCACTGACTCCTCAAGTAGACCGCCGGAGTTTCCGCGCAGATCGAGGATCAGCGCCTGGACGTTCTGCGACGACAGTTCAGTTAGCGCTGAGCGCAGTTCGTCGGGCGTGCGAGCGGTGAAGCGCAACAGTTGTATATACCCCAGAGCAGGTGCTTCGGGAACGATGTGCCAGATCACCGACGGCACCATGACTTCTTCGAACGCGATGAAGTACTCACGCGTTTCTGTCTGATCGGGCTGGCGGACGGTGATAGACACGCCCCGTCCCTCGCCTACTTCGCCGCGCAGCATCCGATCGATCACATCCAGGCGCTCGTTGGGGACCAGGGCTGCGCCATTGACCGCCAGCAACAGGTCTCCATCCAAAACGCCGGCGCGGGCGGCTGGCCCGTCTCGGAAAGGAAACAGCACCACCTCTCCGCGCTCGTTGCGCCGTACCTGGACACCGATGCCTCCGTACCTGCCTGCCAACACTTCCGATTCGTTCTGGGCCACGGGCGGGTCTATGAAGAAGGTGAAGGGATCGTTGAGCGCTCCCAGGTAACCGCGAATAGCCGCGTACTCCATCTCTCTGGCCGGCGGCAGGTCGCGCAGATAGTGCTGCTGCAGTAACTGCTCTACTTCGGCCAGCAGGGCAAAGTGTGTCGGGGCTGGTTCGTGCGCTGGTTCAACCAGGCGGTCACGAACAATAAACCCGGCAAAGAAGGTCAGGCCAAACGCAAGACCAAGCAGTGTCCCTCGCGCAAGGGCGGTTGCCAGCCGACGGCGGAATGACAGGGGGCGTTTCATGACCAGGAATCCTTGTGTGCGCAACACCGACATTCTAACATAGTCTGCGGGTGTGTCTATGGCTCAGGCTTCCCCGAATGGCAGACAACCATAGAAATTGCGCCAGGGGACACCGGGTTTTAACCCGGTGGAGAATGGCGATTGCCTCCTTTCTCCTGTTGTGGAAGAATTAGAGTATGATTCGCACCTACAAGTACCGGTTGCATCCC
>DAOTZZ010000368.1:0-8998 GCA_034433965.1 Anaerolineae bacterium
GCCGTTTCTGATCTTCATGGCGGGCATGATGGCCCTGCGGCTGTGGCGGCGTGACGTGACCAACAAGCTGTACGCCTGGCGCGGCCCCGCCCTGACGTTGCTGCAGCGCGGCGAGTATCGGCAGGTCATCCGCGCCCTGGAGAGCGAAGCGACCGCCGGTCGCGGTCATCCAGACAAGCTGGCGATGGTGGCCCTGGCCTATATCGAGCTGAACAAATGGGAGCGCGCCGAACAGTTGCTGCAACAGGCGCGGCGACTGGCCCCCGCCTATCTATCGGTCAACGGGGCGCTGGCGTCACTGCGGCGACATCAAGGGCGCTACGCGGAGGCGGCACAGATTCTGCAGGAGGCGCTCGCCAGGGAAGACGATCTCACTTCGCGCTTCTACCTGGGGTTGTGCCAGTACCTGGCGGGAGATACCCAGAACGCCCGTCAGATGTTGCAGGCTGTGGCGGAGGCTCCGCTGCTCTTCCGGCAGGGGCAGGTGATGAGCGCCTATCTGCTGGGGCAGATGGCTGAGGCCGAAGGAGATCACCTGACGGCGCAGCGCTGGTACCAGCGCATGGCGGAGGGCGCACCCAAAGTCCTGCCAGTGCTGGAAGAAGAGGCGCGCCGTCATAAGGACAGCGCCTACGGAGAGACGCTCAAAACGCATGTCAAAGCCATGCGGCGCATCATGGCGCTGCACCAGGCCGCCCCTGAGCAATAGACCACCCGGCCCCTTTTGTTGTGAAAACGTTAAGGATTGTCAAAGGAAAACGGCGGCTTGTTCATGCTCTGTGAATATTTTGTGAAACCTGCTCAAGAGGGATTGCAGTGTCTGGGGTTGCATGCTACCATGGGGTCACCATCAGGATGATCAATCTATCATAACGATCCAAGGAGGTCTCATATGTTGTATCAACCGCGTGAAGAGGGTCAGGGTCTCGTAGAGTATGCCCTCATCCTCGTTCTGGTCGCCGTGGTCGTGATCATCATTCTGGCCCTGCTCGGCCCCGCCATCGGCAACATCTTCTCCCGTATCGTCTCGGCCCTGTAATCGTCCGCGTTTCATCACCCCCAAAGCCCCGCCCCGGCGGGGCTTTGGCTTTTAGCGTGGGGGAACGTCTGACAGCCGTATAGGACGACCGCCCTCTTTTGCGCTACACTTGCTTTGCTCTGGCGACGCGCAGAAGCTAAGGAGAAGCACGATGCGTTGGTGGGTGAAACTGTGGCCGTTGGGGCTGCTCCTGATCATCCTGTCGCTGACGGGCTGTGACACATTGACCGGCGCAGCCGAGATCGAGCAATTGGAGACGCGCAACGCCCAACTGCAGGGCACGATTGAAGTGCTGGGGACGCCGCTGGCAACCATCGCTGCTTTGGAAGAGGCGGCGACACAGGCGGTATTGCTGGAGGCGCAGTTAGCCGCTGCCCAGAACGAAGCGCTGGCCGCCAAAGCCACGCTCACCGTGCTCCAGTTGACCGGCGGCGGCGCGGTAGTCCCGACCACTCCCCCTCCGGCAGCCCCGCCCGGCGATCAGCCCTTCGGCCTGCTCACGCCCGCTGCCACACCGGTGGGGACGGGCACGCAGTTTTCGCAGACGGTCACTGCCACCGGACGTGACGCCCAGGATTGTCCCGTCGGTGCCACGTCCGTCTTTCCGCCGAATACCAGCACGATCTACGTCATCACGCGCGTCAACTTTCTACCCGCTGGCTCCACGCTCAGCGCCCGCTGGACGGTCAACGGTGAACTGTTCTTCGACGACACGCAATGCTGGGTGCCCGACCGCGACTGGACGGACATCTGCGCCTACTGTTCGATCGTCCCCGAAGGAACCACCTTCCAGGCGGGCGACTGGACGGTCGAACTGTTCCTCGATGGGCAGTTGATGTCACAGGTGCAGTTTCGCGTGGCCGAACCGACGACCGGCGCGGTCGCAACTCCTCCCGCGGCCATGACGCAATGAGCGGCCCGCTCGCCCCCTGGTCAGCGTAACAGTGCCGGAGCGCGAAAATGCGCTCCGTTTTTGTTTGTTGTACTGACGTGCGGGGAAAGCCCACTGCGCGTGCGGGCTTTGGGTCGAACAAACCTCTTGACACAAAACTCATCAGTTTTATAATAAATGCTTCGGTTTCCAGAAGGAGTACCCCCATGATTCGCGGACGTTTTCGGCAACAACAATGGCATATGCGCCAGGAAGCCATTCTCGACGCCCTGGAGCAACTCTTCGCCGAGCGGGGGGTGGCGGGTATCACCATGGATGACCTGGCCGAAGCGGTGGGCATCAGCAAGGCGACGCTCTACCAGCATTTCGCCAGCAAAGACGCCATGCTCGCCCATCTGCTAACGGCGCACTACGAGCGCTTCCTCGAGTGGCTGCAAACCACTGCCGGGCAACCTCCCGTCGAGCGACTGTGCGCCACCATGCGCTACCTGATGTCCCGGCAGATGGTGGCGCTGCGCGAGGTGATGGCCATGGGGCGGGAACAGGTGTTGCCCGTCTTCCACAACGACGCGGAGCTGCTCGCCCAGCACACCCATACCCTGCGCCTGCTGACCGAAATTGTCCGCCAGGGTCAGGCTGACGGCTCCATCGCCGCTGATCTCGCTCCGCAGGCCGTCATCGGTGCCATGTGGGCGCTGACCAACATGTCGGCGCAGCAGTCACCAGGGGCACGGGCGTTACCGGACTCGCTGGACGAAGCCGCCTATGCCGAGCAAATGCTTTTGCTCTTCGCCCGCAGTCTGCGACCCATCTCCTGAGGACTGTGTCTGCAGCCCGCGTTTCGCGCGTTCGTGACTCTACGTGTGCAGCATTTCGCTGTGAACAGAAAGGATGATGAGAGTGTATGTCTGCAGTCGGTTCGCCCCTTGAACGTGAAGCGATGAGCGCCTCAGATCACGCACCGCACGATCGCCGGCGCTGGTATGCGCTGTTGATTCTCAGCCTGAGCCTGACGCTGGTGATTATGGATGGCACTATCGTTAACGTAGCCATCCCTTCGATCAGCCGTCAGTTCAACGCTTCCTTCCGCGATGTCGAATGGGTGAATACCATCTATTCGCTGGTCTACGCAGCGACTCTGATCCTATGGGGGAAGATTGGCGACCAGTACGGACGGCGCCTGCTGTTCCTGATCGGCGTCGTGCTGTTCGGCCTGGGGTCGGCGCTGGTAGGCGCTTCGTCGTCCATCGAGATGCTCGTCGCCATGCGCGCTTTGCAGGGCATTGGCGCGGCGATTCTCAGCCCCAGCACGCTTTCCATCGTCACCACAACCTTCAAAGGCAGAGAGCGCGGCATTGCCTTCGGCATCTGGGGAGCCACGGCGGGCGTCGCTGCTGCCCTTGGCCCGCTGGTAGGCGGCTGGGTGATCGATCACGCTTCGTGGCGCTGGGCCTTCTTCATCAACATTCCCATCGTCGCGGCAGCCTTCGTCGGATCGCTGTGGGCCATCCAGGAATCACGCGATCCCACCTCGCGCCGCTATTTCGATGTGCGGGGCACGCTGCTCGGCGGACTGGGATTGGGGGCGCTGGTCTTCGGCATCATCGAAGGGCAGGTCTATGGCTGGTGGAAGCCCAAAGAGACTTTCTCTGTCCTGGGCTGGGAATGGCCGTCACACGACATTTCTATCGTGCCCGTCTCCATCGCCCTGGGCATGGTGCTGCTGGCGATCTTCGCCTGGTACGAGCGCCTGCTCGAACGGCGGCGCAGCGAGCCGCTTTTCGAGTTTGGTCTGCTGCGCTACCGTAGCTACAAGTACGGCATGATCACCGGCCTGATCGTCAACCTGGGCGAAATCGGCGTGCTGTTCGCTGCATCGCTCTATCTGCAAGGCACCAAGGGACTGAGCGCATTCGACACGGGGGTCGCGCTACTGCCATTGGCGATCATGGCTTTCATCGGTGCGCCGATTGCCGGTTCGTTCTCGGCGCGTCTTGGCCCCAAGTGGATCGTGACTACGGGTATGAGCATTGAGGTCGTGGCTCTGCTGACCCTGTTCGCCGTCGTCGAGCCATCTACTTCCAGCACGACCATTGCCCTGATCCTGGGGCTGTACGGTCTGGGATTGGGGCTGGCGATCGCCCAACTGACCAGCCTGGTGCTCTACGACATCCCCGCGCCCAAGGCGGGCATTGCCTCCGGTGGCAACAGCACCATCCGGCAGGTGGGAGCGGCGTTGGGCATTGCCATCATCGGCACCGTGCTGACTACGGCCATCGAACGCCGGCTGGACGATGACCTTGCCCGCAGTGAGACGCTCGCGCCGCCGGTGCTGGCCATGCAGGAAATGTTCCTGGAGATGGCCAAACAGCCGGTCAATTTCGACTTCGCCGAAATTCTCAGCGGGCCGCCCCCTGCCGAAGTGCACGGTAGCATGAGCGCCCCGACGGTCAACACGCCGGGCACAGAGAGTGGGCAAGCGCCGGTTATGCCGGAGGGCAGCAATCCCGTCACCGGCGCGACAGGCGGGATGCCGACCGGCCTGGATATGCGCGCGCAGGGAGCAGAGGTTGGGCGTCTCGTGACCGATGCCCGCACCAACGGCATGGCGTATGCCGCGCTGGCTGCGGCACTCTTCGTGGCAACAGGAGCGATCAGCTCGCTAATGTTGCCCAATCCGCGCGAACGAGCCCTCGCACATTCGCACGCAGAAGCACCTGTAGTCGCTGACTGAGTTTCTTCGGGCCAGGCGTATGCTGCCGCGTTCCCTGGTGGCACCCTGGCCCATTCTTTCCGCCGGGATAGCAGCTCGTGCGCGTTCCCTCTGTCTGCAAAGACCCTCGCCCTCCCTATAGTTTTCTAGCGTGACTAGCACTATAATTGAGTGACCAGCACCCAGGGGAAATTGCACAGGGCACGGGAACAGGGTGGGAGAAGATGGTTGATCGGCAACCCGCGGGCGAGGCATGGCCAGAGGAGGCAGCAGCAATAGAACAGCGGGGTCTGGAGGAAGCGCAGAGGCATGCTGCGCTGACTGAGGCCACGCGCGGCAGTCTACGTCCCCTGACCGCAGGGCTGGGAGTGCTGTACCTGGCCCTGGCGGGGGGATACGCGCTGTTGATGCCGGGCGATAACGGCTCGACACTGGCCCTCTCCGCCCTGCTGACCGCCGTGCTGCTGCTCGGCCTCCACGTTCTGCTGCGCCGACAACCGCTGCCTGCCGCCTGGGTGTATCCCTTTGGGGCGATGATCGCCGGGCTGGTGCTGGCCAATAACCTGCTGCAACTCTACCTCACCGAACAACCCGAACAGACCGCCTACCTGATGTTGCTGCTCATTGGCACGGCGTTCTTTCTGCCATCTGGTCCCTGGCTGGGGCTGGTGACGACGCTCACCTGGGGCGGGTGGGCACTGGTGTTGTGGAGCGCACACCTGACTCACGGCGCCGAGCGCTGGTTGCTGGGCTTACTGGCAGCGACTGCCCTGGCCCTGATTGTGTACCTGAGCCGACGACACCCGGCGAATCGAGCGGAGATGCTGTTGTCAGACCCGACGGCGCTGCCGTCTCTGGACAGACAGGAGACCTGGGGAACAGGGGCAGGCGAAGAGCGTTTTCGGCGACTGGCCAGCGTGGCCCTGGAAGCGCTGATCATTCACGACTCAGGCGTGATCCTGGCGGTGAATCGTCCACTGGCACAACTACTCGGCTACAGGCCGGACGATCTGCTTGGAAAGTCGGTCTTCGAGTTGATCGCACCGGAGATGCGTCCGCTGGCCCGCGAACGTCTCACGCGCTCCGGAATCAGCGCCATCGAACTGATGCTGATACGGCGCGACGGCACACACTTTCCGGCGGAGGTGCGTAGCAAGGACTGGCCCTACGCCGGGCGGTCTATCCGCGTGATGTCCGTCCGCGACATCAGCGAGCAGAAGATGAGCGAGCGGGCCTTGCGGCGAGCCAGGGAATACGCCGAACTGGTGTACCGCGTCGTGCCTACGGCCATCTTCACTGTGGATCGCCAGGGGACGATCACCAGCCTGAACGAGAAAGCCCAGCAATTGCTCGGCTACACGGCTGAGGAATTGCTGGGTCAGCCATGCACGCTCATCAGTCAGGCGGACTGCCAGCTACATTGCGGGCTGTGTCCCGGCTCCGATCTGACGCTGGGGCCATTGCGCGGAGTCGAGTGCACGGTGCGCACCAAGGACGGCGCAGAGCGCACCGTGATCAAGAATGTCGAGCTACTCACCGATCCCACCGGCCAGGTGATCGGTGGCATCGAGAGTCTGGTGGACATCACCGCACACCGTCAGGTCGAAGAGCAACTGCGCAAGCTCTCCAGCGCCGTCGAGCAAAGCCCCAGCGTGGTCATCATCACCGACACCAACGGTGTCATCGAATACGTCAACCCGCGCTTCACGGCGGTGACGGGTTACAGCGCTGAAGAGGTCATCGGTCAACGCCCCAGCATCCTCAAGTCGGGGCACACATCCCCTGCCGAATATGAAGAGCTGTGGGACACGATCACCCATGGTGGCGAATGGCGCGGTGAGTTCCTGAACAAGAAAAAGAACGGCGAGCTGTACTGGGAATTCGCTACCATCCTGCCCATCAAGGACGCCGACGGGCATATCACGCACTACCTGGGCGTCAAGGAAGACATCACCGCTCGCAAGCAGGCTGAGCAGGCGTTGCAGGAAAGCCTGTTCCGCACGCAAATCCTCTACAATGCCAGCCATACGTTGCTGGCAGCGCGTGACCTGCCCGAACTGTTGCAGGCCGTGGTAGACAACGTGGCCGCGGCGCTCTACGCCGATCGGGTGATATTGATCATGCTCGACCGCACCATCAGCACTGTGCTGCATTTCGTTACCGGTGGACCTGGAGCACACCTGATCGAGCGCCCCAGCCTGGACGAGTTGTGGGAGGGGCTGACAGGCTGGGTCTTGCGCGAAGGCCGACCGGCCATCTCGCCCAAAGACGAACCCGATCCGCGCGAATCGCCCGCCGTGCAACAGCGCCGTATCGAGACCAACTGCGGCGACATTATCGTCGTGCCCATGACGTTTCACGATGGCAGCGTGGGGACGTTGACAGCCATCAACCTGCCCAGTGGACGTAGCCTCACGCATCAGGACCTGGAACTCATGATGGCGCTGGCCAACCAATCGGCCATTGCCATAGACAATGCCCGTCTGGTGGATTCGCTGCGGCAGTCCGAAGAGAAGTTCTCGCGCGCGTTCCGGGCCAGCCCCGACGCCATGCTGATCAACACGCTGTACGAAGGGCGCTTCGTGGATGTCAACGACAGCTTCCTGGAGATGGTGGGCTACGAGCGCGAAGAAGTCATCGGGCGCACGCTCGACGAGGTAATGGTGTGGCCGGAACGCGAGGAACACCGCGCCATCATCAGCGCGATCATGGAACAGGGCGCGGTGCGCAACGTCGAAGTCACCTTCCGACGTAAGTCGGGCGAGACCGGCGTGGCGCTGCTCTCAGCAGAAGCGGTGGACCTGGATGGCACGCCCTGTGTGCTGACCATCGCCAAAGACGTGACCGAACGCATCCAGGCTGCGCAGGAGCGCGAACAGCTCATCCAGGAACTGGACGCTTTCGCCCGCACGGTGGCGCACGATCTGAAGAGTCCGCTCAGCCCGATCCTCGGCTATTCTGAGTTGCTGCTCGATGAGAAGGCCAGCCTCACCGATGAGGCACGCCGTACCTTCACGCAGATGATCGCCGACAATGCGCGGCGCATGGGCAACATCATTGACGAATTGCTCTTGCTGGCGCGGATGCGGCAGAGCGAATTGAAGACACATCCGCTGGACATGGCCGCCATCGTCCAGGATGCCCTGGATCGCCTGGCCTATCTGATCAGCGAGTACAAAGCGGAGATCGTGGTAGCGGATAGCTGGCCGGCGGCCATGGGCTACGCACCCTGGGTGGTCGAAGTGTGGGTCAATTACATCAGCAATGGGCTGAAGTATGGCGGGAACCCGCCGCGGGTGGAACTCGGCGCGGACGTGTTGCCGGATGGCACGCCGCGGTTCTGGGCGCGCGACAATGGCGCGGGCCTGACCGCTGAAGAACAGGCGCTGCTGTTCACGCCGTTCACCCAACTGAGCGAAGGGCATGTCGAGGGGCACGGCCTGGGCCTGTCCATCGTGCAGCGCATCGTCGAGCGCCTGTCGGGCACGGTAGGCGTGGAAAGCGAGCCAGGGCAGGGCAGCCTTTTCTATTTCACCTTGCCGCCTGTGCCAGCGTCTGACGCGGTATAATCTGCCAGTCCTGCCACAACGGGTCGGGCAGGGGCGAAGGGCGCTCGGCCAATGCTCAAAATCGCTGTATTCGGTTTCTACAGTCCCGACTGGGATGCCGCGGGTAGCACCCGGCAGCGTTCCCCTGTCTCTACGCGCCATTTCATGCGCACTGTGTGGGAGATGGAACCGCCGCAGACGCGGGTTGGCGATGCGCCAGACGTTCTGGGCTTTGTCAAGCTGACATCGCTGGGGACACAGCCGGTCTATGTGCAGATGCTCAGCGACGAGATGGCACAGGGAGCGGGCCTGCTCAACTGCGACGGCTACATTGCCATCATAGATGCGGTGAAAATCCTGGCCCCGCGTACCATTCACAACGCGCTGCGTCGCCTGGCGGACCTGCACCCCACCGCCGATCTGATCATCGCCGCGGCGCGCCAGAACGAACCCGAAGCCCTCTCGTCCGACGAAATCCGCTCGATCCTGGGGCTGCACCCTTCGCTGCCGATCATGCCCTATGTGCCGGATGAACCCAAGACGGTGCATCGTCTGATGCGGCGCATGGTGCGCTACATCGAAAACCCCGATCGCGTCCCGCCGCCGATCTTCGCCGGAACAGAGACCGTCGTACCGCTGCTATTGCCTCACGACGAGGCGGAAGCGCCGCCCTCTCACCAGGCCACCATCACGCCCGCGCCGCGCGTCGAGCGGCTGGATCACGTGGCGATCCGCGTGGGCGACCTGGCGCGGGCGCTCGCCTTCTACCGCGACCTGCTGGGGTTCCGCGTGCTGGGGCAGATTGA
>DAOTZZ010000369.1:0-2935 GCA_034433965.1 Anaerolineae bacterium
CGCCAGTTGGGCCGCGCCCCTGATGGCATTGCCCGCCATGAACGTCATGCGCGACGCCGACGAACTGCCGGAGTTACCGGTGTGCGCCGTGTCGTGCCCAATCAACTCCACTTTTTCGACCGGCACGCCTACCGCTTCCGCGGCCATCTGCACAAAGACGGTGTGTGCCCCCTGACCTACGTCCGCGCCCGCCTCGCGTACCACCACCCGCTCGATCTCAACATCTCCATATATCTCAACGGTGGCCCAGTTTTCCTCAGGGGCACCAAAACTGAAGCCCACATTCTTGAACCCCATTGCCACGCCTACCCCGCGCCGCTTGGTCAGGTCGGCGGGCTGCTGCAGAGGCAATCGTCGCCAGCCGTCTTCTGTGTACTCCCAATACCCACTCTGGAGCGCTCCTTCCGCCAACACGCGATCCAGCGTCACCCCAGGCGGCAACGGCGTCCCCACGACGGTGATACTACCGTCGCGCAGGACATTTTTCAGGCGCAACTCCACCGGGTCCATGCCCAGCGCTTCCGCCAGCCTGTTCATTTGGTTTTCGGCAGCGAAACACGCCTGCGGCCCGCCGAAGCCACGAAATGCTCCGCTGGGTACATTGTT
Organism: Anaerolineae bacterium; assembly: GCA_034433965.1. GTDB lineage: Bacteria > Chloroflexota > Anaerolineae > Aggregatilineales > Aggregatilineaceae > UBA2029. The sequence continues at coordinate 607 of DAOTZZ010000369.1, forward strand.
GGTGTAGACTGCATACGAGTCCACCTTGGCGTTGGGAATCTCATAGGGGCCGCACACCATCAGATGGGCATTGCCCAACACCTTGGGCGACGTATAGGCATACGCGCCGGCGTCGGCGATGATCTCCGCTTCGGCCACCACCACTTTGCCCTCTCTGGTCGCACCCCATTTGGCGCGGATGGTCATGGGGTGCCGCTTGTGATGCCCGATGATTGACTCCTCGCGGCTCCAGATGATCTTGACCGGACGGCCTACCCTCATCGCCGCCAGCGCCAGCACAATCTGCACAGACATATCTTCACGGCCCCCGAAGGCCCCGCCAATGGCCGGGTAGATGACGCGCACCCGTTCTTCGGGCAGGTCGAGCGCATGGGCGATCTGCTGCCGGTCCTTGTGCACCCACTGACCGGCCACAATCACCGTGACCCGGCCTTCTTCGTCAATGTACCCCAGACCAGCTTCAGGTTGCAGGTAGGCGTGTTCCTGGAAACCGGTGCGGTACTCACCTTCCACAACTACGTCCGCCTGCGCCCAGCCTGCCTCCACATCTCCGTGACGAATGCGGTAATGCGTCAGGATGTTGTTGGGAGCGTGAGGGTGCAACTGCGGCGCGCCTTCTTGCATAGCCTGATGCGGATCGTCTACGATCGGCAAGTCTTCATAGGTGATCTCGATGAGCCGCACCGCTTCTGCTGCTGCCTCTTCTGTATCGGCGATCACCAGCGCCACCTGATCGCTGATGCAGCGCACGATATCCGCGCCTTCTTTGGTGCTTCCCGGCCCACACAGCACCGGCTGATCGGGGATACCCAAGCCATATTCGTTGACCGGCACGTCCTTGGCTGTCAGGACAGCCACAACACCGGGATGCGCTTCTGCCTTGCTGGTGTCAATCGCCGTGATGCGCGCGTGCACCCGATCCGCAAAGCGGATTTTCATCCACAGTTGCCCTTCCATGTTGATGTCGCCAGGGAAGGGCGTCTCTCCAGTGACTTTTCCCACTGCGTCCAGACGCCGCACTGTCTGGCCAATTACAAACGCTTGTTCGCTCACGGATTGCCTTCACTCCTCAAAGAATTTCATCATATGCCAGCAAACCGGCACACGTTCACTTGCGCTGTTTCTTCAACTCGCGTTCCTGCTCTTTCAGTCTCTTGAGGTCTTTCTTGAGCTGTTTGGCGACAGCCTTCTTGTTCGCCGGAGATGGCCCCATTTGTTTGACCACCTTGCGCTCTGGATCAGTCCCATAGGCAGCTATACCGACAATGAGCATCCCCAACCCCATGATGATCAGCCACAGCACCGCGGTGACCAGAATCTGCACCACAGGTTTTCCCGCGAATGGTCTACTGTTATCACACTGGTCATAGGTCTGGTACCGCTGGCACAGGTCGAAGTAGGCATCGTTGATCGTCCTGCTGCGCTCGCGCCCAAAATCAACCAGGTAAAAAGAGACAAGGTACGCGAATACCGCCACCGTCACCGCTAGCGACAGCCCCATAATAGGCCACCACCGCCGTGAACGAGGTTGCTGCTTTGCCTGCGCATATCGCGTCATGCCTCACCCCTCCTCCTGCGACAGCATGAGCCTGCTACTGCCTGGCCGTCAACGCCTCGGCAGCCAGTTCGAATGCCCGCACGATCTTGTAGTACCCTGTACAGCGGCACAGGTTACCCGTGATGCTCTGCTCGATCTGTTCGCGCGTCGGGCGCGGATGTTCTTCCAGCAGCTTCGCCCCAGCCATCAGGAAGCCCGGTGTACAATAGCCACACTGTACCGCCCCTGTGTCTACAAACGCCTGCTGGATGGGATGCAGCACGCCGTCTTGCGCCAGCCCCTCGACGGTGACGATCTCCGCCCCATGTGCGCGCGGAGCGGGCACCAGGCAGGCCATCACCGCTACACCGTCCAGAAACACCGTGCACGCGCCGCATTCTCCCTCGGCACAACCTTCTTTGGTGCCTGTTAACCCCACATCTTCGCGCAGGAATCGCAGCAGGGTCTTGTTCGAAGCCCCGGTGATCGAATACTGCCGCCCGTTGACCGTAGTGACAATGGTATCGCTCTGATCGTCCTCGTGACGTACCAGGGCTGGCAGCGACTCCTGCACATACCCACGATGTGCTCCCCACAGCATGGCCGGTTCTTGCGGCCATCCATCCCGTTCTGTGCCATCGCGCAGGGCACGCAGCGCGCGCGCCACCAGCACCCGGCACATTTCCGTGCGGTAGGCCGCGCCGCTGCGCACATCATCAATCGGCGTCGGCGCTGCCGCAGCCAGCCGTGCCGCCTCACGGATCACCTCATCGGACAGACGTTTACCCTTCA
>DAOTZZ010000370.1:0-17743 GCA_034433965.1 Anaerolineae bacterium
AGGACGCCTTCCGCTTCCTCAACGGCACCCCCGCCATCCCCTCGCTCTACGCCAACGAGCCGGGCATTGACATCATCGCACAGGTCGGCGTGGAGAACATCCGCCGCAAGTCCATGCATCAGACAGCGCTGCTGATCGCGCTGGCCGAGGGAGCGGGCTTCAAGATCAACTCACCGCGCGACCCCGCGCAGCGCGGCGGCACGGTGACGCTGGAACCCAACCCGACCTGCTCGTATGAAATCTCGCGCGAGCTGATCGCCCGCAACATCCTGGTAGATTACCGTCCGCAGGCGGGCATTCGGTTGTCACCGCACTTCTACAACAGCGATGAGGAGCTGATCCAGGCCATCGAAGCCATCAAGGAGATTCTGGCCGACGGGAGCTGGCGACGTCATGCGGCGAGCCGCGCCTTCGTGACTTAAGTCAGCTTCCACTTTTTCTGAAATAGTGCATAATAGAAAGCGGGTTTGCGCCCTGGCGCAGGGAGCGATCAGGTGGAGAAAGTTAGCTCGGACATAGCAGACAAAGATGACTGAGCGCGTTCGGCTCTACGACATCAGCCGCACCATCACCCCTGCGCTGGCCGTCTGGCCTGGCGATGCCCCGTTTCGCTATGAGCACGTTCTGCGCCGGTGCGACGGGGCGTCGGTCAACCTGACCACGCTCACGCTCAGTCCGCACACAGGTAGTCATGCCGACGCGCCCTATCATTTTCTGGATGGCGCGCCCCACCCCGCCGACCTGCCGCTCGACCCGTACCTCGGCCCGGCCTATCTGGTAACCTTGTTGCGCCGCTCTGGGGGGATCGGGCCGGACGACCTGGCGGGGCACGACCTGCGCGGCACGCGCCGCCTGCTGATCCGCACCTGGGTGAGCGACCTGCCTGACGAGACCTGGCCGGAGGACTTCCCCTACCTTACCCTAGAACTGGTGGACTGGCTGGCCGAGCAAGGGGTGATCCTGGTGGGCCTGGATAGCCCTTCGGTAGATGCTTTTGACAGCACCGAACTACCCTGTCACCATCGCCTGTGGAAGCACGGAATGCTGCACCTGGAGGCGCTGCGCCTGGCAGGGATGCCCGATGGGGTATATGAGTTGATCGCGTTGCCGCTCAAACTGGCCGGGGTATGCGGCAGCCCGGTGCGCGCTGTCCTGCGCGAGCTGCCGCCCTCTGGGACAACAACTGACGAGGAATAGCAAACCGATGGCCGAACCGCAGGTGCTGATTGTGGACGACGAGAAAGGGCTGCTCGATCTGTTCAGCGCCATGCTCCGCCCGCTGGGATGTCAGGTGTTGGTCGCCGAGGGAGGCGCGCAGGCGATCGCGCTGCTGGAGCGAGTCACGCCCGATCTGCTCATCCTTGACCTGGCCATGCCGCAGATCAGCGGCTACGACGTGTTGAACTTCATCAAACAGACTCCCCGACTGGATCGAATGCGCGTCATGGTCTTGACGGCGACTGGCCCGCTACGCCCCACCCGCGCCGACGATCCCCGTATTTCCCGCTGGGTGACCAAACCGGTCGCCGCGGCTGAATTCCGTTCCATAGTGCAGGCATTGCTCAGCGAGCGGTAGTTGCATCAAAACGAAAAAACGTAAATAATTCTTTCTGGCAACTCCAATAGATTTAGTTAAGGATTGTGCTCAGGTCGCTGTTACGCGGGCATCGGGCATTTCTCCTCATTCGCTGGCAGTCTTTCTCTCCTGAACTGCGTTGCCTGGAGGCTATCTGTGCGCGACAGGCACAATCCTGAGGGGGGACTGGATGTCTGTTTCCACCGTGCTGGTCGTCGAAGACGATCCGTTAGCCCTCAAACTCTTTGTCACGTTGGTCGAGCGCAATGGCTATCGCGCTCTGGCTGCCGCTGACGGTCGCGAAGCCCTTCAGATTTTCAGTTACGAACGGCCCCATGTGCTGGTGCTCGATCTGGTGATGCCCTACATGTCGGGCCTTGAGGTGTTGCAGGTAGTGCGTAGCACTCCAGCCCTGCGTGCGATGCGCGTCCTGGTGCTCACTGCGCGCCCGGCATTCTTGTCTCAGGCGATAGCCCTGGGCGTGGAAGGATGGCTGACCAAGCCGGTGCTGGCCAGTCAGTTCCTCGCCGCGCTGCAACAGGTGATGGACGATCTGCCGTCGGTGACCTACTGAGCTTCCCCGCGTGCCTGTTCGAGCAGACTCTGCACGCTGACTCCCCGGTAACTCCAGCCGCAGTTCATACGACAAAGCTCTTCGAGGATGGGCAATGCCTGGGCGTAGTAGCCACCGCTGACGTAGTTGCGCGCGTTCAGGTACATCTCCACGAAGATCGCCTCTCCCAGGAGAGTGCTGGGCTGCACCGAACGGATGTCGTTGGCGCGGTAGATCAGCAGCACGCCGCGCGCCAGCATATCGGCCCCGTCGGGATTCTGACCGCGCAGATAGAGCTTGCCCTGCTCGGTGAGCGCTTTGACCAACATGTCCTCGACTTCGGCGCTGCGGTAGTCTGGCGCAAGCGCGCGCAGCGCGTCCAGCCACTCGATGGCCTCTTCGTAGCGCACCAGCCGCAGGGCCGTCTGCGCCTGCTCGAAGAGGTAGGCCGGGTCCTGGCGCGGTTCGGGGGACGGCGTTGGGCTGGGACTGGGAGGCGTAGGTGACGGCGTAGGGGTCGCGCTGGGCGTGTAAGTGCTGGTAGGCGCAGGGGTAGGTGTATACGAGGCGATTGCGCGGGCCGTCGCCAGCAGGACAGCGCTATCCCCTGCATACGCCGCCGGCGCATTGACCGTCTCCACAATCCAGGCGAAGCGGGCTGCGGCCAGTTCGGCGTAACCCTGGGCCAGGTCATCTACGCCCATCTGGTACTGCTCGGCGATGCCGGTAGCGATAGTCTGCGTCAGACGAGCGTCGTTGGTCGCCAGCCCATCGCGGTAACCGGCGTACCCGGCAAAGCCCACCATCAGCAGACACAGACATAGCGTCGCGCCGAGCACCAGCGCCAGCAGCAACGGGCGGGCTGCCGTACGCCCGATGGCGATCTCGGCGGTGTCGGCCAGCGGGTCCACCGGCGGTTCTTCGTCCCAGGGAGGGGCGCTCACCGGCGCGCGCGGGCGTGTATCGTCCTCGGCCAGGGGCGGTTCGTCGCGCAGCAGCGGGCTTTCCGCCGCTACTGGGGGGACATCTGCCTGAGGCAACGTTGACTGTGGCTCCTCATCGCCAAGAGAGGGAAAGCCCTGTTCGGGAGGTCGTTCCGCCATGATCCTTCTGCCTGGAATGCATTCGACGGGGCGGATTATAGCCCTGCGCTCCGCTCCCGTCCACGACGGTTGCCCCACGCACCGCACACGCCAGGGGCAGACCAGGCACGGGCAATGTGCTCCCTATTTGTACGGGATGGACAAGTCAGTTTGTGCGGATTGTTTTTGCCCGCACCCACAGAATATGCTACAGTGATCGCCAATAGTTGGCATGCAGGGGAGTGATATTCCAGCAGGCCACCATGCACTCAAATAATGAGCCTCTTTTGGCCCTTTTACTATCGTACACTTCGAGGACATTATGCCCCTGAATTTGCTCCATAGCCCTCGTATTGACCGCGCCATTGACGCTGTAATGCCCTTGATCGCTGTGGTGCTGGCCCTTCTGCTCGGCGGGGTGATGATCGCGCTGATGGACGCCAATCCCATCACCGCCTACGAAGCATTGTGGGAGGGCGCGTTCGGTTCGAAAAACGCCGTGGCCGACACACTGGTCAAGGCAACGCCGTTGTTGCTGGTGGGGATCGGCATCTGCATCAGCTTCCGAGGCGGTGTGGTCAACATCGGCGGCGAAGGCCAGATGATCGCGGGCGGCCTGGTGGCTGTGGCGATTGGCCTGAAGTACAAAGAAGCTGATCCCACTACCGTCATCATCACCTGCCTGGTGGCCAGTTTTGTGGCCGGGGCCATCTGGGGCGGCATTGCCGGCGTGCTCAAAGCTTATTTCAACGTCAACGAGATCTTGAGCACGATCATGCTCAACCAGGTCGCGATTTTCGGCATGATGTATCTGGTGCGCAGCGAGTTCATTGACCCGCGCCAGAAGGGCGCGGCTGCGCCCATCCCGGAGACAGAGCGCCTGCCGCGTCAGTTCGATCTGCCGCGCATCGGCGGGACGCTCGACGATATTTATCGCTGGCTGGGGCTGAGCGGCGAAGGGAGCAGCCAGTGGGGGACAACCCTGCTGCACAACGGCATTGTCATTGCCCTGGTGCTGGCCGCGCTGGTGTATGTCTTGCTGTGGCGCACGACGATCGGCTATCGCATCCGCGCGGTCGGCAAGAACCCGCGGGCCTCGCGCTATGCGGGTATTCCGGTCAGGCGTTATGTAGTGTTGTCGCTGGTGCTCAGTGGCGGGTTCGCTGGACTGGCGGGCGGCATTCAGCTTTTGGGTGTGCGGCACCGCATGAACGCCGAAGGAGGCGCCATTGCCTTCACCGGCAACGCCGGTTTCAACGGCATCGTAGCGGCGCTGTTCGGTGGGCTGCACCCGGTAGGAACCATTCCCGCCTCAATCCTCTTCGGCGCACTGCTGGTGGGCGGCAATAAGTTGCAGCGAACTGTGCAGGTGCCCTCCGCCTTGATCACTGCGCTGATCGGGCTGGTGATCGTCTTCGTCGTGAGCAGTGACATCTTCGTCCGCCGCCGTTCGCGGCGTCGGGTGTCGGTGAGCGTGACCGAGGCAGCGACAGAAGCAGCAGAGGTGAGAGCGAGTCCATGATCGGCGATCTGATCACGGCCAGCGTGTTGGCGTCGGGCATCCGGCTGGCCACGCCCTATCTCTACGCGGCGTTGGGCGAGACGTTCGGGCAGCGCAGCGGCGTGCTCAACCTGGGCGTGGAAGGCGTGATGTTGATGGGCGCATTCACGTCGCTCTGGGCGGTGCACGAATTCACGCCGGCGGGCGCGACCAGCTACGACGCCGGCGCGCTGGCGATGGGCGTGCTGGTGGCGATCCTGGTCGGGCTGCTCATGGGGCTGGCGACGGCGGTGATCAACGTCACCTTGCAGGCTGAGCAGGGGATCAGCGGCATCGGCATCTACCTGTTCGGGCTGGGCATGAGCGACCTGCTGTTCCAGAAGGTCTTCGGCGGCAACGTGGTCACCGTCAACGGCTTTCCGAAAGTGTATCTGCCGGTGCTCAGCGACATCCCCGTGTTGGGCGAAATCTTCTTCCGCCAGAATCTGCTGGTCTATGTCGCCTTCGCCCTGGTGCCGGTGACCTGGTTTGTGCTCAACAAGACTACGCTGGGCCTCAAGATTCGCGCGGTGGGGCAAAACCCCGAAGCTGCCGACGCGATGGGCATCAGCGTGGCGCGGGTGCGCTACTTCACGGTGACGCTGGGCGGTGTGCTGGCCTCGCTGGCTGGGGCGTCGCTTTCGATCAGCCTGGTCAACGTCTTTCAGCAGAACATGACCGCCGGGCAGGGGTTCATCGCGGTCGCGCTGGTCTATTTCGGCAGTTGGCGGGCGCGCGGGGTGATGTTCGGCGCGCTGCTATTCAGCCTGGTCAACGCGCTGCAACTGCAGGTGCGCACCAAGGGGATTGACGTGCCCGACGAATACGCGGCCATGGCCCCCTATGTGCTGACGATCATTGCGCTCATTTTCGCCGCGCGGCGCATTGATCAACCTGCCGCGCTCACCAAACCCTTCGAGCGCGGCGAATGACTGCATCGGTGTTCGACCTGGCTTTTGCCCCTGTCAGGCAGGGCCGGGATAGCGTCAGAGGTCCACTTTGGAGTTTCCAGGAGGAACCATCCATGAAGAAGTTGTCGTTGCTCATCGTTATAGTGCTTGTGGTCGCCATGGCGGTGCCGTCGTTCACCTCGGCCCGCGCCCAGGAAAAGATTCGCGTGGCCGTGGTCATGCCCAGCACCAAGAGCGACCTGGCCTTCAGCCAGAGCATCGTTGACGCGCTGCTCGCCATTCAGGAGGAGCGCGGCGAGGATGCCTTCGAGTTCGTCTATTCGGAGAACATGTTCGTCGTCGAAGATGCGGCCACCGCGCTGCGCGACTATGCCAGCCAGGGTTATGACCTGGTCATCGCGCATGGCTCGCAGTATGGCTCGTCGCTGGCCGATATCGCGCCCGACTTCCCCGACACGGCGTTTGCCTGGGGCACGACGGTAGACACCTTCCGCGACCAGGGCATCACCAACGTCTATGCCTATGAAGCCCGCTCGGAGCAAGGCGCGTTCGTCCAGGGCGTGATGGCGGCCATGCTCACCAAGAGCAAGGTCATCGGCATCATCGGCCCCATCGAGACGGGCGACGCCAAGCTCTATGTGGACGGCTTCAAGGCGGGCGTGCTGTGGAAGGATCCGGAAATCGAGGTGCTGGTGAACTACATTCAGTCCTTCAGCGACCTGGCCCTGGCGGCAGCGGCAGCGGATGCCATGCTCGCCGAGAATGCCGATATCCTGACCGGCACGGCGCAGATGGTGCCTGGCGCAGTCAACAAGGCCAAGGAAGCGGGCGCGCTGTGGTTCGGCACCCAGGCCAACCAGGTCTCGCTGGCTCCGGAAATCGTGGTCTCCTGCCAGGTCTATGACTGGACGGTGGCGCTCAACCCGATCATTGAGGACGTGCTCGCCGGTGAGATCGAGGGCGAGGCCTACTCACTGACCCTGGAGAATGAGGGTCTGCGCATCGAGTTCAACGAGGACTTCGAACTCGACGAAGAAGTGAAAGCCGCCGGTGAGGAAGTAATCCAGGCCATCATTGACGGCAAGATCAGCTTCGAGATTGACGAAGAGGGCGTGCTGACCGTCGTCGAGGCCGAAGAGGAATAGCCTATCTGGGTTCATAAGGGGACGCCGCCTTAATCAGGTGGCGTCCCGCGTTGCTGCGATTCTCTTGCCCAGAGCAGTCTTTACGGAACGGTTGCCATGTCCACGTCCACTGATGAACGCAGGCTGTTGCCCACCGGGCACGAGCGGATCGATCACCTGGAGATGCGCGGCATTGTCAAGCGCTTTCCGGGCGTGCTGGCCGTTGACCATGTAGATTTCGACGTGCGCGCGGGCGAAGTCCATGCTTTGCTGGGCGAAAACGGCGCGGGCAAAAGCACCCTGATGAAGATCCTCTATGGCCTGTATCAGGCGAACGAGGGCGAAATCTACCTGAACGGGCAGCGAGTCACCATCAAGTCTCCTGCTGATGCCATCGCGCTGGGCATTGGCATGATCCATCAGCACTTTATGCTCGTGCCGTCGCTGACGGTGGCCGAAAACGTGGCGTTGGGGCTGAAGTCTTCGCGCGAGCCGCTGCTCGACCTGGACGTGGTGAGCGCGCGCATCGAGCAACTGGCCAAAACCTACGGCCTGCAGGTAGAGCCGTCGCGACCGGTGTGGCAACTGGCAGTGGGCGAGCGGCAGCGCGTGGAGATCATCAAGGCGCTCTATCGCGGCGCGGCGCTGCTCATCCTCGACGAGCCGACCGCCGTGCTCACGCCGCAGGAAGTGGACGATCTCTTTGCCACGCTGCGCCAGATGGTGGAGGACGGGCACGCGCTCATCTTCATCTCGCACAAGCTGCACGAGGTGCTGGCGATCAGTCATCGCATTACTGTTTTGCGCGACGGGCGCGTGGTGGGGTCGGTGCCCACTGCCCAGGCGACTAAGGCCGAGTTGGCGCGGATGATGGTGGGGCGCGAAGTTCTGTTGACCTACGACGTGCCTCCGGCGCAACCGGGGCCGGTGCGGCTGAAGATCAGCGGGCTACGGGCCAGCAGCGACCGCGGCACCGAGGCATTGCGCGGGATTGATCTGGAAGTGCGCGGGGGCGAAATCCTGGGGCTGGCGGGCGTCTCCGGCAACGGTCAGCGCGAGCTGGCCGAAGTGATCTTCGGGCTGCGCCCGGCGACCGCGGGATCGGTCTTGCTCGACGGGCGGGATATCACCGGCAAATCGCCCGCCGAACTCAACCGGCTGGGTATGTCCTACATCCCCGAAGAACGGATGCTCGATGGCGTCATTCGCGACTTCAGCGTGGCCGAAAACCTGATGTTGCAGGAGCACGCCCAACGCCCCTACTCGTATCACGTCTTCCTCAACCCGCGCGCCATCGCGCAGCGCTGCGCCGAACTGATCCGCAACTTCAGCATTCGCACGCCTAACCAGACCACGCCTATCAAGAGCCTTTCGGGTGGCAATATTCAAAAGCTGGTGCTGGCCCGCGAACTGGCCCGCGAGCCTTCGGTGTTGATTGCGGCGCAGCCCACGCGCGGCGTGGACATCGGCGCGACGGAGTACATCCATCAGCGCCTGCTCGAACAGCGCGCCAAGGGCACGGCCACCCTGCTCATCTCCGAAGACCTGGACGAAATCCTGGCCCTGGCCGACCGCATCGCCGTTATCTATGAAGGCGAGATCGTGGGGGTGGTGGATCGCGCTCAGGCCGACGTGGAGACGCTCGGTCTGATGATGGCGGGCGTGCGCCGCGAAACGGCCACCGGCTGATTCTCCGTCCTCGAACTCTCAAGCGGCTGATTCCTCTGCTACGAGCGCCTGTTGGCTGGAAGCCCATCCCCCTTGATTCTTGCCGGACGCCGAAGGGTACAAAATGGCGTCGAGTGATGATTTCGTGCTTCGCCCGTGGCAAGTTGATCTTGTCCTTGCCAACCGCGGCGCTTTTCACTAGAGTTGGGATGATACGCGCCAATCGTCAGGAGTTACCATGGTGAGGGGGACGCCGATTGCTGTCGTGGGGCTGGGCGAGCTGGGGGTAGAGATCGCCCAGGCGTTGGCATTGGGGGGCCAGCCGGTGCTATTGCACGACACCGACGAACGTGCACTGCGCCTTGCCGTAGGGCGCATCAGTCGTCGGCTGGATAAGGCGGCTCGCCTGGGGCGCATCACCCCACAGGTTGCCCGCCGTGCCAAGCGAGTGTTCACGCTCTGCACCGACCTGAGCGCCTGCGCGCCCGCCGGACTGGTCGTCGAGGCGATTCAGGACCGGCTGGGGCTGAAGCAGGCGTTACTCCAGGCGCTGGATGACGTCGTGAGTCCGGAAGCGGTGCTGGCGACCAGCTCCAATACCCTGGCGGTCAGCCGGCTGGCAGTGGCTACCCGCCATCCCGAACGGGTGATCGGGTTGCACTTTCCCCGTCCGGCTCACGTGTTGCGTCTGGTGGAAGTGGTGCGCACCCCTCTCACAGGCGCTGAGGCTGTTGAAGCGGCGGTGTTGCTGGTGCGCCAGTGCCAGCGCACGCCGGTGGTGGTGGACGACGCGCCCGGCCTGATCGTCAACCGCCTGGCGCACACCTATTGCAGTGAGGCACTGGCCTTGCTGGACGGCGGTAGCCTGGACGAGGCCACCATTGACCGGCTGCTAGAAGCGGCGGGCTTCCCCATGGGGCCTTTTCGCCTGATGGACTTTCTGGGGCTCGATCGGGTGCTGGATATGAGCGAGTCGCTCTATGAAGCGAGCTTCCAGCATCCGCGCTATCGCCCGCAGCCGCGCCTGCAACGGCTGGTCGAGGCCGGGCGCACCGGGCGTAACAGCGCGCGCGGCGGTTTCTACCCTGCCCAGGCCGGAGACGGAGCGTGAGATGCGCGTGCTGATTGTCGGCGAAGAGCCTGTGGTGGACACGTTGGCCGGTCTGTGCCGCGCCAGGAACCACAAAGTTGACCTTTTCGTGGCCGACGAACTGGCCGATCAGGAGACGCTCGACAAGATGGTGCGCGCGGCCACGCGCTGCCAGGTCGCGCTGGAGAGTTTGAACGAATCGCGCGAGGGCAAGCAATGGCTGGTGGAAGGGGTCGAGGCCAATCTGCCCGCCGAGGCGATCTTGCTCACCAATGCCCTGGCCGCCAGCGCTACCGAGGTCGCCAGTTGGGCGGAACACCCGGAACGGGTGGTGGGCTATGGCCTGCTGCCGCCCATCTCCGTCACTGGCCTGGTGGAGTTTGCCCCTGCCTTGCAGACCGAGTTCGAAGTCTCTGCACGGGCGCGCCGTTTTTGGGAAGAACTGGGGTTTGGCGTGGTGCGCGTGCCCGATATGGCAGGGCTGGTGCGTCCGCGTATGGTCTGCGCGCTGATCAACGAGACGGTGCAGACCATGGTCGCTCAGAATCTCAGCGTTGAGACCATTGACAGCGCGATTCAACTTGGCCTGAACTACCCGCGTGGTCCGCTGGCCTGGGCCGACGAGATCGGGCTGGATGTGGTAGTGGGCACTCTGGAAGCCCTGTGGCGCACCTGGGGCGACGAGCGCTATCATCCCGCGCCTCTACTGCGCCAGAAGGTGTTTGCCGGTCACCTGGGGCGCAAGACCGGGCGCGGTTTCTACACCTACGAGAAGACCGCTGCGGCAGACTCGACCTAGCGGCTGTTGTGAAGTTCTGCGCAGTATTTTCCCCTCACCCCTAAATCCCCTCTCCCTCGCGACTGCGTTGCGGGGCGAGAGGATTTGCCTGCTCTCGCACAAGTGCTCTCCCTTGTTCTCTGCTTGCATGGGTTGAGGGCACATATAACACGACCTGGAGCACCGTTACGGCTGTCCGGCGAGCACCCAGGCGGGGAAGAACGCGTTCTCCGCCAGCAACCGCGCCTGCCCTGTCTGAGTGTCATATATCCACACTTCCGGCTGAGCGTTCGGAGCATTCAGGGCGAAACGTTGATAGACAATCCAGCGCCCGCTGGAGTCCCATTGTGGGGCGGCGTGTGTATATGCCGCATCCACTATCAGCGGCGTCACCGCGCCGGTCGCCACATCCAGCAGGTAGATTTGTTTGCCAGCAGTATAGCGTTCGTCCAGGTAACGCCGCGCCAGGGCCAGGCGCGCCCCATCCGGCGACCAGGCTGCGAACGCATCTTCGACCAGCGCGTCCGGTTCGCCGCTCAGCGAGACCTGGGTGTCGGCGCTCAGGTCGGCCAGTGCCAGGTGCGTGTAGAATTCTTGCCCAAGCGCCCCGCGCACCAGAAATGGATAGACCAGGCGCGTCCCGTCCGGCGCAAAAGCTCCGGTGTCGCCCGGCTCGCTGACCAGGAACATCTCTTCGCCAGTCCGCAGATTGCGCACGCGGATACCGCCTGCCGCCGCGTCGTAGATGGCGATGCGCTGCCCGTCCGGTGACCACAGCGGATCACCTCCCAACCGCTGCGGATCGTCGAACAGCAGATGACTTTGCGCCGTGCCAACGTCTACCACCCAGACGCGCGTCGCGCGGGTTGCGCCCTCCGAACCTGCGCTGAAATCCTGCCGCTGATAGGCGATCTGTGTCCCCTCCGGATTCCAGGCGGGCGACGAGCAACGCGCCCGCACGCAGTGCGTCAGGCGGCGTGTTGCTCCACTGGCTACGTCGAGCAGCCACAGGTCAGCCGTGTCGTCGTCATTGTTCTGCGTGTAGGCGATCTGCGTCCCGCCGGGAGCGGGCGCGAAGTCTTCGATACTGACTGGTTGACTGAGCAGCGGGGTGACCGTGCCTGTATCGAGCTGGGCCAGGTAGAGGTTGCGCGCGTAGGCGTCAGCGGGGCCGAGGAACACGACGCCGGATAGGACAGCACGCGCCGAGGTCTGGGCGGGGCGAGCGTCTCCCAAGCCCCATACCAGCGGCGCGGCGATCAGCCAGGCCAGGGCCAGCGTCAGCAGGACGACGCGCCGCCGCAGTGTCCCCAGCCACAGGGTTGCGCCCAGCAGATCGGTGCTGCCGAAGACCAGCAAGACCAGCACCGCCCGCTGCGAATAAACAGCAAGCAGGTCGCGGGCGAGTGCACTATCGCGCAGGGTGTCGCCCGGCACCAGATAGGCCCGCGCCGCCAGCGAAAGTACTTCGCCCGGTTGCCCCGTCGCCAGCGTTTCCAGGTCGTGCGGGGGGACCGCCGTGCGCACACCCGCCGCCAGCAGCGAGCCGAGCACCAGCCAGGGAATGAGCATCAGGAAGTCGCGCAGGCCCAGCATGAACGCACGTCGCCAGGCGCGAGGCAGCGGTTCGCCGGGGATGAAATCGTCCTGGGTGCTCTGTGCTGATGCTCCCTGCCCGGCAACCCAGCCGACTATGATTCCTGTCAGCGTTCCTGTCATGGCCACCACCAGCACGCGGCTAAGCACCAGCGAGAGGGCGCGGTCGTGCAGCGCGCTGATGCTGGCAGCCAGGGCGATGGGCGTGAGCGCCGGCCCCGCCAGCAGCAGCGCAATCACCGTCGCCAGCGGCAGCCCCTTGTTCAGCAGGCGGCGAGCGACCGGCACAACGGCATAGTCTCCCAGGGGCAGTGCCAGACCGAACAGGACACCGATGCTGGTGGTCAGCCAGAGGCGCGGATGTGAAGAGTCCACCGGCTTGAGGAAGACGGCCAGCACGCCAGAGACCAGCGCTCCCAGCAGCAACCAGGGCGCTGCCATCCCCAGGTCAGTCAGAAAGTGACGGGCAAAGTCGGCGAGTGGAACAAACAAGGGTCTGGTCAATCCTGGCCGCTAACGCGCGGCCTGAGCCTGGGGCACTTCGGCGCGGGGCAGAGTGAAGTAGAAAAGCGAGCCGCCGCCGGGGGCATTTTCCGCCCCGACCTGGCCACCCAGCCGGGTCACGATGCGCTGCACGATGGACAAGCCCACGCCGTGCCCCTGACGGCGCGGCGATCCCTGCTGAAACGGTTCGAAGATATGAGCCACCTGCTCCGGGCGCACACCAGGGCCGTGATCGCGCACCCAGAAGCATAGCGAGCCGTCGTCCCGTTCGGTCGCGCCGATCTCGATCACCGGCGGTTCACCGCCATACTTGAGAGCATTGCTCAGGTAATTGATCCACACGTGCTCGATCCAGGGCGCGTAACCCAGAGCAGACGGCCACTCCGTGGCACAGGTGATGGTCGCCCCCTTCTCGGCGATCATCGGCTGCAACAGGCGCTGTGCCTCGGCGACGATTTCGCCCATGACCAGCGGCCCTGTCTGCACGTCCCCCTGCCGCACCTGCGCCAGCAGCAGCAACTCGTCAATGATGCGGAACATCTTCTGCGCGCCGTCGATGAGACCGGCCAGATATTCGCGCAGCGTCTCTTCGGGCGCGTTGCCCAGGTCTTCGCGCAGCAGGTCGGCATAGGCCAGCACCAGGCTGAGCGGATTCTTGAGATCGTGCGCGACGGTGTGCGCAAACGCATCAAGCTCCGTGATCAGTTGCTCGCGCTCAGCTTCCATGCGTTTGCGGTCGGTGATGTCGCGCACTGCGGCTACCCGCACCGCCCGGTCGCCATCCATGATGACCTTGCCGTTGACCTCGATGGGAAAGCGGCTGCCATCGGCGCGGATGCCCACCGTCTCCAGCGTCTCGGCACGGCGCTCGGCGATGTTGCGACGCAATTTTTCGCGATCTTCCGGTATCACGTAGGCCAGCGCGTCGCGCCCCTTCACCTGTTCCAGGGTCACGCCGAACATGTCGAGCAACACCTGGTTGGCGTCGAGCACGATTCCGTCTTCGTGAACCACCACGCCCTCGAACGTCGCTTCGGACAGGAGGCGGAAACGCGCCTCGTTCTGGCGCGCTTCATGCGCCGCGCGTTGCCAGGCCGCGCGATAGTACGCCTCGCGGTAGCGCGAGCGCAGAATGTCCTTGAGAGTGCCCATGCGGATGATATGGGCCAGCACGCCGATGGAGAGACTGGCCAGGACGTCCGTCACGAATTCCTGGGTGGAAATCTGCGGATAGGCCCGCTCGACCACGAAAGCCCACGCGCCGACCAGGATCAGCCAGGTGAAGACCAGCCAACGCCGATCCAGGTAGAGATACCCCGCCGTGATGACCAGCAGAGAGAAGCTGGTCAGCAGCGGCGGAGTCATTTCCAGGTGATAGGCACAGACAGCCGCCAGGAGCAGTAGCAACAGCGCCGTGCCGACCGGGTGCGCGTAATGGGGCGGCAAGGCGCGCCGCCCCAGAAGCGCGAACAGCCCCAGCGAGGCGATCCCCAACGCAGCCTCCACCGCGATCAGCCAGTCCGATGCTTCAGCGGGACGGGCGATCAGCAACATCCCCGCATGCAGAAGGTACACCAGGCCGAGCAACAGCGCGGTCGGGCGCAGCCCCCGGCTGGCGATGCGGTTGAGAGCCACGCGCAATTCCTGCGCTGGCATGGCCGACGGTTCGGGATATGGTTCAGGCGGTTCCATGGCGCTGCTGCAGGATGCTCTCAAGACTTACAGATGGATCATGTGTCCGGCCAGCCCGTGTGCCACTTCCATCAACGCTTCGGAGAGAGTAGGATGCGCGTGCACATTGCGGGCGATCTCATGCGCGGTCAGTTCCCATTTCTGGGCCAGCGTCAGTTCGGGCAACAGCTCGGTCACGTCTGGCCCGATCAGATGCGCGCCCAGGATTTCGCCGTATTTCCTGTCTTGAATTACCTTGACAAAGCCGATACCCTCGCCCAGGCCGAGCGCTTTGCCGTTGGCCTGGAAGGGGAAGCGGACTACTTCGATATCAAAACCGGCTTCGCGGGCCTGCGCCTCCGTATAGCCGAAGCTGGCGACCTGAGGCTGACAATAGGTGCAGCGCGGCATCATGCGATAATCGAGCGTAGTCGTCTCCACGCCGGCGATGTTCTCCGCGGCGATGATGCCCATGGCACTGCCCACGTGTGCCAGCATCAGTTTGCCGGTCACGTCGCCGATGGCCCACACACCGGGGATGTTGGTCGCCATGCGCTCGTCAATCTCGATGGCACCGCGCGAGCTGATGGCCAACCCTTGCAGGTTTTCCAGGCCATAGCCTTCCAGACGCGGCTTGAAGCCTGTCGCCATCAGTGCCCATTCTGCTTCCAGCACTTCCGTCTGACCGTCTTTTTCCACCGTGACGCGCGCACCGCTACCCGTCTCCTCGACTTTCTTCATGGCTGTGCCAGTCAGGAAGCGCACGCCCATGCGCTTGTACTGCTTCTCCAGTTCGGCGGAGATTTCTTCGTCTTCGTTGGGCAGCAGGTGCGGCAGGTATTCCACCAGCGTCACCTCGACGCCGTAGTTGTGCATGATGTAAGCGAATTCGACGCCGATCGGCCCCGCCCCTACGATCACGGCGCTCTTGGGCAGTGTCTCGGACAGGATCGCCTCCAGGTAGGTGATGACGTGTTCGGAGAGCGTCACACCGGGCAACAGGTTGACCACCGCGCCAGTCGCCAGGATCAGGTTCTTGGTCTGCAGGGTCTCCGTCGAGCCGTCGTTGAGGGCGACGGTCACTGTCGAGGCGTTCTGGATGGTGCCCCAGCCCTCGTAGGTGTCTATGCCATTCTTCTTCATCAGGAAGCCGACGCCTTTGACCAGCCGACTCGATACCTGCCGGCTGCGTTTGAAGGCGACGCTGTAATCCACCGAGACCCCCTGCCCGCCATTGAACCCGAATTCCTTCATGCGGTGCTGCACAATATGCGCCAGTTCGGCGTTGCGCAGCAGCGCTTTGGACGGGATGCAACCCACGTTGAGGCACACACCGCCCCACCATTCCTTCTCGACGATGGCTGTCTTCAGGCCGAGCTGAGCGCTGCGGATGGCGGCCACGTAGCCGCCGGGTCCTGCGCCGAGCACTACCACGTCATAGCTCTTGGCCATGGCTCTGTGACTCCTTAGGTTGTACAGGAAGCTGCGCCGCTAACCCCCGGGCGCAAATGGTCTGACGTTTTTCCCCAGACAGAGATTAGCGCAAATGCGCTCTGCTTACTAATCGTTCAACCACCAGGGGCGGGCCAGCGGCTGCGCGTCTGCACTGCGCACGACTTCGACCGTCAGCCGGTCGCCTGCGGCGGTGATCAGGTGCAGAACGTCACCGCTGCCCAGCACAGCGCGTAGCTCGTCCAGGTGTGCGCGCAATGCCGCTTCCTCCACGATTACCAGCGCTGCGCCGGGCGTGACATCCAACGGATGCAGCCGACACGCCTTCAGCACGGTTCGCAGCGTGGCATGGCGAGCGGGAGCGTCTTCATCCGGCGCAAGGGTGATCCATAACAGGCAACGACCCGCCTTCAGCGGTGGAAAACGCACGGAATGTACCTGTGTTCGGTCTACGTGGGCAGGATGGCGCGTAGTATACCCTCAATGGGGCAGGTGCGCAGTTGTCTCGTCCTTTCCAAACTATTCTCTCTAACATAAAGTGGGACTGAAGTACCTGTTCCAGATGCTCCAGATGGCCCAAACTGGTAAGCACAGCGGTGAGCCGCGCCAGTTAGAATGCAGCACAACCTTTACAGGTACGGTGGAAGCAGCAGAATGCCTTGTCCTGAAACAATGGAGCATGGTTGCCTTCATACATTTTTCACAACAGGGGGATTGAGCATGGCCCAAAACAGTGATAAAGTGGTTAGTATGGCGCTGCAAAATGGTTAGGATGGGGTGGGATGTATACACAAAATGAGCTCATGTTCCCCAGCCATGCGATTCCCAAGCTGCGCAGCGCGCGCGGGGACGCATGGGCGACGCTGGTCGAGCGGCTTTCCAATCTGCCGGAAACCCATGAGGACGTGCTGGCCTTCATGCTGATGATGATCCGGCTCAACGGGTGCCTTCCCTGCGAGACCGACAGCTACCGGGCCATGCGCGGCTGCGTGATGTGCGCATTGCAAACGTTGCGCCGCTTCAAAGAACCCGACGATGTGTTGCTGCAGTATTACGAAGAGGCCCGCCGCGACATTCGTCACTACCTGGCGCAGACGCTGCCCGGCACGCTGGTGATCAATATCGCCGCACGCTGACACCGGACTGCTGTCCTGACGACTGCATCAAGTGTCTTCCCCTGGCAACCAGGGCGCATTCTTGCGGGGGTGCCGTGTGTCTTGTTGACGCCTGGCACCCTTTCATGATGCCGTTTGTGGCCAGAGGCGCTACAATCGCTGGTAGCGATCGCAGCAGACAACGGGAACACGCCCATGCGCGAGCCTGACTGGGAAGCCCTGGCCGACCTGCAATTCCTGCTCTACAACCGCATCGCCGATGCGCTCAACGCGGCGCTCTCCAGCATCGCGCTCAGCGATATGCCCGAAGCCCAGAACCGCCCGCCCGGCTTCTGGAAGGATCGGGCGCAGACCAAGGTCGCCAACGTGCTCAACCTGGTAGTGGCCTGGTCGCACCTCATCCGCTACAAGCGCGGCGACCCCATCCCTGCGCAGGCGCAACGCACCTTTCGCGCCAACGCCCTGCTCACCTGGCTGAGCGCCCAGTTGCACATAGCCCCGCCGCCGCTCATCGAAGCCGATCCGGTGTTACACGGCAATCAAGAGACGTTGCAGGAAGCCCTGCTGATGCTCTACTCAGCGGCGCAGGCATTGGGCACGGGCGTGCGCCTGGAGACCGAAGTGACGCGCCTGGGCACGTGGTTTCATGTGCGCTTTGCGCGACCTCCCTCTATGCCCTCTACGCTTGATGCCTTGCTGGCGAATTTCCGCGATCACTGGCGCGACCAGAGCACCCGCTTCGAGCTGACCATCGCCCGCGACTTCGTGCGCATGAACGGGGCCGAGTTGATGCTGGGTACCAGCGGGATGCAGGCCGACTTGATGTTCTTCGTGCGGGCAGCCGGAGTGCCGCGCCCGGCAGCCCCGCCGCCGATGCCCTCGGCGGTGCAGGCTGCGCCGCCGGGTAAGACGCGCCCCCTCGATCCCGCTGTGGTTGCCTCATCATCTCCACCGGCAGAGACACGTTCAACTGGAGAAAGTGACGCCGTGCCGTCCGCCGATCTCCCGTCAGCGGATGCGCCCGCCGCGCCGGTGATCATCCCCGTCACCCTGCCCGACCCCAAACCTCCGGAGCGGCTGCTA